>ONFP01000115.1 GCA_900317105.1 uncultured Succinatimonas sp. | reverse complement strand
CACTGTCATTTTTTAAATATCACAATATCACTGATTATTTTTCATACTATCAGGCAGTAGGCATGCTGGTTGTTAACATGATTGCAGGAGAGTTTCGTGATGTCTGGGAAGAAAGACTTCACCGCAATGACCTTGATTATGCATTCATGAAAAAGAAACTGTCTCTGTTTACTCAAAACTATTTCATGCTTCGTTCCTCTCATGATCAGTTAGAACAGAGAATGGCTGGACAGGTGGTAAGTCTTCGTTCAAGTATCAGTGAACTTGAAAAACTCAACGAAAGATATCCAATACTTGGGGTAAATCAGCACGACAGAATAACTACCTTAGCCCCTCATGTTCTGAAACTTTTAGCTTCGATTGTAGTTATGGAAGAGGCTGGACTCTATAGAGTTGAAAATGGAAAAATTGATCCAAAGGCTCTTGCTTCAATCGGTAAGATGGAAGATCTTGATTTAAAAGACAGTATGGTAAAAGACATGCTGGAGAGCAGGGAACTTTTATCTCCTATTAATTTGTACGAGACAGATTCAACCCTAAAGTATCAGCTGTGTATTCCATTAGTTGATACTGCCGGTGTTATGCATGCCTGTGTTGTGGTTTCTCAGGTTAAGTTCTTTACTCTGACCTCTCAGAATATTGCAATTTTAAATCTGGTCAGTGCCTATGCCGCTGATATGATGTCTACAGGTGTAATTGCTCCTGTAATTCAGACTTCAGAAAAGGATCTGTTCTTAAGCTATCTTAAGAAGGCTCTTGATGAGAACAAGTTCCACGGACAGAACAGCAGTATTGTTTTCTGTAAAGGTTATACAGATGCAGCTCTAGCTCTTTTTGACAAGACTATTTCTCTTCGTCGTGGTGCCGATATCTACTGGAAACGCAAAAATAATGATGACGAAACAATTCTTGTTGTGCTGCTGCCTCTAACATCAAAACTACAGGCTCAGCTGTACATTGACCGAGTTGATCGTCTTATGACCAGAGAGTCAGATGGTGCAATCAAGCTTGATTTTACCGGTCCTCTGGATGTATCAGTCGAAAATGAACAGTTGATTTCAGAGCTTAAAAAACTGGATTTAAAAGATGACGATTTTTCTTATTGTTTTAAGCCTGATTAGTGATATAAGCGCTGCTGTTTACGCTTTTTCAGATGCCGAGCTCTACAGGAGACTTCTGGTATTCTCACTTTTTCATTTTATTGCAAGTATAAGTGCATCTTATGCCATGTATATGATGCTGCCTCCTAAAATGAGAGAATCACAGAACCCTTATCTTGCTGTGGGCTTCATGTTCCTGATGTGCATGTTCCTTCCTGTTGTCGGCTTTGTCGGACTGTTTGTATGTGTGGTTGTGGCCATGAACCTTCCAAGAAAAAAGGATGAGGTTATGTGGATTCACAATCCAAGGGAAGAGCTGCCTTCACATCCACGTGACATGATGTATACCAAGCTGGGTACCGGCGCTCTGCAGGATATTCTTTTAAATGCACCTGACACAGATAGACGAGTAGAGGCTATTTCCTCTGTATCTCATCTGCCACGAGATCAGAGAATATCCTTTTATAAGATTGCCTTAAGAGATCCTGCCGATGATGTTCGTCTCATGGCATATTCTCAGCTTGACCCTATTGAGCAGGATATTACCGACAATATTAAGAGACTTGAGGACTCTTTCGAGGAAAACAATTCCGCAGATATTGCCTACGATATTGCCCAGCAGTTCTGGGAAATCTGCTATCTTGGAATTGCCGATACAGTTCTGGTTAAGCACTATCTTAACAACGCCAAAAAATGGTGTCAGAAAGCTATTCAAATTGAAGATAGAGGCAATTTTGAGCTGCTTTTAGGTCGAATTCAGCTTGAGCTTAACGAAATTGAGCCAGCTATGATTGCGCTTCAGAAAGCAAAAAATGCAAAGATGCTGGATTCTCAGGTAAATACATATCTGGCTGAATGCGCTTTCAGAATTTCAGAATGCGAGACTATGCTTCTGTAAAAACATACCTGAGCTCTCTTTATACCTCTGAAGGCTCAAAACTTTCTCACATCAGGGAGTATTGGTTAAATGCCAAATAGTGAAGAAAAAAAGAGTGTTAGTGAAGTCTACAAAGAGCTGATGAAGAAAGATGCTAGCTTTAATGTAGGCGCAAAGTCTGATATCTGCATGATGCTTGAGGGAACCTATCCGTTTGTTCGCGGCGGTGTTTCCTCCTGGGTACATCAGATTATCAGCAATATGCCACAATACACATTCTATCTGGTGTTCATTGGTGGTCAGAGAAGCGCTTACAAGCAAATGGCCTATGAGCTTCCTTCAAATGTTGTTGGCATGGAAATGCACTATATTCTTCCTGACGATAAGAATCTGTCAAAGAAGATGCCTAAGAAAGCCAATAACAAGGACTTTGGCCTATGGAGAGAGGTTATCAGTTCCTTTGATAACCCTGAAAAGCCTATTCCTCATGAAGTATTAAGAGACTTTGCCAACGCTATAGGTACTGATCCTTATGCTATTAATGATCTTCTGTATAGCAGAGACTCCTGGGATATTCTCACAGAGCGTTATGATGCAATTGATGCTGAAGGTTCATTTGTGGACTATTTCTGGACATACAGAACCTTATACCAGCCTCTAATTGAGCTCTGCAGAATTGCGGCTCATCTTCCTAAAGCTAAATGCTATCACTCAATATCAACAGGTTATGCCGGTTTCCTTGGTGCGCTTGCTCACGCCTCCAATAACGTGCCTTTCCTTCTGACAGAGCACGGTATCTATACAAAAGAGCGAAAGATTGACCTGTCACTTGCAACCTGGATTAAGAGTAAAAGTGACTCATTGGATATATCCATGCATTCAGGTATGGATCTAATCCGCAGGATCTGGATCAATTTCTTTGTGCAGATGGGTAAGTCAGCATATCAGGAAGCGTACAGAATCACTGCTTTGTTTGAAGGAAACAGACTTCGTCAGGTAATTGATGGAGCTCCGGAAAATAAGACCGTAGTTGTGGTTAACGGTATTAAGACCAATCGCTTTGAGGAAGCTTACAAGCTTAGACCCCAGACTCCTCCTCATGTAGTTGCTCTGGTTGGAAGAGTTGTTTCAATTAAGGATGTTAAAACCTTTATCCGTACCATCAGAGGTGCATTGGAGCTGTACCCGGATCTTCAAGGTTGGGTAGTTGGTCCTAAGGAAGAGGATCCAAAGTATGTGTCAGAGTGTGAGAATCTGGTACAGAGTCTAGGGCTTCAGGAGCATGTAAAATTCACTGGAAACCAGAATGTGGCCAAAATTATGCCTCAGATTGGAATTATGATGCTGACTTCAATTTCTGAAGCCCAGCCTCTGGTTCTGCTTGAAGCTATGGCAAGTGGTATTCCTTGTATTGCAACCGATGTTGGAGCCTGTTCTGAGATCCTATATGGTGCAAAGAACGAGTCTCCAAATCTTGGTCATGCAGGTGAAGTCATATCAATAGCAAATCCTGCTCAGGGTGTAGAAATGATTGACCATTTCCTGAGTGACGATAAGTTATGGCGTGAAACCGGTGACATTGGTCGCGAGCGTGTGTTGAAACATTATGAAGAATCAATGATGTTTGATTCCTACAGAAAACTTTATCAAGAGGGTATAGATGGCGGGAATAGGCTTTGAGTTAAGGAAGATCCTTAAAAAGGATTCCCTAACTTCAGTAATACAGGCTTACGGTATAGCTTCAATTGTAAGTTCTGGCCCTTGGGTACTGTCAATCATGGCTCTGATGATTATTGGTATCATCAGTATAGATGTTATCTATCCGTCAGTTCTGATTATTCAGTTTCTGATCTCGGTAACGTATATGATGGCAGGGTCGCTTATACTAAGTGGATTTTTCCAGATCCTTTTCTCAAGATTCGTGGCTGACTGTGAATTCAGGGGAGAGGATAACCGAATTATTCCTAACCTGTTCGGAGCTATGCTGTTTTTAACAGCAGTATCAGGAGCGGTAGGATTTTTACTGTTAAATTTTCTTCCAAGCATCGATTTTTCTGTAAGAATCTGTATGCTGGCCTCTTTTGTACTTCTGACCAATCAGTGGATTGTGATTATCTTCCTGTCTGGTATGAAGGAGTATTACCGTATTGTTATAACCATGTTTGCCGGTTACGGTCTCATGGTTTTTCTTGCCTGGTCAATACCTCCTTTTGGTCTTTTAGGTCTTGAGTTTATATTCTGTGTATCACAGGGTATTCTTACATTTGCCTTCCTGCTTCAGGTAGTGCGCTCGATGCCTGGTTTCTGCTTTATCAGATTTGATTTCTTAAATCCTCATAAGGTTTATGTTTCACTTGTATTCTGTGGTCTGTTCTATAACCTTGGAGTATGGGCTGATAAATTCGTATTCTGGTTCAGAAATGAGACTTCATATGCTCAGATAGATGTAATGAGAGCCTCTTATATTTACGATCTTCCAATCTTCCTAGCTTATCTAGCTGTAGTTCCTGGAATGGCGGTATTTATTATGAGAATTGAGACAGATTTTACAGAGAACTGTTTTAAATTCTATAATTCCGTAAGAGAGGGTGGTTCTCTAAGCACTATTACTCTATACAAGGATCAGATGATCGAGTCCTGCAGAAAGTGTCTTTATAAGATTTTCAAGGTTCAGGGTATAACTCTGGCTCTGCTGCTGGTTTTTGCTAAGGATATTCTATCAGCCTTTGGCATCGATCTTATTTATCTGAATCTTTTCTATATTGATCTTGTTGGTGTAAGTCTTCAGGTTCTTGTGATGTCTCTTCTAAATGTCATGTATTACCTGGATAAGAGATACGGAGCTCTGCTCCTGACTGCAGTCATGGTTTCTTCAAACTTCCTGTTCTCATACATCAGTATTGATCTTGGTCCTGTGTATTATGGATACGGCTTTGCATTCTCAATGCTGCTTTGTACCATCACTGGTCTGTTCCTTGTTGACAGACAGTTCTCTGATCTTGAATACCAGACCTTCATGCTACAGAAAACTCAGTAGCAGTTGCGCGGGAAGCATATGTTTCCTGCGCTCTTAAATCTCTTTTCGTTCCTCTCTTATAGAAGAGAAAGCTCTTTTTTCAGGTGTTTACCTGTTTTCTCTATAATTCAGATTTAAATACCTTAAATATACTGAGATGCGAACGATATCAGAATATAAATCAGTGTTATATTTAAAATATAGAGAAGTGTTACTGTTTGTATAAATCATGAATCAGCTAAAAGAAGGTATCTGTGATCATGGAATCTAATAATTATAACGAATCAGAGATGGTTAATGAGGTAGATCTTCTTCAGGAAGCACTTGGTTCTGGAGCCTGGAATATGACTTTCAACCAGAACGGTGAAATGACTTCTGTAAAATGGAGTCAGGTTTTTCGACGTATGATTGGGTATAAGGATGAATCAGACTTTCCTAACGAATTCAGTTCCTTCGAGGACAGACTTCATCCAGATGATAGGGAAAGAGTGGTTAATCAGTATTGGAACGCTGTGAAAGATTATACCAATAGAACAATTTATGATACTGAATACAAATTTCTAACCCATAACCGAGGATATCGCTGGTTCCATGCGGCAGGAAGAATTGCCAGAAGAGAAGATGGATCACCAATATCTATTGTTGGTTTCTTTATTGATATCGATGACAAGAAAAAACTCGAGGAAAATCTAAAAGCAGCGGATGCAGTAAAATCGGAACAGCTAAGAATTCTGAAGTCCCTTGCTGATATGTATTATTCTATGCATCTGATTAATCTTAAAACCGGAACAATAACAGAATACTCTTCAGGTGGCGAGTTAAAGGAATTTTTGGATAAAAAAATCTCTGCAGCTGAAAAAATGCGGCTTATTATGGAGAACGTCATTGTTCCTCAATATCGTGACAGTGCCTTAGAGTTTACTGATCTCACGACTATTAGTGAACGTATGAGAGGTATTAAGACTCTATCCTCTGAGTTCGTTGGACAACATACAGGTTGGTTTATTGCCAACTTTATTGCTGTAGAAACTGACAATGAAAGCTGTCCAACCGTCGTACTGTTCTCAACACAGGTAATTGATGAACGTAAGCAGCAGGAACAGGTGTTATTCCTGCGTTCAGTTACAGATGATATGACCGGATTCCTGAATCGAAGAGCATACGAGGCACAACTTGAATATTATCGCAGAAATCCAATTCCTGACAATCTGGTGTTCACTATGTATGATATAAATCAGCTCAAGCAGGTTAATGATACTCTCGGTCATGCGGCTGGAGATGAACTTATTTATGGATTTGCCGGTATTGCCAACAAACTTAAACCGCTGCAGGGGCAAAATGGTAAAATTTTCCGTACTGGAGGAGATGAATTTGTTGGTATGTTTTGCTTAACTCCTGAAGAATATGCCGTTGGCGAAAGAGAATTCTATAGTCATGTTGGACAATGGCAGGGCAAACTTGTAAAGAATATGTCTATTTCGGCTGGCCATGCCTGCCGGGTAGATTATCCTGATGCAAACATAGATGAACTTGCAAAGCTTGCTGATGAGAGAATGTACAAGGCAAAGGCCGAATATTACAAGAATAATGGACTTGA
>ONFP01000102.1 GCA_900317105.1 uncultured Succinatimonas sp. | reverse complement strand
TCAGGAAGGTAATACATGGAAAGCCAGTCCTCATAGTTATGCATAGCCATACCGTGAGAACAGAGTTCGTAAATACCAAGTCTGAGAAACTCAACACCATCATCACCGAAAACAGCTTTTAATGAACTTATTATTGCCTGTTTCTTTGCCATCTCCCATAAGGTATAGGTTAAGCCAAAGGAAATACAGTCACATCTCCAGGATAAATCAATTTCTGCTTCTTTCTTGATTTCCTGAGCATCTTCATCAGACCTGACCACCAGCTGGTTATTCTCATAAAAGACAGATTCACAGATATATTCAGGATGTTCCTCAAGGAAGGCTTTACTTAGAGAAACTTCACCGGTATCAGCATTAAGTCTGCCGACATGGACTCTTTTGGCAACTCGAGACTGTTTCTTAACAGTGTCCCATTTATTGTAATAAGAGATGATGTAGGTTCTACCCATTTTGTCGGTATAGCTGGAGTAATTCCATTTGATATCAGGAGTGTCTGTCATATAAATAGTCTATTAAAATATATTATGGACTATGATATAACAAAAATAGAAATAGATAAAGAAAAAATCTTAAAAAACAGTGGAATAAAAAGAATATTTAGGAGATTTGTGAGAATAATCACCCTAGTTTAAAACTAGGGTGTACGGAGGTTAGGGTTGAAACTCCTATTGCTCATACGGTTTATAACCAGGAATAAGAAGACCTCGATCTGCAGAAATGCACTTCGAGGCTTTTTTTTGATTGTTTCAAAATTTGTATACTGTAATTACAAATGTTATACTGTAATTATGAGTTATTTTTATATCCATTCTGGAAGGTTGATTCTATGAGCAAAGATTCCAAGCAGCTTGAAGACGAAATCAATAAGCTAAAAGCAGAAGTTCAGCAGTTAAAACAGTCTCAAGAGCATAGAAAGAAGTCTCCAAAAAAGCCAACCAAAGAAGAAAACCTTGTAGCTCTTAAGGAAAACAGAATTGAGCCGGATGTGATTGCTGCATTCCTGGCCCTGTTCAACATTACCGCACATGATTTCTGGCTTGAGAACGGCAATAACAACAATAATTACATTCTCCGTATCCTGAACGGAACACTGACATTATCCGACTCTTATAAAGAAGTAATTACTGAAAGCTTCAGAAACCTTGTAAACGAGGTAAGCAAGCCATCTAACTTTGCTAAAAATACCTACAACACTATTGATGACAAGGAAGCAAAAGCAGATATTAAGACTGCCTTCAAGGTCATACGCTTACTGATGGAAGCCCAGAAGGAATACGCTACACCAAAGGAGCGTGAAGCTATCGATACATATTTAAGCTTTCTACAGAAGAATATTTAGGTAAAAAAAATGATACCGCATCAGTAGTTTCTAATCAGATGCGGTAATACACAGCTTAACTTCTAGCCGTGTTTAGCATAGGAGTGACAGATAACTTTAATCCAAGTTTATTGAAGATCTTCAGTAAAGTTGAAAGGTTTGGAGAAGTTATTCCTGCCTCGATCCTTGCAATAGAGGACTGAGGAATAGCACACAACTCTGCAAGTTCTCTTTGAGAGAGCCCCATTTCATGGCGCTGTTTTATCATAGATCCCACTATAGTTGAAAGTTCTTCAACTTCTTCAAGATCTTTTGCTAATTCAGGCTTAGTCGTTTTGATACGGTTTTTATATTTTATCCAATCGTCCATACTAATTACTCCTGTCTTTCAATCCAATCTGCTCTTTCACGTTTAGCTTTATCTATCTCTTTCTTGGGGGTTTTTTGAGTTTTCTTTCTAAAAGAATGGAGTAAAACAAAAGTGTCATCTTGAAAATAAAAATACAAGACACGATTTTTGCCGGGTCTTAATTCCCAAATCCCATCGTCAATGTGTTTTGTTATCTTTTCCCCAATTCTTGTACCAAGTTCAGAAAGAAGCTGAATACACAAAGAGACTTGTTTAAGTTGAATTCTTGCATCCTTACTAACAGTGGCTTGTTCTGCTAGTTTGTCAAGAAAAGCCTCTACTTCCGAATCACCTTTGCAATCTCTGTAAAAAACGATTTTTGAACATTTAAATTCACCGATGATCTCATATAAATGATAGCATTTATGCAGTCATATTTCAAAAAGAACAATCAAATACATTAAATAATTCTTCTAAAACATCAGATACTGCGTTCCTAATTTTTTGAGTTAGGCCAACTAAATGGACATATAGGATTACCTCCTTTTTTAGATAAAAAATCTCTTTAAATACAGTGCGTTATATATATTTTGTGTTTATTATAACATATAACGTTACATTATATATTGTAATGTTACATTACACGTGCTAGAGTAAATTTAAAGATAATCTTTAACACAAGGATATGTATATGGAGCAGTCAAATTTAGTCTACGTAATGGTCAGAGCTGAAGATTACAGAACATACGAGAAATGGGAGCCTTTTGACTTCTTTCAGGCTTTTGGTAAGGCTTTGTGGCATAAGAAGGCAAAACAGTTCTCCTTTAAAGGAATCATTCATAACGACGATTCCGAATCAGACCTTGTCTGCGTTGTCTTTAAGGATTATCCATGGACTACAAACAGCTATGAAGTAAAAGTCGCAAAAGATTTCCTCAAGGGACTGTCCTATTGGGAGATAGCTGTCATGACTAATGAAACTACAGAATTTGACAGCGACAGCCTGACACTTTCCTCTGGTAATTCCCATCTATCTACCGCCTTTAAGCTCTTTAAAGAGGAACAGGGAGCTGCTGTCAATCAGGATTATCTGGAACGTTCTCTCGTGGTCTAATCAAGGAGATTTACAAATGGCTATTTTAAAGAAAGATAAAAAGACCTTATTAAAAGAAGTCAAAGAGATTCTCACCCACTACGGTTCTGACTATAACCTCCATATCTCTCTGCGCGGAAACTGTTACGGTTTCAGCGGCAAGCAGATTGAACTCCTATACCGATACGCCCGCAAGCTTGAAGTATTACGTGTTCTGGACTTCTATACCGGAGAATTTGAGTCTACTGATCCCGCCGAGGAGGAACGACTCATAAGTGAATGTACCGATTGGCTCTATCACTTTGAACAGAGCGACAACAACTGCTCAAAACCGGTTCGCAAAGGCTCTCCTTACTATTGGAAAGATCTCACCGGTATTCCTGTCTATAAAGCAGAGGAGGCTGCAAATGGTTAGTCTGGAACATCTTAAACAGCAACAGGAACTCGTAAAACAGCGTTTAATGCGTCTTGGAAACAATGTGGCCTTGGAAAGGTGCGATTTTAGCCCCTTAACAGAGGATATCTGCATTGCTCTTAACTATACAATCAACAACATTGAAATAAAGCTAAGACAGGCTAAACGAAACAGTTTTAGAGGTTTTATATGATTAAACGATTAGGCATGGCTCTATCCGCCATGGCCGTAGCTCTGACCATCACCGGCTGTGCTCATCCGAATGCAGACCGTGAAGGTCATCTGCTTGGAGATATTTATGCTCTAAAGTCAGTTGCTGCAGAAGGAACAAACATCAGTGAAGTCCGTAAGGTTCTGGGAACACCTTCATATGTATCAAAGACTGCTGATGGTGACGTATACGTATATAGCTATAAGGTTAACTATCCCTTTGAAGGCTATAACCCAGCTTTAACCTTTGTAAATGAGATGCGACATAACAAGGCTAACGTCCTCAACGATGACATTGAGGCCGTAGCCATGACCAACAAGAATATTGCTTTGATGACTGATAACAGTGGCAATATCAAAGAGGGCTACGTATTTGGATATAAGTACCTATATAGCAGAACAGCCAAAGGAACTGCAGCCAACGCCTACTGTGTTACCGATCTTTCTGAAGACGATCTTCAAAGCGACGTCAACTTCTCCCGCTATGTCATCGAAGCTGATACCGACAAGCAGCAAAAGACTTCTGCAGATTTCGATTTAATGCTGAACGACAAGCTTAATAAGCTCTTAGGCGCAAAGCTTACCCTAAACAAAAACGTAACTATCAATAAGGAGGACGGTGAAAAGATAGCAGCTCACCCCAAACTACTAATAAACACCTACTGTAACGAAATTACCTGTAACAAATAACTATTAAGGAATGTGAAAATATGTTGAAGAAAATTACTCTAACTCTTGGTTTAGCTTCTGTTATTGCTTTAACCGGCTGTGCAACTAACCACCATACCACCCGCAATGAGAAACTGTTAGATGTAACCAGGGTAGAGAAGTTCATTACTAAAGATCAGTCCACTTTAACTGATGTACGTGAGCTGATCGGAACTCCAGCTTATGCAGCAAAGACTGTTCAGGGTAATGATATTGTCGGCTATTCTTTTGTCGGTGAACGCTCCGGAGCATCTGCAGCCGGCCATGCCATTGCAGATATTCTGACTTTAGGTATTGCCGCAGATGACGAGCATAAAACCGTGCAGAAGAACATTTATTTCCTGCTGGACGACAACAAAGTTGTTAAAGACATTAAATACGGTGGATACATGGGTATCTATCACTTCGGTTCTCTTGGTGCTTCTCAATACATGAAGGCATTAAGAAAGATGACCGATGAGGAGTTAAGACAGACCGAGAACTATTCCGATGATTACATCATCAACTCATGGAAACAGTACATTGTTGAGAAGAAACCAGAGGATGTAGCTAAAGTCGCTGCCGACAAAAAAAAGACAATCGAGGAGCTTGATGAGGATGATGTAATCTATCCTTACAATTCAATCCCAGGAATTCTTTATCTAAGTGCAAAAGACTGCTTTGGTGATGTTACAAACTATGAGAATAATGCCTTTGGCGGAAAGCTTCCTAATGACGGAGTGAAATCAGCTCTGCTGCTTGGCGAATAGTCTCAATGGATAAATATTCATATGCAGAAACTGCTGCAGATTTGAGAAAGGATAGGGAACTAGTACTGTTCATGCTCCTTTCTTTTCTGGTAGCTTTTTCAGGCATACTATTCTCCGCATCGTTCATTTGTTATATGATGATAAATGCATAAAGTATCTTACTTAAATAAAGGATAAGCCCTAAAAAAGCTTATCCTTTATTTAACTCAGGTAAAAGACTTTGATTTTACAGATAATAACAAACAAGTATTAAGAATAAATTTTTCATAAAACTCTCTGCATGATATTGGTCAACAGGAAGATTTTGGTGGTAATTTAGAGTTTATCCACGAAATGGCTAACGCCTCAAGTGCAAAAGATTCAAGAAAAACTTTTACTTGTTTATATTTAATATAATTATCTCAACTATGCAGTGCACTTTTTATCATATTGATGAAATCTGAATTAGATCTTTGATGAACAAATTCAAGAATAATGATGACCATAAAAAAGATCGGTAAAGGTAAATCATCAGATCATCTAGCAGACATTGGTCAGTAAAATTTTTGAATAAAACTTTAGTAGTAACTGTTTGATTTCAGATCACTTTATACTAATTTATGGTCATCATAAAATTATATAT
>ONFP01000101.1 GCA_900317105.1 uncultured Succinatimonas sp. | reverse complement strand
CAGTACCATCATCCAAATCATGATACAGATCTCCAAAATCTCGAAGATGCTGACAGCACAATCCACATTTATCACAGTTAAAGGTACACTGATTGTCCTCATACTCGTTATTTCTATAAGGCATTCTTTACAACCTCCTTTGAGGACTAAATAACTATCATATGTAAATTTTTCAAAGAATGCCCCCTAAACTGCGCGTCTTCATCTGACCACATTTTTGTTGTTATTGATTTCAACTCAGAATGTCCGCATGACTGTCAGCAATAGTCTGAACCCCATCAATAAAGTTTTCGTTAAAGTCTGAATTTACCTCAACTTCACCATTATTCTCAACCACCAGATTCATCATACACAACGTTTTAACTGTATTAAAGAGATTCAATGAGGTCTTTATTATCTCCAATTCATTAGTGTTGAATATCTCTCTTGTTCTTTTTACTTGATGTTTAGATAGAACATTACGATGGGCATTGATAATTTTGGAAGTTTTTTTAATGTAGTATTCAAATATGGTTCCGATCTTATCCATAAGCCCATGATAAATTAAAAACTGAGCACGCATTGCCTGAAATTTGTCACTCTGAATCTTAAGTTTTTCGCACTCAGCCTCACACTGGGCTTCATATGCTCTAGCCTTTTCAAGATTAGCATCCGCTTCAGTATCTGCTTTATATGCAGATACAAGGAAAATAGGAGCTGCAATAACAGCAAGAGGAGAAGTTAGCGCTGCAGCAAAGCCTGCACCTAATCCACCAACCAATCCTGCACCAGATAACAGTGCTCCGCCCGTTCCATATAATGCAGCGGCTGCGGGGCCCAAAGCTCCAAATAAAGCCCCTTTTGCATCCGCATTATCTGCCTCTTTTGAAAAAGTTCGCGCCAGGCTAGCCCCGTATGCCATCATGGAATCAAACTCTTTATCATCAAATGTACGGGCTAAATCACCACCATAAGAACCAACATCAAAGATATCAAGATGCTTTATCATATCCAAAGACTGTTTAAACTCACGCACCGGATTATTTATGAGGTATTCCTTAGATTCTCCTACAAGAGAAACTGCGTCAGTGAAATCGTCATAGTCACTTCGTGTTTCCTGAACTTGATCATCATATGTTCTCTTTGCGCGATCGCATATAGATTTAGCCTCCTCATTCTTTTCCTTTGCGGAAATATGACCTCCAACAGCAACAGCACCTGTAAATAAAACAGCAGCACCAATTATAAAAGGAAATGGCATGATGTTCACTCCTATGTATTTGTTCAACCATCAAGTAAAGCACATAAGTCATCAATTGTTTCGATACTATCAGTACCCCCCAAATGATGTGTTATATTTCTCGCAGCTTCTGACACCTTACGGTTATCATCCGAGAGAATTCCTTCATCCAAAAGTTTCATACACCCAGTGTAGAATTTCTTTTCTTTTGCAAAATATGATGCTAAAGTTTTTTCCAGTTCAACCCTGTATTCATGGTACTGAGCGTACATTTGTTTATATTTTTCCTGAATATTCCTCATTTCGGCAGCAATCTGTTTATTAGTGGCCATTGAATCAAAAACCCCAAACAAACATTTGCTAAAAGCCATGCCTACAAGAGTGCCTGCCACAGCACCAACCACAGGAATAGGGATAAGCGTCTGACCAATAATAGCAGCTTCCCCGGTTATCATTAATTCGGCTGATGCTTGAGTAATTTGCTTGGTACATTCACTCATTGTGATTTCATTATTTAAATACTTCTTTATTGGAGAAAAGCACACCTGAACGGTAGATACAATCTTAGCTGGCAAATTACACTTAGCCGCCCATTTTAAAAGTGCAATTTCGGACTCTTGAAGGGAACGCTGTGCTATGGTAACTGCACCACTAAAAGTATAGTTTTTGACAAGACCTGAACCTGTATCTGTCACTACATCCTTCATTGCATCTTTTATGGTCTTTCGGTCATCCAAAACATCTTTAAGGTTAGTCAAAATATTAAGAAGTCCGATTTCAGCAGCTGAGTTTTTTACTGAATTTGAACCACTCTCATGAAACGTTGACGCAATATTTTTTGCTTTTTTGATTGTCAGTTTAGTTTCTATTTTGTTATTGATCCGATCCGAATCTTTTATAATACGTTCTCGTTTCTTTTTTGAAATTTTAAGACCATTGTTCTTATCGTCAAGGTACTCCCTCTCCGTTCTGCTACCTTTTGTAGTATTGTTTTTCTTAGAAAGCTGCTGAAAATTCTCAGGATCATTAATTACTTCTTTAATATCATCCTGTGTAAGCCAAGTATCTTTTTTATGTTTTTCGTAAACATGCTTTACTGGAACCACATGATCTGACTCCGCTACGTGATCTGCCCAGTCTGCACCATACTTACTCTTTGCTTCCTCAACGGTTTTGCACAGTTCTTTGCCAGTATGTGAATCTCTGACTTTGTGCCCCTTTTTAAAAGCTCTATCCTTAGCTGAATTCTGACTATACTGGCTACCATATCTCTGTCTGATGGTTTCGTCAGCACCTGGAATCTTGTCATAAGACTTCCAGTTATTCTGGTTATTTAGATATGTCTGCGCCCCATCAATACCTTTAACTGTAGAAAGATAATCAGATGCTTTAGCATTATCGTCCTTATCTTGTTCAATATTTGAAGAAGAAATGACCTCTTTTTTATTGACTTTACCCATAACCAATAGTCTCAAATTAAAATGAATTATTTGCGCAATATAACTTCGTTATCTAGTTTTCCGAAAACACGAAACGGAGATAGCAGTATTTTAATGAAAAAAAGAATCAATCAACCAAACCGCCATTATCTAAGATAAATCCTAACAAAAAAGTTCAAGTGTTACTGTGTATAAAAAATGTTTTGTTATCATCTATTACTACAACTAACATTTACTTATATTGTTGTATTTATTATAAAGTTTACCATTGTTTTTTTGACCAGAATTATGATATTTTTTTAAATTAGTGATAATACTCTAAAAAAAAGCACTATAATTTTTATAAAAACGTATCTAAATAACATTTAGACTTCTAATTTCGTATACTCCATAGTCTTTTAAATAATTAATTTACCAAACTATGGATAGACATTTAACGCATATCCAAATTAAAGAAATAAATCTACGATGATTAACCGGCATAACTAAAAGATTTAAGTTAGGGTCGGTAAACAGTATGTTTTTCCGGTTGAATAAGATTATATGAACCTGACCAAGACGTAATACAGAGTACACCTACGCTGAACAGGTAAGGATGGAGATACATGAAGCATAGAAAAAACTTAATTTTCAGCCAAAAAGAAAAAAGCTTCCTTCATATTTGAAGAAAGCTTTTAACTATTAATCCCTAAACCGGTATCTGACATGATAAATCAGAATAACGGCAGCCAGAGATTATAATTCCTCGCTCTTAGAATCAGAGAGCTTTAAATATTCCTTGGTTCTATTGTATTCAACCTTAGCCTGACCGCGTGAAGCTCTTTCAACAAGCTCGTTATCATTCTTGGCATTGAATTCGAATACCTGCTTGTTAAGGAACTCATCTCTGGAAGCATCCTTTTCGTCTACCTTTTCCACCTTAGAAAGGATTAAGAGGTATGACTTACCATCAGCATCGGAATATTTTCCAAAGCTTACCTTGCCTTCAGGAGCTCTGGCCATTTCAAAGACATTCTTTGAAACTGTTTCATCAACATCGTTATTCAGGCGATCAATGGTCTTTGGCTCTGAAATAGTAATCTTGCCTGCAGCCTTTTCGCTATCAAGAGATTCCCCCTTGGAAATCTTAGAGAGCAGATCATTTACATAGGACTCGGCGTTCTTGGCAGCTCTGTTAGCAGCGATATCAGCAATGATTTCATTCTTAACGTCTTCAAGCTTCTTTGGAGTCTTAGGAACGTAATCTTCGATATGAACCACAATGAAAGCATCCTGACCGAGCTCAATCACATCTGAATTCACCCCGCTTTCACGTAATTCCTTATCAAAAAGCTTGGTCTTAACTTCATTTTCAGTGAACGGGAACTTAAGATCCTTGGCATCTGATGCTAAATAATCATACACCTGAACCTTAACGTTATCTGAAGGATGTTCCTTATCAGATTCGTTGGCCATCTTGGCAGCTCTGTCAAGAGAATCAGGATCTTCGAATGAAATATCAGCAACAATCTGACGCTTATCGAGGAACACTTCCTTGCTCTGCTGCTTAACGTATCTCTTGATTACATCTTCCTTGGAATCCTCAAAGGTCTTGGCAGACTGAGGAATAATGGCATTCAGCTTAATGATATGCACACCATACTGGGACTCAACAGGATCAGATACATCCCCTACCTTCTCTAAGGCAAAAGTTGCCTTATCAATGCTTGAATCCTGGTTACCTGATGAGAATGCCGGAAGCTTACCGCCGTTGGCAGCTGAATCCTTATCTTCGGAATACTGCTTGGCAAGCGCTGCAAAATCTTCTCCGCTGTCAATCTTTGCCTTGATTTCGGCAGCTTTAGCCATAGCATCATCGCCGGTAAGCAGGATATGGGAGATTTCACGCTTTTCCGGAATGGTGTAGATTTCGGAATGCAGATTAAAGAAACCGGTTAAATCTGCGTCAGTATAGTGAACATCAGACTTAACGTCATCAGAGGTCAGATAAATGTATGAGAATTTAACTTTATCGGCAACAAGATATTTATCCTTGTTCTGCTCGTAATAATCAGAGATTTCCTTTTCTGAAACCGGATCATTGGATTTGAACTTACTGAAATCAACATCAACTCTTGAGTAGGTGCGCTTTTCAGTAATGACATCAGTAAGATACTGAACTTCACCCGGAAGAGCGAATTCCCCGTCAATAACCGGTCTGAGATAGGTTTCTCTGGACATGTTGTTACGAAGGGTTTCACCGAAAACCTCACCGGTCATATAACCGTACATGCTCAGAACCTTCTCATACTGTTCCTGACTGAACTTGCCGTCAACCATAAACTCAGGCATAGACATGATTTTTGCCTTTACCAGGCTGGCAGGAATATCAATCCCTACTTTCTTGATATGCTGAGCCAAAGCCTCATCATTGATAAGCTTTTCCAGAATACTGGCTTTAAACTTATTATTGAACTGAGGATCAACAGCCATCTGCTTTTCAAAGAACTGTTTACCAAACTGTCTTTCCAGCATGGCCTTTTCTCTACGAACCTGATTCTCAAGCTCGTGTTCAGGAATCTTTACATCATTAACCTTTGCAGGATCAAGGTTACGATCAGGGATTAAATAACTCCCAACTCCGGCAATAACGAAGGATGCGGCGATCAAGAAGAATAATACTTTGGCAGGCCAGCCTGTTGAACCTTCGCGGAGTTTATCAAAACAAGACATGAAAAAAACTACTCCGAAAAAAAATTATTAAAACTATAAATCAGCATATCCGGAGGGCTATCCGCAGACCTTGATTTTTAACGCTCCGGCCACCGGAATACTGGTATTAAAATGAGGTTATTATAAATTAAAAGCACACATAAATGTGTGCTTTTTTTGGCTATGAGATAAAA
>ONFP01000099.1 GCA_900317105.1 uncultured Succinatimonas sp. | reverse complement strand
CAGCTTTGAGTCCTATACCAAAGGTGCAGGTAGAAACAGTATCTTCTGTCAGTCTGAGATGACCCTTGAGAACAGGAAATACCGAACCTTTGCCTCACTAAGCTTTGGTTATGAGCATCATAAGAATGCAGATATCTACAACGTTGGTATCAAGGCTGGACTGAAGTTCTGATAAAAAAAACAGGACAGAATGGAATGCTGTCCTGCAAAACAGATCTTTCTTTTCAATCACCGTTCATGATGATTATTATTCCGATTAAAAGTATTAATTATCATACCTAAGGTGTTAAGCATTATAAATATTTACCAAATTCAATCACGCGTATACCTCTCAGTGCGATGATGAATCTAGTTTTAAAAGCTGTTTTTTATGTTTTAAAATGAAATAAACTTATTTAATTTATATCTCTATAATGTAGTCGAAAAGAAGGCGAATATGTGACATGTATTCCAACTTTTAACAAAATATGCCATATATCTAAAAGTAGTTACATCTTTTTGAAAATTTATTGTTTTATACTTAAGTCAGATGTTAAACGAAAGAATCTGGTTTATAAATTAGAAGTCAGATTTCTACAAAAGATTCTATCAGTAATGAGGAAACGGTTATGTCAGTATCAGCAATTTCAACTTCAAGCATTAACGCAATCAAGGGTACCGAGTTCGAAGGCATGTCCATCCAGATGATGGCGGCTATGGTTATGTTAGAGGTTGGTGCCACCAAGAAGAAAGAAGCAGAAATGAAGATTTCTGATATGAAGGCTCAGAATGATAAAGCAAAGTCAATCAATAATCTGTTAGACAGAATGAATGCTGATCTTGGTGCATATACCAAGGATGAGGATAAAGATAAGCATGCAAGAATGGGAATTTTAGTGAAGTACTTGGATGAAGCAAAAGGCTTAGGTCTTAATACAGACAGATGGATTGGTCCTAAGTCAGCTGAGCAGGTTCGTGCAATTACCTCCGGCATTCAGCATGCTGCCGAGAACTGCAACTCCGACAATCAGACTCAGATGGTTAAGCTGCAGGACTTTATGGGCCAGTATAACAGCTTTGTAAGCGGTGCAAGTGATCAGATTAAGAATGCAAATCAGATCCTGCAGGGCCTGGCAAAGAATTAGTTAGGAGAATGCTGCATGTTGTAGAACCTGAAAACACACTTTCAGTAACAGACTGTATTGCTGGGTGGTTACAGCAGAAGACAGCATGCAATACAGATGCACAGATAAAAAAACATTTCAGAATTAGAAGTATTTTTAAGCTGTGAAAGCTGGTTTGCCGTAGCAGATATAAAATCTTTTAAGACAGATTTACCTCTTATGATAGATTGAAAGCCTGTAATTTTTTACAGGCTTTCTTTTTGAGAAATAATTAGTAAATTCAGGATTCTGACAAGATTTTTGATGGTTAATAACACTCATAATCTTTTATTTAACTTTATATTTTTATTGTGATTTTTATCATGATATGTAGAGCTTATTAATAATAAAAGATATCGCTTTTCTATACTTAGAATAAGACATTTTTTTATGATACTGTCTTTTTATATTTACGTACTTTTTTCAGACAGGATAAAACAATTTATAAATCAAGTATTGCAGTTCAACATTAACAAAAGTACTGCTTAGAAATGCGTTATAACACCTCTTTTTATACCCTTTATCAGTTACTGTTGAACTGTAAAAGTTGACTAAACTAATTAGATTTCAGGATTAAGAATGGCAAAATACGAACGAGTTCTGAACAAAAACAGTTATTACGAAAACATAGAATGGCTTACGACTGTTTTAAAAGAGAAGAAGCTTAATAAACAGGAACTCTATACCGCTCAGCTTCTGGTTGAAGAAAACTTCATGCAGCTTTTGAAGTTAGCAAAAAAAGGTACGGAACAGAACGTAACTCTTTCAGTCATAAAGACCTTTGGAGCTATCGATGTTGTTTTATCTGCTCCAGGTGACGTATACCTGCCTTTTGAAAAATTTGATGAAAACTGTCTGAACGAAAACGATGATGATTTTGCTAGCCTATCAATTATAAATTCCTATAAATCAAAGATTACAGTAAGCAGAAAAAATGACCTTAATGTTGTAACTATAAGAGTTCATAGTCCATCTTTGGGGCAGACCAAAATTATGCTTTTGGGCGTTTTTAGCGGTTTGCTCCTTGGAATGGTACTAAGAGAAACCGTATCTGATCCTGTTTATCTTACCTGGATAGAGCAGAATCTTCTCAATCCGATTCAAACTATACTACTGCATGCGCTAGTTCTGGTTTCAGCCCCCCTGATCTTTTTTTCTATTCTGTCTGGTATTTGTAATATCTCAGATACAGCCGCACTTGGAAAAATCGGTATAAAGCTGATGCTGATTTCTCTTCCTAAGCTGGCATTTTATGTGGCTTTAGGTCTTGCGGTTGGACATCTCTTAGGACAGATTGATGTCATTGCCCAATGGGTTGGTAAAGATTCAGATCTGCCCAATCAGGGAGTAAGCATAAGAGACATGATTGTAAATATAGTGCCTAACGATCTTGTTACTCCATTCTATACCAATAATATTCTCCAGATGCTGTTTATGGCTTTTGTTTTCGGAATTCTTCTGGTTAAAGCGGGACCATGGGCTACATGGGCAAAAGATGGAATTGCGTTCTTTACACGTTTTTTTGAGGAAGTAATTGGTTGGATTATTCCTTTTATACCACTTCTGGCCATGGTTTCTATGATGAAGGTTACCTTGTATACCGGTCTTGAATCAGTCCTTCCTTTTGTCAAAATAATAATTGCAGCAGCTGTAGGATGCTTACTTTCTATTCTTATTTCTGGAATGCTTGTGGTTATAGTTGGGAGAATGTCTCCTATTCCATTTATCAGAAAAGCTTTTAAATTCATTCCAATTCCGTTTTCTTTATGTGATTCTATTGCCTGTATTCCTTCAACTATGAAGTTCTGTTTGACAAAGCTGGGAATGGAGGAGAAATTTACAAAATTCTGTGTTCCCGTAGGAATGCAGCTTAATATGGATGGTACCGCTTACTATGTAGCTATTGTGTCCATCATGCTAGCTAAGGGAGCAGGGCTGGATATCAATTTTGAGTTTATTGCGAGTTTCTTTTTTGCTTTGTTCCTGATTTCTCTAACAGGTCTGGGAATTATAGCGATGCCTTCTATATATGCAGCCTTTGGAATCCCTCAGTTTGCAGTTGCTCTTATGATTGGTATTGAACCAATACTGGATATGTTTGGAACGGTTCAGAATGTAACAGGTAACATCACAACTTCGTTTCTTGTAGCCAGAAAGGCTAATGCTGTTGAAAAAGGAATTTATCAGAGTACAAAAGAATCTCAGTGATTAAATGAATTAAAACTGTTTTGGGGATGAGCATTTATGTCGTTTAAGAAATCTTTGCTTGCGATAGCTGTATTTGAGGTTATCTGCTGTTCAACTCAGGCGGCAACCGTGAAGTATGTGGATACTTTCGGTAAGCCTATGTTTGCTCTTAATTTCGTAAATGACTATGCTCGACAGGATGAGGAAGGAAATCTTTGGAGTTTAACTGAAGATCAGAGAAATGCAATTGTCGATGCTGCCTCCATCTGGGGAGAACTGTTTGCTAAAAACAGTAGTAATACCACCTATCTGCCAATATCAGTCCAGCTTGTGTATGAGGCTGGTAATGATAACAATGCCTCAGCTGGCTCTGAGGTTGACGTTAATTCTACTTATACTTTACTTCAGAATGGTATTATCACAGGTAGGATTCTTGATAATAATCTTGCTGAATATGTGCTCAATCAGTCAACCAAAATTGACTACATGCCTTATCTGTATCCTGTTCCTACCATGGAGGTAACACAGGAGTTAACTACAACAACTTTCCATGAACTGTCTCATGCCCTGGGAATTTTATCTGAGGCTCCTACACTTAAGCAGCTAAAGGACCAATGGGATGATATAAAGGAAGATCCTGATAGTGAGGATCTAGTTAACTTACTTAAGGTTAATCATTATCTTGATGACGATAACGAGTTCAAAGATAGTTTATATGATGAGACTCTTAAATCTACAGGGGTTTCAAATGATATAACCGCCTTTGCTTCGCATCTGTGGTCTTTCATGAAGATAAATGGAACTTCAGCTGTAGAAAAAACTAACGAGGCTCCAACACAACTTAAATATTTATCTCTGCTGTCGTCGGCTGATAATCCAATAGATGGAACATTTATTGTAGGTCCTTTGGATGAAAGTGGTGTTTACTTTATCGGTGATAATGTCAAGGAAGTATTAAAAGGAGCGTTACCAGGTGTTCCTGTTAATGGAACGGAACCTAATAAAGGTTTTGAACTTTCTCATCTGGAACTTGCCCACAGTATGATGAGTCATCAGAACTGGCGAAATTACGTGACCCTGATGGAAGCTGAGATGGCTGTGTTTCAGGATATGGGCTATAAAATTGACAGACGAAATTTTTATGGAAGTTCATTATATAGTAGCGGTGAGCCCAATAATAAAAATAATTACACAAACACCAATCCTTTCTATGCCCGTAATGCTGAGGGAACAGCATATATGGTAGGAAAGCCTAATACTGCAACTTTAGGTGTTGGTTTTCATCTGTATGGTTCAAATAACATTGTAACCCAGGCAGCCGATCTGTTAGCTGACGGAAGAGGTGGTACTGGCATAAGGGCAGACGGTTCAGGAAATACAATTAAAATTCCAGCCTCGACCAGAATTACTGCAAACGGTGACCATGGTACAGGTATTCTTATGTCATATGGTAAAGGAAATACCATCATCAGTCAGGGTACCATTGAAGCTACAGGAAACGGAGGCAAGGCCGTTGCCTTTGATTTTGGCCTGAACATGCTTGGTGACACAGTGGAAAGCCGTGGTTCGTATATTTATACACAAAGATCAACAGTATATGATCCAAGCGCAAGTACTGATACAGATATTACAAATCTGGCTGGCTCATTGGTTAATTCCTTCGATCTCTCAGGCAGTCTAGAAGGTAGATACGCTTCAATCTATATTGCTAATAATGCATTGGTATCTAACATTAACGTGCTGAAAGGGGCTTACATCAAAGGAGATATTATCTCTGAATGGGATCCTGCTGATGATGACTTATTTGCTACTCATAAGAATCAGTACTACACTGCTCTGAATTTCGGTTATGGAGTGAATGCAGACGGAACATCCACTGGTTCAGGAGACAGCTCCTTTGCCATGACTCTGGAAGGTTCAATTGCAGGTTATAAAAGTCTAAAAATCAATCATGCAGCAGGTACCTTAAATATTGAAGGAACTGTTGCTGCCTATGATCTTACTAACAGCGGATATCTTGCTATTAAGGACTCTGAGGATAAATACAGTGCTGATATCAAACATGATTTTTCAACCACAGGAACACTTGAAACAGGTTTCTATGCAGATAGCACCAGTGACAAGATAAAGGTTGGCAATAATGCATCAGTTCAGGGAAACTGGGTATTAAGGCCAAATCGTGATTTCTACAGTAATAACGCTAAGATTTCTCCAGAGTTCCCTGTAGTTGCAGCAGGAACATTAACAAAAAACTTTTCGACAGCCAATGCTGTAGGTTCATTCTCTCCAACTCTGAAGATGAGAATTACCAACAATAATGCCAACAGTCCTGAAATTGAAATGTACCGTGATAGCGATGCCTACTCCAGATATGCAGAAAGCAGTGCAGATGCCGAGGTTGGTAGTGCCTTATATGGAATATCTTCGGTTGCACATGGAGATATGCAGGAGCTGATAACCATTCTAGATTTCTCAGACATGCAGGGAAGAAGTGTTACCTCTGCCTTAAAGCAGTTAGGACCATCAGCCTTTGACTACGGTTCTATGACAGCCTTAAAGGAGAGATGATGCGTCATATGCAGGGAACCATGCTCAGCTCCAGATACAACAATCTGTATAACAGCGACAGTCTCATGGCCTCCAACAGCTATGATTTAAACTCAGGGCTTAAGGGGGTACAGGACAGAAAGCTGATAGGCTTTGTTATTCCATATGGAGATTACACCAAACAGAGCGGTAGCAACGGTCTGGATAACATGAGAAGCTACTCAGGCGGTGTAGTAATGGGAGCCGAGTGTGTCAGAGACGATGGAGTAAGCTATGGAATCCATGGAGGACTGAGTATCAGAAATACCAAAGTAAAGGCAGAGAATATCAGCAAGATAGACAGTCAGGGCCTGTTTGTAGGACTTCACGGCAGTATCTCTCCAGAGGAATGGGGCGGATATTATGCAGAAGGCCAGGTTAAGGCCGGCTGGTATGAGAATCAGTCCAAGAGATATATTGATTTTAACAACTACTCCAGAAAGGCGAAGGGTAATTATCAGACCTACAGTACC
>ONFP01000097.1 GCA_900317105.1 uncultured Succinatimonas sp. | reverse complement strand
ATCTGACTGCAAAGCCTGATGCAGAGGACTGTGCCAAGTTAAAACTGGCCATGAAGGTTTCCTCATCTCAGTTTCCTATGAACAGCCGCATGCCTGCACAGGGGATAAATCCAGTTCACAAAAAATAGAATCAGTATTCCATTCGCTAAGTCCATCGCCCAAAATGACGATGGATTTTTCGTACATAATCTGTTAACTTCAAATTCGACCTTTTAATCCCCAAATAAGCACCAGTTATCTCTGCCTTTGTAGTAAAATACTCGCCAATTATTCATAAAATTCAAAAAGAAAATAACTGAGGAAAACATGACTCAAAAAACAATCCTGGTTACTAACGCACTTCCATATGCAAATGGACCAATTCATCTTGGTCATATGCTTGAGCACATCCAGTCAGATATCTTTGTAAGATTCAACAGAGCAATCGGTAATAAGGTTGCCTATGTCTGCGGTGATGACTGTCATGGCAGCCCTGTAATGATTAAGGCAGGTCAGCTTGGTATTACCCCTGAGCAGATGATTGAAATGACCACCAAGGATCATGATGAGGACTTAAAGGGCTTTTTAGTCGCCTATGACAACTACTATAAGACTCATTCTCCTGAAAACGAGGAAATGATGTCCTATATGTACAAGAAAGCATTTGAGAAAGGCTACATCGTAACCAAGAAAATCTCTCAGTTATTTGATCCTCAGAAGAATATGTTCCTGCCAGACAGATTTGTTAAGGGAACCTGTCCAAGATGCGGAGCTAAGGATCAGTATGGTGACAACTGCGAAGTCTGCGGTGCCACCTATGACCCAACGGAGCTGAAGGATGCTTATTCAACTGTATCCGGTGCCAAGCCAGAACTCAAGGAATCTGTTCACTATTTCTTTGATTTACCTAAGGCAAAGGATTTCCTGCATGATTTCATCAGAAATTCCGGTGTAATTCAGAAAGAAATGGCCAACAAGCTTGAAGAGTGGTTCTCTCAGGGCTTGAAGCAGTGGGATATTTCCCGTGATGCACCTTATTTCGGCTTTAAGATTCCGGGAGCAGATGACAAGTACTTCTACGTATGGATGGATGCTCCTGTAGGCTACTTTGCCTCTCTGAAGAATCTGTGCTCAAAGAACGGCATGAATTTTGAGGATTTCATCAAGAAGGATTCTTCTGTTGAGATGGTACACTTTATCGGTAAGGATATTCTGTACTTCCACTCCTTATTCTGGCCTGCAACTCTATATGCAGCTGATTTACGTCTGCCAGACCATATTTATGTTCATGGCTATGTAACCGTAAACGGTGCCAAGATGTCAAAATCAAAGGGCACCTTTATCAAGGCCAAGACCTTCCTGAAGTACTTAAAGCCAGAGACTCTGCGTTACTACTTTGCATCAAAGATGAACTCATCTGCTGTTGATATTGACCTGTCACTGGATGACTTCATGGCCAAGGTAAACTCAGATATCGTAGGCAAGGTTGTAAATCTTGCTTCAAGAACCGCGGGCTTTATTACCAAGAGATTTGACGGCAAACTTTCAGATGCTCCATACAATGAGGAGATCATCTCCAAGATTGCTGCAATCAAGGATGAGGTTATCAAGGGATACGAGAGCCGTAACTATGCTGATGCCATAAGAGCAATCATGACTTTAGCTGATGATGCCAACAGATACATTGATTCAATGGCTCCATGGGTTATTGCCAAGGAGGAAGGACAGGATGACAAGCTGCAGAGAGTATGTTCTGACGGTATTAACCTGTTCAAAGCTCTGATTACCTATCTGCAGCCGGTTTTACCTGAGGTTGCAGCAAACGCAGCTGAATTCCTGAATACCACACTTGATTTTGCAACTGTTGAGAAGCCTCTGACCTCTCACACCATCAACAAGTTCAAGCCTTTATTCAGCCGTATTGAGAAGGCAACAATTGATGCAATGATTGAGAATTCAAAGGAAGATTTAAAGGAAGCAGCTGGTGCCTCAAAACCACAGAAAAAAGCTGATGAAAAGGGTGAAGAGGGCAGAATCGAGCCTTTAGCACCAGAAATCACCATTGATGATTTTGCAAAGATTGACCTTCGCGTAGGTACAATTGTAAGTGCCGAGGAAGTGCCTGAGGCTAAGAAACTGCTAAAACTTAAGGTTGATATTGGTTTTGAGACCAGACAGGTATTTGCTGGAATCAAGGCTGCCTATAAGGATGTTAACTCCTTAGTTGGTCGTCAGGTAGTGCTGGTTGCAAACCTCAAACCTCGTCAGATGAAGTTTGGTTTATCTGAGGGTATGGTGACTGCCGCAGGTCCAGGCGGAACTGAGGTATTCCTGTTAGGTGTTGATTCAGGTGCTGTAAACGGCGATAGAATCCACTAATAAAACAATAGTATTTGTTTAATAAATACTGACAGAATCCAGAGATCTAGTTAAAAGGACTCTGGATTTTTATTTTGTAACAAAGACTGACCTATGGGCAAATAAAGGTCTAATCGTCAAATCTTTATTTCAGTTACAGGTAAAGCAGATAAAGAAAGCTGAATAAAGCAGGGCAGAATCAAAGAAAAATGAATTACTTATTCTGAGAGTAAAGCTCACTTTTTAACTCATTAAAGTCTTTTTTATCTATATCCTTCTCATCATCTTCAAAGCCTTCCACCAGATCAAGATTCAGGATATCCTTCATAGCAACCTTATAACTCATAAGACGAATTCCTGAACCGGGAGCAAAAACACCGTACTTGATATTCTGCTTTACATAGTAATTACGGCCAGGCTTGGTGTTAAAGGTAATGTGATTATTGCCAAATTCAGATCGTGTAGAAACAATATGCTGCCCAGGTTTTACTATAGCCACAAAGAAGGTTTCATTAGTCAGGTCGGCAGCAAACTTGCCGTCAACCCAGACTCTTTTCTTCATCCAGGAACCAAAGTAATGCTTAGGTCTGTAGATATATATCTGAGAGGTGTTTGGATCTTTGATTTTAAAGGTCTTAGCGAATTTTTCGTCATCGACTGAGGCGTAATCAGCAACGCAGCCTGATAAGGTAAAAATACAGGTTATAGCAACGATTAATACGCTTAACTTTTTCAATATAAGATCCGAATGTTTGTTTGATTGTTGTTCTGTTTGGTACAAGCATAGCATTAAAGTATTATCTGAATGTTAGAGATACTTCAAAGTAATCAATATATTAGACAGAGGTATGTATTCTGCAGAAAAATAGGAGAGAAAGATGTAATAACAAAATTAAAACCGAAGTGCATTCTCAAGGATTTATTAAAAAACTTGAAAAATTATGCATCATTACTTATACAATTTTCTTAAAAACCAAAAAGATAAAAGAATAAAATAAAACAGAATGATAAAATGGAAATGCGGTTTAACCGTAGGTGGCTCTACTCACTTAGAGTCATTAGCGGTGACTCTAAGCAGTAGAGCTGTAATATTAACCAAAGATAAGGAACTTCAAAAATGAAGCTGTTTCTTTTCTTTCTAATATTAACGGTCTTACTGTTCTGGTGTGCTCCGGTATGGTAAAACCGTAAAAGATGAAGGGTGGAGAGTATTCTCTGCCCTTCGTCTTTATTATAGATCAATTTATTGTTATTTAAACAGATTCTTAAAATATCTCAAAACATAAGCAGTCAGGATCATAGTTAATCTGCAATCACTAGCTCGTCAGCCCAAAGATAAAAACTCATCACGGATTACCTTTATAGATAGGACCTTATCCATTCAGCGCTTCAACAATCAAAAGTCCCTCATAGTCTTAATTTCAAGAAATTTATACTTTAATACATCTACACTCTAATGAGTTTGCCTTTATAAAAATTTCGGCTAAAATTGATATAAGAATACATTTTAGCCGAAGAATATAATAATCATGAATTATATAGAAAGAACTCTAGAAAAAGTTATACGAGAAGTTAGTCAGGAATATCCTGTGGTACTGGTTACAGGACCAAGACAGGTAGGAAAGACAACTCTTCTTCTCAAAATGATGGAAGGAACCTCAAGAAACTACGTTACATTAGATGACTTGTCCGATAGAAATCTGGCAAAAAACGACCCAGAACTTTTTCTTCAGCTTCATAAGCCACCGATTCTAATAGACGAAGTTCAGTATGCTCCTGAATTATTTACCTATATAAAAATTCACGTAGATAAGAATCATAGAGCAGGGGATTTCTGGCTTACAGGCTCTCAGATTTTTAAACTCATGCACGGCGTACAGGAATCGCTGGCAGGAAGAGTTGCAGTTTTATCTATGACTTCTTTATCACAGGGAGAAATCTGCGGAGAAAAAGTTGAACCTTTCAGAATAGATCTGGATTCTTTAACAACAAGAATTTCTGAAAGAAAACACGCTGATACAGAAGAGATTTATCAAAGAATTTTTCGTGGCTCTATGCCTGCAGTTGCAAATGGAGTTACCTCTAACAGTCAGATTTTTTACAGCAGCTATCTTTCAACATATCTTGAAAGAGATATAAAGGAGTTATCTACCACTATAGATTCTCTTAAGTTTTATAACTTTTTAACCTCAGTTGCTGCAAGATGCAGTCAAATGCTTAATGTAGCAGATATAGCTAGAGATGCTGATCTTGATCAAAAACAGGTTAAGTCGTGGCTATCAATTCTGGAAACTCTGGGAATAATATTCTACTTACATTCTTACTCAAATAATTTGTTGAAAAGACTGGTAAAAACACCAAAATTATATTTTTATGATACAGGTTTAGTCTGTTATCTTACAAAATGGAGTAACGCTGCAACTCTTGCAAATGGAGCAATGAATGGCGCTATTCTGGAGAATTACGTCGTATCAGAAATAAGAAAGACTTATCTTAATAATGGCATTGAACCTTATATGTACTATTATCGAGACAAGGATTTTAAAGAAATTGATATCGTTTTGGAACATGATGGTCTGCTAAATCCAATTGAAATAAAAAAATCGTCAAATCCAGGCTCTGAAATAATTAAAAACTTCAGTTTACTCGATAGATCCTCTGTAAAAAGATCAAAAGGTGCTGTAATCTGCACAAAAACAGATTTATCTGCGATAGATCGAGAAAACTATATTGTGCCAATCTGGCTTATTTGATTAGTTCAAAAAGTATTATTTTCAAAATGTTAAATAAATAATTTCAAAATATGAAGGTACTATCAGGAAATCTCCTTCAAAAGCTTGGAGCAAAGGTAGCGGCAATTACATGATCAGGATTTACTTTGAAGATTTGAAGATAGAATTGTAGTATGCATATGCGTCTTTTGTTTTAGTTATGTTTTTTTGGGGTCGAAACATCTTTATCAAAAGACTAAATTTTTTTTAACTCTATCTTTTATCTCAAATACTCTGATCCAACAATTTTTTTTCCTTAGATCCGAAAAAAAGCAAGCCCTGATAAAAGAAAAATGAATATTGAAAGTAGAATTAAAGATTCAAGGCTGGAAACAGGGGAAAGCATCTGATCTGAAAATCAATAGCTTTCCAAAATAATTGAAGGTATCTCTCAAAGGTAAAAGAAAGATTAACCTACGATTTTGACATATTTCCTAAGGAAGCAATCTTGCAGCTCTTTTGAGCAAATCCAATACCTATTCCGTAGACTTTCTTATATCGTCTTGATATAAATTTTGCGGCATAGTCTTTTTGGATTATCTGCTTTGTAGCGTCATCAGCAGCATCATAGCAGTCTTCAAGCTGTTCAACCTTTTTAAGCTCCAAAATACAGGCAATTTCCGAATCAAAGTTATCAATAATAATATCTGAAAAGCCGGTTCCTGTTTCAATTTCCTCGTGATACTTAAAATTCTTAGTTGCTGCAGCAAGTCCCAGAATACCTGTCATGAAACCATGGTAATAGAGTTCATGGCCTGTATTTCTGATACTCAAAAACTCTTTTAGCATGGTGCTGATTAGCATCTGAGCTTCATCAGTATTATTTTCCATGAGTAAATCAACTAGCTTTAAAGCCTGATTGTACCAGTATGGATTATTCTCTCCAAAAAGAAGCTCTCTCTTCTTGTTAAAACAGTACAAAACTTCCTGATTTGGAATTCTTACAGTCACTTTATCGCTTGTATCTGAACCTTCAGCAAAGGTTACATATCCTGTATGCAGCATCAGTGTCATAAAAACATCAAAGCTAACGCCAACTCTGAGATCAGGATAGGTAGTAAATTCCATTAAACTGATATCAACATTCTCTCCTTCCATCAGTTTTTGCAGTTTATCTATATTCTCTGCATTGTGAGATTCCATACTGTTGTCAGTGAACATGGTGATGAGGTCGTTTCCACTGGTGTTTACCCAGAATGGCTGAGGAACAGTGTTATCCTTCTGTGTCGCAGCATAGCAGTAGCTGATTAAGCTCCATGGGCAGAAGATATGCTTGTTGCCAAATCTGTAGCCGTCGTACCATTTCTTAACTTCACTTTCCTTTTCAGAAAGTCCGCAGTCCTCAAGGAGTTTTCTTGTTTCTTCTTCTGTGAACCCAAAGAAACCAGTATAAGGCTCATCGTTCATACCGAAGGTTGTGAAGTTATTGGCATCGGTAAACACACTCTGGTTCGGATGATACTGAGCATGTCATCATAGTAAGGTTCTTTTGCGATAACAGCTTTCTGCAGAGGAACATCATATTCATCAATAATAACTATAACCTTACGTCCATACTCCTTGTAAAGCATGGAGGCAATCTGGGGAATTGCAGTACCCAGAATTGATATTGCTTTGGTTAAATTCTGAGTTTCATAAAGCTTGTTTTTCTGTGTCTCACAGAAAGTAAGATTATCGATATAGCTTTGAATAGCACCTGAGGTTTGTTTAGAACTTTTTGTTAAAAAATCAAACTCATTATAAAGCAGTCCAACCTTATATATAAGCTGAGATACTGCCTGCTGAAAACAGGTTCCCTCAACAGTCTTAAAGGAAATACTGATGACAGGGAATTCTCCCATTATTTTTCCACGGAATTCTTTGTAGTCATCACCTGCAACAGCAAGATTTCTGCCGTTATCTACAAAGAGTTTCTGCTGATAGGATTTATCCCCGGGATTTTGGTAATTAAGTCTGCAGAACTGCCTGATCATG
>ONFP01000050.1 GCA_900317105.1 uncultured Succinatimonas sp. | reverse complement strand
CCCAAAATTTGGTATATTCATGTATTGTTTAGTACTGTGATTTTCAAGTTTCTTTGAACAGGCTTTGCCTGTAACAATCTTTACCTGGTCTCCACCGATGTAGAAAGAGCCATGCTGATAACTCTTCTTTTTGAACTTTGGAAAGAATGCTTTTCGTTTTTTGCTATTAGTCTTTACTTTGGATTTCTTTCTTTTTTTGACATTTTCAAAGTAATCAGATACAGCTCTTCCGAAGTTTACGAAAGCCTGCTGTGATGCATACTTGATTACTTCGTATGTGAATGGATATTTTTCCAGACGGATGGCATTGAATTCTTTCTTGTAATCCTGCCAGGATGGTAGTTTGGGTTTAACAGGAACAACTGTAGACTGAAGAGGTGATTTCTTGTATTCAGCAAGCTCTCTGGTATACCTGTCCATGGCAGCACAGTGTGCAACATAGTCCTTTTTAAACTTCGCTACAGCCCAGTTGTAGGAAAATCGTCTTACACCAAAGGCCTTACGACAATAAGTAAAAAACTTATTGTTTGCCTTAAGCTCAATAACCTGTCCTACAATCATTCTTTTCTGTTACCTGTCAGATTCTGCTGCTTCTTTTAGTAATTTACTAGACCGTTCATTTTACCTCCTGCAGAAAATCAAATAAAGCAGAGAAAATAAAAGTCTACAAAATTTTTGTAGACTTTATAAACAATTTATAGATTTATCGAAACTGTTATTAGCCACCAAAAAATAAACTCAAATTTAATTTTGACCAGATTAAATCGAAAAATTCAAAGATTAGCCCTGTTATCAACTAACTTGTCGAGAGCAGAGAGAGCAGAGGGCAACAGATTTGACCTAGTATCATGTTGCCAAACTATAGCTTTAATCATATTTATCCGAAAGAGAATAATTGATTATTATTCTATGATTCAAATAATTAGATTCTTTCCATCAATCCACTTTCTCGAGAAACTCTTCTTCTGCAGGCATCAAGAAAAACTTGTTTGTCAGAGTAGATACTTACATGCTCTTTTGCTCGTGTAATACCTGTATAAACAAGTTCTTTAGTCATTACTGGATTTAACTCAGTTGAAAGGAGCATACAGACCTTTTCATACTCACTGCCCTGTGACTTATGAATTGTCATGGCATATCCACTTTCATACTCAGTAAGAAAAACAGGACTTACATTAAATACAGAGTTTTCATCTCCAAACCAGACCTTCAATGGACCAGCTGAACCGTCTCTGTTTTTTTCGGCAGCCACAAATCCGACATCGCCATTGGAGATTTTTAAGGCATAATTATTCTTGGTTACAAGAATTACTTTACCAATAAACCATTCAGAATCAACAGCAGAGGCTTTCGCATTCAGCGTTTTTAGATTATCTTTAGCTGCTTTCTCTATGAGCTCATTTATGCTTTTAATTCCATATAATCCTTCACGATTTGAGCAAAGAATTCTGTATTTATCAAGATTTTTAAATATTTCTTTTGCCTGTACCTCAGTAATACCAGTAAAGGAACCTTCTTCATTGTGTGACTTTACTAATTCATTCCAGAAATCATCATAACCTTTTGCAATAACAGAACAGGTAGACTCAAGAGCAGCATTTCTCTCACTCCATTTTTTGGAATCTTTAATTTCTAAAAGTTCAACATGATCTTTATGCTGTACAAAAGGCTCATCAAGTAACTCTTCAAAACGCTTATCATCCCTTTCTCTATATCCATCATTGACTGCCTTTGCAATAGCACCAATACCTGCAAATTTTGCAAAACGATAACTGAAATTCAGCTGTACAGCATTATCCGTAATATCAGTAGTTTTTAGTTGATCAACACTGTAACCGCTTAAAGCAGAGATAAGAGAGAGTTTTTCCCCATCAAGGACTCGTGATGAATCAGATAAATCGTTACACAGATCGTTCAGAACAGAACCAGCCTCAACTGATGCCAGCTGATCCTTATCGCCAAGCATGATGACCTTAGTATCGTCACGGATAGCATCACAGAGTTTGGCAAAGTTAGCCGCATCAACCATCGAGACTTCATCTACAATGAGTATGTCACAATCTATTTTATTGTCGGCATTACGAATCTTATGGGATTTATGAGGAATTGAACCTAAAAGCTTATCCACGGTTACAGCTGTTTTACATATCCTGTTTTTGATCTCTTCACGCTCGTTTTTATCAGAAAACAGCTTTGGAAAACTGTAAGACAAATATCCAACTTTTGGATTATCTTCCTCTTTAAACTGAGATTTAATTGATTCGGTCATACGACCTGCAGCCTTTCCTGTAGGCGCACACAGCAGAATGTTGTTCTTTGAAGGATTGATTTTCTGTAACAGAAGTAACAGCTTTGCCACAGTAGTGGTTTTACCCGTACCCGGTCCACCAGTGATAATACAGAAATGAGAAACCGCCGCCATGGCTGCAGCGATCTTCTGCATATCAAATTCCTGATTCTTGCTAGGATCAGCATCGGATCTTTCAAAGAGCACATCTAATAACAACTTAACAGAGTTCTTTTCATCTTCACCAAGATTCTGTTCAGTTTTTTCCTTAGAAGCTTTTTTTATGAAATCAGCAATCTTAGTTTCATAACAGAAATTACGACGAATATATAGTCTTCCTAAATCAAAGATCAGAGGTTTATTTGAGGCTTTATCTGTTCCAATCAGATCGGAACATCCCTCAAATACCGAAGCAATATCAGAGTCGCTTATAAGCGGACAGAATATTTCAGAAGCTGATGGTTGTAAATCGGAATAAGCTGAACGTTCTCTTTTCTGAAAAAAGAGGTTCTGATAGAAGCTGTTTATACTTTGAGCATCAGCTTTAATACAGGTATCACCTAAATTCTGCTTATACAGAAGTTCAGTCAGCATAAATCCTAAAGCCAAAGGCAAAGGATCCTTATGCATAAGAGACAGTGTTTTTAAAACTGCATCTAAAAGAGGATTTTTAAGCTCTGAATACTCTTCTAATAAATCAGATAACTTTTCAATATTACTCATTTTTCAACTCTCTTAATTCCGTCTGATTACTCACTGAAGATTGAGCTTAGCTCTTCTATAATTTCCTGTTTTGGCTTGGTATATATGATTGAATTAGAACTGTCAGGTTCCATTCCACGAAGATAAAGATAAATAATTCCGCCAAAATTTTTCTCATAGGAATAGTTCTCTATTCTTGTCTTAAGGAATCGGTGCATTGCCAGAGAATAGAACAGATACTGAACATCGTAGCAGTGCTCAAGCATATTACGAGCAACAGCTTCATATGAGTAAGCTGGGACTGATGATCCAATGAAATTACTCTTGTAGTCGATTACATAGAACTTGGCATCAGAACCATCACCAACCTTAATGGCCAGATCGATAAAGCCCTTAACAAACCCTGAAAGCTCACTTTGAGCAAGTGAGAAGTTTATATTATCCAGAGTTATCCCTTTTTCTTGTGCAAACACAGCTGCATTCTTATGACGAAGAGCTTCAAGTTTGTCTGAAGTAAATTTATCTGATGGAAACAGGAATTCCAGCTCACATAGCCAGTCACCTTTTTCAAGGTCACACAGTCTTACTGTTTTTGAATCTCCACAAGGAAGTTTTGACTGAACTACATCAGAAAGCCATTCACTTAACACATCCGTTTTAAGCTTTATAATTTCTTCGTCAGAAAGACCTTTCATACTATATGCAGTCCAGCGTTTAAGAATACCGGCTTCATTTGTCAGCTCTGCTTTTTTAATACACTCCAATCTGGTGGCATCATTTAATGAATTAGAAAAATCACAATACTCCATCAGACTGTGCAGATAGGTACCGGCAATTGCACTTTTAGGAAAGTTAAAACGGGTAAAATTCTCTTTAGGAATATCTTCATTCTGACCTGAAGAAGATGGACCTCCATCCTCGCTTCTGGCAACAATTCCACTGTAGGACGAAATTCTGTAATCCTGTCTGATTCCAGAAAAACTCTCATCAAATTCAGATGGTCCTGCGATCTGCAGCTCGGATACCGCATCGTTCTGAACAGGAGCAGAAGATTCAACAGTCTTATAAAAATCGTCATTTACCACTCTAAAAGGATTCTTCACTACAGCATTCTCTGCATCTTCTGGCTTTTTATTCTTCAAGAGAACATCTGTTATCGGCCCCGCTAAAAGAGATTGAGCCTCAGAAAATGCAGTCTTTTCATTTTGTTCAGATTTTGTAAACTCGCTTATAAGAGAATTTGGATTTTTTTCAGAAATCTGTGCAATATACATAAAGTTTGCTGCGCAGGCACGTGTCAGCGCTACATATAAAAGACGGGCATCCTCCTGCAGATCACTTGTTTTTTTCTGGTTTAATGTTGCCTCAGTACCTAAGATATCAAAATAAAGCTTTTCCTTTTTCTCGTCGTAATAAAAAGCATCATTCTGAGTAACAGCCCTCATATCAGTCCACAGATATGGCATGAATACTAGAGGGAACTCCAGACCTTTAGACTTAAAGATTGTGTAAATTGCGACCTGTGAAGCCTCAGATTCAAGACGCTTGCTAAACATATCTGAATCAGAGAGAGCTGACGGATTGCTTCTTAATTCCGTATACCAGCGTTTCTGAGCCTGAATGCCCTGCTCATGAGTTCGAGCAGACTGAAGCAGTTCAGCAAGATGCCACAGGTTGGTGACCATACGCTCGCCACCTGTAAAACTCAGATTATTCTTTAGACACTGATGTCTTTCATCATTTGCCCATTTTGAGAAGGCTGGAAAGAAGCCGTTTTTCTCCCAGATCTCGCGGCATTCTTTTAAAAGAGCAACCTCAAGTTCCAGTGAATCTGACTGGGAATCCAAGGAATCAAGAGTGGAAGCAGAACAAAGCTGACTTAAAAGTAATCTTCTGACCTTTCCTCGGTTAGGATAATCCTCCATAGCCTCAATCAGATACAGGATAAGCTCATATTCTGCGATTGAATTATCAGAACTTTCCTCATCAAAAACCTTTGAGCTGTCTGAATAATAAACACTTGAAATACCTTTTTCTTTCAGGGCCGCCTGTATAAGCTTAGCCTCTGTTCCACTTCGGACCAGAATAGCTATATCTGAAGATTTAACAGCACGAGAAGTAATTTTATCGCCACTAACACTGTCTAACAGACCATGAGACAAACAGATTTTTACTGCATAAGCCAGCTTTCTGGCAATAAAATCCTTACAAACAGATTTAATTCCCGTTTTTCCTGCAGATTCAGGATATTCATTGTAGACATCCTCTTTTGGAATAAAATCAACATAATTACTTGCTGCAGAGAAATTATCTGAAGGACTTGGTTCATTACAGAATCTGAAACTGCACTTACCAGAATTACCTAGAGTTTTTATCTTTGCATTTACCTTATTAAACTCAATGTTATCCTTAGAGTTCTCTTCAAAAAAGAAAGGGTCAGTTCTTAATGAAAATATACCGTTTACACCTTCTACAATCTGTTCCTGGGAACGGAAATTGGTTGATAAAGTATAAATAGAGTCATTACCATATAATGTTTCAATAAGGCTGCGTGCTTTAAGATAAGAGTGAATATCTGCTTTTCTGAAACCGTAGATAGACTGCTTGGGATCACCTATCAAGTAACAGCAGGCTCCTGTTTTTTTAGCATTCTCATTAAGGTACAGCTTTGAGAAAATCGAAAACTGAACCGGATCAGTATCCTGAAACTCATCAATCATAGCTACAGGATAAGAAGATCTAATCAGCCCAGGAAGAGTATCTTTGGAGCCTTCTTTGTAGTTTAAAACATAATCAAGGCGTCTGATAATACCATCAAATCCAACAAGATTATCTCTTTCTAAAATCTCATCAAGTTTCTGCTCTGCCATGATTGCAATATCAAACAGAATTTCAGATTTAACCTCATCAACCTTATTGTGCAGAGATGCCATCTCCATATAAAGCTCTTCAATTTCGATAATCATTTCAGAATTTCTGAAAATCTCAGGATACTTAGAGCGATCGGTAACTCTGGAGATAGAATTGAAGTTGTTTCCATCAGGGAAAGAGCCTCTAATAAAGCATAGCTTACGCTCTTCATCATCCTTGATAGAACACAGCTCTCTTAATAGCTTATATCCAGCCTTTGTAGAATTCTTGAATTTAGGAGCAGCACCTTTGATTCTGGTAAATAAGGAACCAGGTTCATCATTATCAGTAATAACTTCGTACTCGTTAAAGATAGACTTCACTCTATCTGCAAAGACGAGAAAATCAGAAAGATAAGCATCAAGATTACCCAGAACTTTAACAACGGTTTTTCTGATGTCCCCACTGGAGTGTGCTTTTATGTTTAAAAGGTTGTAACCAAAGTAACCTTCTTTTTCATCGGTATTTCTTACCCTTTCAAGCTTATCCTGATATAAATTCAGAGTATTGAAAATATTATCGTCACTATCTACTGATAAGAGAGCTGCAAGCTTCTTGGAATTCTCATCCCCCTTATAGAAAAGTTCACGCCATACAGTGTTCTTTGCTTCCATTGACTGCTCTGAGATATCCTCACAGAGTTGAACTCCAAAGGATTCCCCCGCTTCAAAGGTATAAATCTTATGCAGAGCACTGGTACAGAAAGAATGAATTGTGCAGATAGGAGCTTCATCGATAGAGCGTTCCGCATTCAATAGAAGTAAAGCGCAGGCCCTGGCCTCAATACCATTAACCAGAACCATTTCTCTGACCAGAGACTTCATCTGCTCTTCCAGATCAAGGGCGTTCAGAATTTCTATTCCCTTTTTGGAAACTTTCTCAAAAACACTGCGTGCCGTTACAATTTTTTCACGGATTCTGGCCTTAAGATCTGATGCTGCAGCCTTAGTAAAGGTAACTACCAGAATGTTCTTTAGCTCTAAAGGTCCTGCAGTGTATCCATAATTGAACTGACTATCAGGATGATTATCATCAAAACCTCTGGAACCTAGCAGCAGACGTAGAACAAGATAAGTAATGGTATAAGTCTTACCGGTTCCTGCACTGGCCTCAATCAGAGAAGAACGGCTAAGATTAAAGGTACCGACTTTTAATTCATTGTTATTCATTTTTATCTCCACCTCTAACCTTAATTTGATGATTCTGTTGCTACCGTTTTCTTGGAAACTGTCTTATCAGATTTCTCTCTGAAATTTGAAGCACATCTTCGCAAGCAGTCATAAAGAGCTAGAGGCCCCAAAACAGAAGAGGCATCTTCTTCATCTCGTCCTGAATAAACAAATTTACGGAGATGTTCAGATACTCTTTCGTAGTTTCCGTACAGATATTTAGATTCAGGCGAATACGCAAAGAATTTATCTTCATCAGTGTGACTGCCTAATACAGTCAAAAGCTTCGATGTAACAGGAAGAGGTCTTAACATTGCCAGCACTGCAATTTTGAGCAGATTGCAGAAAATACGGTCAATACAGTCTATCTCTTCTAACGCTTTTACATCAAAGCTGATGATTTCACCAGTTTTACTGATGGTATTTACAACTGAAGGAGCTCCTGCATAATGAAGTGCAAAGGAATTTAAAACCGCAGATAACACAAAGTTTGCTGAATAGTCACCATCAGAGTAATAGTTAATCAGGGTATTTGGGAACACTACAGTTCCGCTGAATTCAACCTTAAATTTTCTGTTCTTCAGGGAAGGTTCATTTAAAGGCTCAGCAAATTCAGACAAATCAACATCGAAAGTCCTTTGATAAGGCATTTCGGTTCCGACTCTTTCACCTTCAACCTCATAAAGAGATTTTAAGAGCAAATTATTTCCTTCAAGGAGCTTTTTCTTTAAGCCATCTGACAGGACTCCATAAGGCAGATAGCCACTCTGAGAAAGATTCTGAAGGTAAGCCTCAGCCATATTATTGTCTATTGAATATGAGCCTAATTCCTGCAGCAGACCGTTTTGCCTGAATCTGTCCAGGAAGAAACACTCGTCATCAGACAATACCGAAGAACCATCATCTGGAAGTCGAATCTCAAGATTATTTTTCAAAAATGCTGCCGCAGGCTCTGTGAACCATTTTTTTATCTCATTAACACCAAGAGTAAGCTTATCCTCCAGCTCAACCTTGAAATAACCAATTCCCTTGTTACCAAGATACTCACGAGTTTTTCCTGTTTGACCTTGAGCCTTGTAAAAATCAGCGACATAACTGTTCTTATCAAAGGAAGGAATATGCCTTAAGGTTCTATCATCACCTGGATCTGATATATAGTTGTCTTTGTTAAAGGACGTTAAGGTATCCTGTCTTATCAGTCTTCTCTTTAAGGCCTGAGAGATTTCCTCCTCAAGCTTCACCTCATTCTGCTCTGAGGAAAGCTCATCATCAAGGCCTTTGACAGTAAAAACGTCACAGATGTAATCAAAGAGATCCTCAAGAACAGTAGAACGATTTCGCTCCTTGTTATCTATAGGACTTCTTCCGATATAAGATATGTACAATGACTCTCTTGCAGACAGGATTGCCTCCATAAAACAGTAGCGATCATCAATACTTCTAGAACGATCACCTCGTCTGAAGAGACCTTTAACTCCAACAAGATTGAAGGCTGGTATCGTATCCTGTCTTGGAAAACTGATATCATCCATTCCCAGAATAAAGATATGTTTAAACGGAATAGCTCTCATCGGAATCATTGAGCAGAAGGTCACCTTGCTGCCCTTGAAGGTGTTAACCTCGTTTGATTTAGATAACTTATCCATAAGCATGCTTCTGAAAACTGGCAGAGCAATTTTAAGATCAGAAGCTTTGTTTTCTTTTCTTAATCTTTCTACAACCTCACTGACACCGTCACATAGACGCTTGATTTCGCAGCATTCTTTGTAGGTGTCAGACTCAAGATACTTAGAATCATTTACATCATAAAAGAATTTCTGAAAAATCTCTTTTTCCAGAGTTTCACTCCAATCCTTAAGATTCTTGATTACTTCACCATTATCTAGGCTACGACCTACGCTTTCTTCAGGAAGAATAAACTCATCTCGCAAATGTTTCAGATTCTCAACAAAAAGACAGAAGCGCCCTAGAACCTGAGCATCAGAGCCTTCAATTTCGGTATAAACAGGAAGCCCTTCTACAGTATCCCCAATAAGATAACCTTGAACCATTCTGAAAAGGCCCTGCTCAAAGGTCCATGGCAGATTATCTACCCCAGAATCCTTTTTTGCATCAGCCTCATCAAGGCCCCAGTGAATATTTGCTTCCTGACACCAGACATTGATTGTATCCACATCATCCGTTGAAAATCCGTAACGGGAAGCTATAGATGGAACGGTAAGCAGATCAATGATAAGACTTAAGGTTATTCTTTTAACACCAATATCCAGAAGTTTTAAAACTGCATCAGCAATCTGACTGCTGTCTCGGGAACTTCTATCAGATAAGGCATAAGGAATATAGTTTTTATCTGAAGGAGATACAGAGCCGAATACAGCCTCAATATAAGGAGCATACTTCTCAATCTTAGGCATCATCACCAGACAGTCTCGAGGTTTTAAAGTTGGCTGTCCATCCTCGCCAATACTTTCCTTAAATCGACTTAATAAAGCATCTCTAAGACACTCAACTTCTCGCTGTTCAGTAAAGCTAGAATGAATTTCTAAAGAATGATCTTCTGGAGAAATAACTACTCTCTGAGATGGTTGCTCAAGATTCAGCATCTGCGACTGAATCTGGTGAAGCATGCTGTCTCCACCGGCCTTTACAGGATCAATAAAAAGATTATCGAAGCTTGGCTCAACAGGTTCTGATGCACTGTCATAAAGTCTTTTTATTTCCTGGTTAAAAGGCACACTATCATAGGCATTACGCAGTAGCTCATTGGTTCTTATATAAAGTCTGTCTTCACCTGGGTGAGAATCTAGCATTAGAGAAAGGTTATCCTTGCCCTGCTTACCTAATGCCAGAAGTAAGGAATTTCCCTCTACAAGCTCGCCCTCTTCATCGTAGCAATCTTCACCGGTTGAAAGTTCTTTTCCGTTATAAATGGCATCGGAATCACTGATACTTAAACCAGAAATCTCATTTCCTTTAATGTTTTTCTTTAGAGCTCCAGAGACATCCTTGTTTTTTAGCTTCTGTTTTAAAGCATTTAAGGCCTGCCTAAAATCCTTAAAAATTCTGTTCCACTGGCTGTCGATGTCTCCCCAATATTCACGGCATGGATTTAAAAGCATTACATTAACGTCGACATGCTTGGCAAGAGCACGAAGAAATCTGATTACCTGAGGCTGAAGTGAAGACACACCAAATAAAAAGACTCTCTGTGGAAGATTGGCGTTTCTAGCAGATTCTTCATCCAAAGAATTAAGTTTTGCGCAAAGATCCTCGATAACCATGGATCGGTCGTAAAATGAAGGTTCAATTTTAGAAGGATCCTTGATAATTCGATTAAAGAGCATAGTCCACAATACCGGCTGCCAGGTATTATCTCCCAGCACATTAGCAAGAAGATTATTTCTACCCATTCTGTTAGCAGCCGAGCCTTTAGGATGAGTAACTGCTTTTTGCCACTCCTCAATTAAAAGGTTCCTGTCACCCTGATACTGAGCAATAGCATCCCACATTAAGATCCAGTCATTGCGATACATCATATACTGATCGAAGGTATCTGCTATCTGTACACATAGCTCATAGGTTTTAGTACCATCCGCATCATCTGCAATATAATTCTTAACTGATGCGAGCGCGTCAACTGAGTCGGCACAATGCTCCTCATGCAGCATCTGATATAAGGTCCAGATAATATAATCGTGATCGAAATAATGAACCTCTCCAAGATCTGGGGTAATTTTTCTGTAGATATCCCAGGTAAATGACCATAACTGAACAAAGCAAACGTTGGAACATATGCCGTTCTGCCTGGCGATAAACTGTTGCAGATAGGATTTCATTCCAGAGTTCATCACAATCACTTGCTCTTTTGCAAATGGATCATTAAGCGGGATCTTCATCTGCTCTGTACACATGTAACCAAGAGCTTCAATGTAGTTTGAATTTTTTACAGTGAATGAATGTGAGTAAACAGACATGGAATAAATTCCTTATTATTTGTTTTGAATTTATTTGGCCAATAAAACTGGATAGCAAGTGTGATAAGACTTATTATATCAAGTAAAGAAGATATGATAAGGTGAGTTTGGACTCAATTCTGAATACTGTTTTATAATAACTCAAAAAATAAGCTTTTCTTCTGTCGTGTGTGATCAGATATATAGACTCGATGTCTCTTTTATCTAGTAAATTAAGAGATCTTCTTGCCCCATCAATAAAAATAACAGATAAAAAAAGATAGTATACAACTTCAAAAAATGAAGAAACTTGTAATAAGAGATATTGCAAGATTTATTGTGTCAACAAATCCGCAATGGCCTTGGCGATTTCTGAACCGTCCTGTTCTTTTTCAAGCCATAGCCAGTTTCCAGCAACATTAGCCTCAAGGAAGAAAAGTTCTTCTGATACTGTTTCAACAAGATCGACAGCAGCAAAAGATATATTCCAAACTTTAATCATTTTTATGAGTTTTGTTGAAATCTCATCTGAAAGCTGACATTTCTCGGTTCTTAAATTATCAACGTGTCTAAAGTCCACTTTGGAGAAGTCATTTTCCTGAGAGTAGATTCTGTAGGAAAACAATCTATCACCAACAACCGTAACTCTAAGTTCAGATTTCTTTTCTAATTTTTCCTGAAGAAGTACTGGTGCTGAACCAGGACAAAAATATTCCTCAAGATTATTCAAATCTGATGAAGTAACTGCAGATGTATAGAATCCTTTATATTCAACATCTTTGATGCCATCCTTATTAACATAAGGAGACTCATCTATCAGAGAAATATCACTAAGCTGTTTAATGATGATTTTTCCGTTATTTTTTTTGAAGAATTCTTTAACTTTTGAAGCGTTATTTGTTACTAGTGTTTGTGGTACTTTGAATCCGTGCTTTACTGCACACTGATGCTGGTAAATCTTGTTATCTATTTTTTCTTCAAGATAAGGATTGTTTATCCACTTACAACTTTCAGGTATTAAAGAGAAAAAGCCCTTTAAAGTACTTTTTATTTCAGCGGTTGCCAGCATATCTGCTGTTGAAGAGGAATCTTTTGCTTTTGGGAAATAAAAACTTCTACATAGAACGCCCTCAACTTCATCAGATAAGATTACATCGCCATTTAAAAATGTTATCTTTCCTTAGGTACAGTTTATTTCAACAGTTAGCTTATCTCTGCGAGGTCCTTGCTCTATTGCTCCGTATTCATCAAATAAATTTTTAACAAATTTTCTGACACAATCTGCACACTGAGCCAACAAAAACAATTGCATAGCAGTCTAGAGGATGATTACCAACCTTTTCTTTGAGTACTGTGCCCTCAAGGTATCTTTCAATTTCCTCTCTAGCCTCGGCAAGTTTTCCTTCTACAGCAGACTTGCTGTCATCCTTTTTATGCAGGTATTTAAGTTCAAGCAGGAAATAGTGCCCGTTTGGATAGATATTCTTTACAAATACATCTGCAAAGCCTTTTCCTGTATAAAATTCTATATAAGAGTTAAGCTGTCTCTTTCTACTGTTGTTAATGATACTGTCACATATCAGCTGCAGTGCCATCTCAGTAAATTTTCCTAAAGACTGAGGATTAAGCTTGGTCTCTATCTGTTCTGTTATTATTTCCATAAGAGGAGTTATATCAGCAGACTCTTCATACATGGAAGATAAATCTTTGTAGGCATCTGCACTGTAGCCCATAGACAGACGACAGTAGTCTAGGAAAAGTTTCTCATAGACTTTATTGGGAATAACAAAGCTTGTAACACCTTCTTCTCTGGAAGCATCGGTGTCTATTGTCAGATACCCCAAGTGATAAAGTAGAGATACAATCTGAGATTTATCAAAATAATTGGTACTGTTCAGATTCATCTTGTCAGTGAGTTCTGTAACAATAGGCCTTTTATTAAACATTGCCCTGACTATTTCTTCTCTGACGTAATCCTCACAGAGATTCAGCATTCCTCTTAGCTTGCTAGTATTATCATTCAGAGATATTTCATTTAAGTCAGGAAGAGTTTTTATTGAAAGCATCTTTCTTAAATAATCAAGACAGAGATTTGAATTAAACAGCTTCTCGTTGGAATATCTATTAAAAGAATAACCGTCAAAATTCTCTTCCATAATCTGTATTATCTGACTCTTTGTAATATTATTAGGTAGCAGAGAAAAATCTACAGATTCATCGATAACCACGGATAATTCATCATGGGTAAAGCCAATCATAGAACCAAAATCTAGCTCAGAACCAATATTAGTTGCTATATTAAAGCCTGAAGTTACTGAATCTAAGGAAACTGAAGACACTCCAGTAATAAAGAATCTGTCTATTCCTCCATTACGATTGCCACGGTAATAGGCTTTAAGCTGAGCATAAAACTGCTTTATAAGACCTTCAAGCCCTTCAGCTGTTGAGGTTATATCCTTAAAGGCTTCCTTATCTTTGGAAAGAATCTCATTTGCAAAGTGATCATATTCATCAATAATTACATACAGATATTCACCTGCACCAACATTACCTGAAAATTTTGTCAGAAATTTGGTCAGAAGTTCTGTGGCATTTTTATACAGAGAAGGCTCAAGCTCTTCTCTTGCAAGGCTCTGCTCTGGATATTTATCAGTAAAGTTTGAAATACTGGCGGCAACCGAGATTATGAAACTTCTATTCACCTGTGCAGGGTCTGAGGAAACATTTGAAAAATCAAAATGAATGACATAGTAGGAACTGGCAAGAGGAGTTCTGTGATCATAAATCCAAGTACCTTTGAAATTCTTTTCAAACTGATCTTTTTCAGAAATATCATAGTAACTGTGAAGCACACTTGCAGTAAGACTCTTTCCAAAACGTCGAGGACGAAGGAAAACAGGAACACTGGTGCCAGCATTATTTTCTAGATAATCAATAAACCTTGTTTTATCTACATAAATGCCACCTTTATCTCTAATCTCAGATAAAGTGCTCATTCCTACGATGATTTTTTTCTTTGCCATTTGTTATTCCTTACACGTTTCAATACAAATTATATAGAAACATTACAAGAAAGTTGATGGTTTTATGATTATTTTGCCGGTTTAAACCTTAATAAGACAGGAGAAATCAGAGTGTAATACAAAAACCGATTCCACAAGTCATAGCTTGTGAAATCGATTCTTAAAGATATAGAGACTTAAGATAGGATTTACTTCACCTTTGGACCATTGGAAATTTTTGTAAAATCAAAAAGTTCCCTATCCAGAAGATGAGATGGAGCAACATTCTTTAAAGACTTGAAGACAATATCAGCACGCTTTGGATATTCTTTATCCCACTGCTTAATCATCCTATTCATGCTGGCTCGAGTCTGATCTTCTCCCCAGCCGCAGAGGCCCTTAGGTAACAGAGGATAATTCTTTACCTTTGACAGTGCGATGAGATCTCTTTCACGACAGTAGATTAAAGGACGGATTACAGTCAGATCATCCTTATCATTTCTCAGAATTGGAGGCATTGCCTTCATCATGCCGGAGTAAAACAGATTTAAGAAGAAGGTTGATAAACAGTCATCCTTGTGATGTCCTAAGGCAACCTTGTTGGCACCAATCTCTCTTGCAAATGAGTACAGAAAACCGCGACGCAGTCTTGAGCATAA
>ONFP01000045.1 GCA_900317105.1 uncultured Succinatimonas sp. | reverse complement strand
TATTTTTAATGTTTTTGTAAATATCAAAACAGTTTTCTCCAAGCCATATAATCCCTATATTCTAACAGTTATTGTAAAGAAATTCTTTAAGATATATAGACTGAGTTGGCAGAGCTCCTCCTCAGACTATAAGTCTGAGGTTTCCGCTCTGCTATTTTTTTGATGAAAGTAGAAATGAGTGGAGATATGAAGTTGCCTAATCAAAATGCTATTCTTCCATAGAGGATTTATTAGCAATATCGCTCACTTCAATTACAATCTGAGGTGAGCGATTTTTTTTGGCTAGGATGCCTGCTTAATATTCTGATCCTGCTCGCTGCGGTTAATCAGATCCTCCTGTACTGCCTTAAACGCATTATCAAGATCTTCAATAATGTCATCTATATTCTCGGTTCCAACTGACAGACGAATTGTGCTCTGGAAGATTCCCTGATCAGCAAGTTCATTCTCTGACAGCTGTGAGTGAGTTGTGGTGGCCGGATGGATCACCAGACTCTTAACATCTGCAACGTTGGCAAGCAGAGAGAATATCTTTAATGAATCTATAAATTTGTGAGCTTCTCTCTGTCCTCCTTTGATATCAAAGGTAAAGATTGAGCCTCCTCCATTAGGGAAGTAGCGCAGATAAAGCTCATGCTGTGGATGATCTGCAAGTGAAGGGTGATTTACTTTCTTAACCTGAGGATGATTCTTCAGGTATTCAATTACCTTCTTTGTATTCTGGGCATGACGCTCAATACGCAGGGATAGGGTTTCCACACCTTGAAGCAGCAGGAAGGCGTTGAAAGGAGAGATTGTTGCTCCGGTATCACGTAATAGGATTGCTCTTAAGTAAACAGCAAAAGCTGCTGGACCAACTGCGTCCACAAAGGAGATCCCATGGTAGCTTGGGTTGCTTTTGGCAATATGTGGAAATTTATCGCTGGCTAGCCAGTCGAATTTGCCTGAGTCTACAATCACTCCTCCCAATGTTGTTCCATGTCCGCCGATGAACTTAGTTGCAGAATGAACAACGATATCTGCACCGTGTTCAATTGGCCTTAATAGGAATGGGGTTGCAAAAGTGTTATCAACTACCAGTGGGATTTTATTCTGGTGAGCAAGCTCTGAAAGTGCATCAATATCAGGAATATCTGAATTTGGATTTCCCAGAGTTTCAATGTAGATGGCGCGGGTGTTTTCTTTAATTGCGTCCTTAACTTCCTGAGGATTATGAATATCCACAAAGGTTGTGGTAATTCCGTACAGAGGAAGAGTATGAGCTAACAGATTATAGGAGCCACCGTAGATAGATTTCTGGGCCACAATATGACCGCCATTTGCGCCTAAAGCCTGAATTACGTAGGAAATAGCTGCCGCACCTGAGGCAACCGCCAGAGCGGCAACGCCGCCTTCTAGAGCTGCCAGTCTCTTTTCCAGCACATCCTGAGTGGAATTTGTCAGTCTTCCGTATATATTACCTGCATCTCTAAGACCGAATCTGTCTGCAGCGTGTTTTGAATCATGGAATACGTAGGATGAGGTCTGATAAATTGGAACTGCTCTTGCATCGGTTGCCTTATCTGCTTCTTCCTGACCAACGTGTAACTGTAAGGTTTCAAACTTATATGCCATTTTATTTGCCTCTTAATGTGAATTTCTGTAACTGAATTAAAAATCGAAAAAAATTAAATAAATCTATATAACTAAATTCACATTCGACAGTTAAAATATAAATACTTATGCATATCTGTTTCCTCCTACTAAGATGTTGAATCATCCTGTTTGAGTTAATAATAAAATTATTTTTATTTAGTATCAACAAGTTAGTAATACTATATTTTTATGCTGAGCTATAACTAAAAACTATATTAAACTTGTATATTTTTATTAGAGATGTATTCTGATGTCTTGAGTAAAAGAGATGAATCGGAACAGAATATATTTAGAGGTAAGATGATTCTTGATATGTCGGAGGTTTAAGGATTGTTTGACTTACGACAATGATATTTTGACAAAACAATAAAAATCAAAGCCAAGCTTCAATTGTTCTATCCAAAACTTTCCTATACAGGTCAGATCCGATAGAATTAGCTTATATTTTTTTTGTTTGTTCCCAGATAAGATGCAGACAGATCTTAAACAATATTTTCTCGGATAATTCATGAAATACATTTCAGTTAAACAGGCTTCAGTAAAATTCGGCATATCAGTGGAACAAGTTTTAGCTCTATGTGAACAGGGTAAATTCAGAAATTCTCAGAAGGTCGACGATTTCTGGATTATTCCTGAGAATGCCCGTCTTCCTGGACAGAAAAAAAGAGTAAAAGAACAGGATCTGAGCAGTTATCTGACCCTTCCTGAGGCCTGTGCCGAATTATCCGTTTCTGTAGCTACCGGTTACAACTGGATTAAGCTTAACAAGCTGGTTCCTGATCATATTGAGAACAAAAAGAATTTCTTTACCAGAAGCTATATCAGCAGACTGAAAAAGGAAATCAAGTCCGGCAAGAATCTTTCCCTAAAGAGCCGCAGAAACAAAAAATTCATCAGCGGTTCCTACATATACAATTCCTATGTGTCAAAGGACAGTACTTCTATCGAGATTGTCTCTAAGCTTTTAGAGAATGTTGATTCTCACAAACTGGATATTGATACTGATCATCTGAGAATGATCATGGCGGAAACAGCACTGTCTTTAATTGTAAGAAGACTGGAGCTTAAATATGAACCACCTTATCTGCCTGCTTTTTTTGAAGGCAAGCTTCAGCTTGGCTGCTATGAGAAGCTGATTGGGGAGCTAATTGGTTCCCGCACTAAGATCAGAAAGCTTATAGATAAATGCGGATATCTTTTAAATCTGAATTTTAACTATCAGGAAAACGAAGATACCCTTGGCCTTGTCTATATATCCTGCAGAAATATAGAAAACCGCAAGGCTACCGGAACCTATTACACTCCTGCCAAAGTGGTAGAGAAGATTGTACATATTGTTCTGTCCTCAAAGTCCTACCATAAGGGGGATAATCTTTTAGATCCCTGCTGCGGTACCGGTAACTTTCTTTTAAAGCTGCCATCTGAAGTCAGGGTTGAGAATATCTTCGGCAATGACATCGACGATATAGCAGTAACTCTCACCAGAATTAATCTGGCCTTAAAGTATAGACTCGATAATACAGATATTCTTTATAAGAACATCACCAACAGTGATTTTCTTACAGAATTCAACAACCCTAAGATTACCCATATTCTTGGCAATCCTCCATGGGGCTATGCCTATACCAGAGAGGACAAGAATGTTTTAAAGCATCTGTTTTCCTCAGCTCAGGGCTCAACTATTGAATCCTATGATGTGTTTTTAGAGAAATCTATTATGCACGCCAGAAATGGAGGAACTATAACCTTTGTAATGCCTGAGGCGATACTGAACGTAAAGACTCATCATCCGGTTCGTGAAAAGCTGATTGAGAATACCTCAATCCTTTCCTTAAACTACCTGGGTAATGCCTTTGACAAGGTTCAGTGTCCATGTATCATTATGCAGCTGGAAAAGACTTCCAAGCCTATCTCCTGTGTGAATATGAAGGTTTCTGACGGGCAGATAAACTTTGTAATCAGAAAGGAACGCTATGTCGACCCTCAGTATCTGAATTTCAAGACTGATGACGATGAGGAGCAGATCCTCTCTAAGATTTTCTCTTTGGATAATCTGCGATTTTTAAAGGATAACGCTCAGTTTGCTCTGGGTATTGTTACCGGCAATAACAACCTGTATATTTCAAACAGAAAATCCTCAGATAACGAAGTTATTCTGAAGGGCTCAGATGTTTTCAAGTATCGCATTGATCTGCCAAAACGCTTTATCACCTTCAACCCTGAGCATTTCCAACAGGTGGCACCTGAATCTATGTATAGAGCAAAGGAAAAGCTTATCTACAGATTCATTAGCAAGCATCTGGTGTTTGCATATGATGATAAGCAGACTTTGTCTTTAAACAGCAGCAACATTGTGATTCCACAGATTGAGGGGCTGAGCATTAAATATATCCTGAGTATTCTCAATTCGTCTATTGCTCAGTTTATCTATGACAAACGCTTTAATTCAGTTAAGGTACTGCGTGCCCACATTGAGAGCATTCCAATTCCAATGATTTCTGCTAACGAGCAGGCTCCGTTTATTAAGCTGGTTGAAGAGATCATGAACTGTAGCAGCAGAACCAGGGTTGAATCTTTATACAGAAATCTGGATGCGATTATCTTCAGTCTATTTAAGCTTGATGAAAGTCAGAAGAAACTGATTCTGGATACCTGTGATATGACTAAGTTTCTTTAAGAAAAAAAATTCTGATTTGAATGAAGGCTGCCCCTTAAATAGTCAGCCTTCTTAATTGATTGAACATCAGTTGTTCTGAGAGAGATTCTTTACGCACTTGAGTGAGCCGTAATTCTTCTCAAAGATGGTAAGCGCAGTATTCAGATAGCTTATCTCTCTGCTGTAGTCATTACCTTCTCTCTGAACAGGCTCTCCGAGGCGGTTCTTCTCTAAAACCGGATACTCTACAACTCTGCCTGGTTCTAACAGAGTCAGTGTATGGGTATTGTAGTAACCGAAGGTCTCATTGTAAGCGATAATAGCTCTCTCAATGATGTTATCCTTGGTCAGATCCTGTCCAACAATAGGTACTTCTCCTGATACACCGGTAAGTGACAGCAGAGTAGGGAAGATATCAATCTGACTAACTATACGCTTATCTGATGATGGGGTAATGTCAGGACTGATGATCAGGGCTGGAATTGAGAAATTGGTGAATGGGAATGCATCCAGACCTCTTACTCTTGAGTCATGATCGGCGATAACCACAAATACGGTATCCTTGAAGTACTCTTCCTTTTTTGCCATTTCAAAGAATTTTCCCAGTGCATAGTCCGCATACATAGCAGCGGTCAGACGCTTTGGATCATTGGTTTTAACCGAATCCGGCAGCTTGACCTTGTTCTGTGGAATATCAAAAGGATCATGGAAGGTACTGGTGAATACCAGAGAGCAGAATGGCTCTGTACCCTTTGATTTTCTGACAAAGAATTCATTTGCCTTTTTGAAGAGATCTTCATCAGATACTCCCCATGAGGCAACGTATTCAGGATTATCAAAATCCTTCTGTTCAATGATCTCATTAACGCCATTGTTGAAGAAATAGGTTCGCATATTGTCAAAGTGACTTTCTCCTCCGTAGATAAACGAGGTAGTGTAGCCAAGCTTTGAGTATATATTGGCAATAGTGGTCAGACCGTCTGGGTGATCAAGCTTTACCTGACTAGCCAGTGGACCTGGAGGAAAGCTTGCGGTTACAGCCTCAATACCGCGAACAGAACGGTGTCCGGTTGCATACATTCTCTCAAACCACCAGCCTTCACTCTTGAGTTTCTCCAGATTAGGAGAAACAGCGTCTCCGCCTAACGACTCAACGTATCTGGCTCCCAGGCTCTCTTCAAGAATGATGACAACATTTCTTCTTTTATCCTGTTTATAGGTTGGTGTGATTACCTGGTTGATAGGGCACTTCTCGTCTATGTTATCTGGCAGGACTCTCTTTGAAAGGTACTTTAGGTTTTTAAGTACATTTTCTGCCTTATCAAATGCGTAAATCTGAGAACCTTCAACTACATCTACCTTCATGTGTCTGGTTGCATAGAAAGCTGTAAAGCTTGAGTTTGGCGGAATAGTGTTTACCAGTGGAATGTTGCTGAAGCTTGCGTTTGCCGGGTTCAGCGGCTTGTGGGTCAGAGTTCCTCTTAAACCTAAAGGTACAGCTATCAGTGTGATTAAAAGAATCAGACCGTTAAGTTTTCTTGAGACATTGGTGTAGTTTTCATGAAGTTTTTTTGAGATTTTCAAGAAAACGTAAAATCCTGCTGCAGTAAGGACAACACAGAGTACGGACTCGAGAATATGTCCGTTTAAGAGCATACTGATAACTTCCTTTGGATAAATCAGATACTCAATGTAAAGACGGTTTGGTCTTACACCATACTCAAGAATAAATGGAATGGTAGAAAGTTCAACAAAGAACTGAACCGCAAGAATCACCGCAAGATAGTATTTCTGCAGAGTAACAATTGCTTTTGGTGTCTTACCGGCAAAGGCGCTGAGAATACTTATCAGGAAAATTGGAGCGAACATTGAGCAGTTGATGGAGATGTCATATCTCAGACCATAGAAGAAAATATGATCAAGATTGCCTGCACAATCTGAGTATTTCCAGATCACAAGACCTGCTCTGAAGAACGTAAAGATAATAATTGATAAAAGTATGAATACAAGTATTGGAAGAATACTGCAGTTTAGTTTTAATCTTTTGATGATATCCATTGTCTTTTGAATTTGTGAGCTATTAGTATCCGTCATAATTTTTTCGGAAACATTTTACCTTGAATTTGCTTTGCAGCTATTATGTTAGGTCATTCTTTTATGATATGTGAGGTGTATCACATTTGTGTTCTAGGCATAGAGTTGTATTGTGTGGAAGACTAGGCTCTGCTGCAGTCTCGGCAGCAGAGAATTAAGAGTTCTATTCGATTGATGTATTATCTTCTGTCAGCGTAATGCTTTCTGTTCTGGGGCCGTTGTTGCGCAGAATCTCAAGTGTCAGTTTTCTTCCTAGTTTTGATTGGTATATCAGATCGTTGACTCTCCAGGCGACTGAAGTCGTGGTATTTCTTTATCACAGACCTCTGCATAACGAACTACGTCTTACACGATCTCTTGGATAATTGCTCCTCCTGCCTTTCGGCACAGGCTTTAATTTCCGTTTGTCGTACGGTATTGTCAGTATTTTGGGCTACTGACAGGCCTTTATCAAGTAATAGGCACGCTAAAACCACGCAGTTTACTGCGGGGATAAAGCGTGCCGATTACTTGATAAAATTAGTATTTCTGACAGTAAACACAGTCAGCTCCAGCAAAGACCATGGCATAGGCTTTGATATTTCTGCCTTTAAAGTCTATTGCTGATTTATAGGCTGTAAGCTCTGCTGTGGCATCTTTGATGGCACGCTTTAAAATGCTTTCACTATTCTTATCTCTGGCTTCTGTCTTTTTAAGATATTTAAGCTCGATAAGATAGATACACTCATCAGGCAAGCCCTTGTTTACGGTGATTACCAGATCAGGAAACCTTTCTCCCTCTTTAGGTACCTGCACAGACTGCTGCATCTTAACGTAGGTATTTACAATTGGCATGGTCTCTAATTTTGCATATAGCGCAAGATTCAGAGCCATTTCATTCATGTGGCTTAATACCTGATTGTTCATAATCCTGCTTAAGAACTCACTGCAGGACTCTGCAAAGGAGGAGATATCGTCTTCACATGATGTTAATGCTGACAGATTTAGTTTTTGAGCCTTAAATTCAGTATTGTTTTTAAAGCTGAAATCTATCGTACATCTTGCAAAGAGTTTAGACATAAAACGATTTGGAATTTTAAGCGCCAGTCCACTTAGAGATGACTTTTCTCTATCTATGGTCAGATAGCCTAGGTAGTAGAGCATAGATAAAAGCTGCTCAAGGCTGTACTCCCTTACCTGATTCAGATTGATGTTTTCCGAGAGCTTACTTACGTAGAACACTCCTCCCTGCAGATAGGTATCAATGATAAATTCTGCAGTTTCTTTTTGAGTTAAATTAAACAGCTGACTTAACTTACTGCCGTCATGATCTGAGGCTGGATCAAGATAATCCTCTGGATTTAAGAATACTCCTTTCTCTCGAACCATATCCAGATAGTAAAGACACATAGAAGAATTATAGACAGTCTTATCAGCCTCAGCAGAAAAACAGTAGCCGTCATAGACTGGTTTCATTCTTTCAATGATTTCTTTGGTGGTAACACCTAACTTTGCTACATCAACAAGCTTTGGAATGAGAATATTCAGCTCATCCTCAGTAAAGCCAGCGTACTCATTAAAGCTGGCCCTGGATGTTACATTACGGGCAATATTAAAGCCTGATGTAAGTGAATCAAGCGATACGGAGGAAACACCTGTTATAAAGGTTTTGGCGATGGTGTTTTTTGCATGATTTTTTATAGCAGAGTAAAAGGTTTTAAGAAAACCATCTTTACTGGTTATATTTAAGAATAAATCTAAATCTTTAGATAAAATCTCGTTTGCAAAATTGTCATACTCATCAATCATTACATAGAGCGTCTGACTGTCCGAGTAATCTTTGTAGGCAATTGCAAATTCATTAAATAAGGTCGTGGCATCTGTTCTATCAAGTTTTGAGTAATCAAAATCAAAATCTTTATATCTGCGTTTAAAGTCGCTGATACCATCAGCAACAGCCACAAAAAAACTGGTTAGAAGCTTATTAAGATTACCTGTTGATACGGCGGAGAAATCAAAGTCAATTACATGATAGCTGTTATGAGTTGGGAGATTCTCCTCATAAATCTTAGTACCAGAAAACAGCTCTTCATATCTGTCCTGATAGGAAATATCGTAATAGCACTTGAGCATCTGTACAAAGGTAGATTTGCCAAAACGACGGGGACGCAGAAGTACAGGATATTTACTCATTCCCTTATCATCGAGGAACTTAATCATCAGACTCTTATCAACAAAGGCTTGTTCTTCCTGACGAAATAAATTAAATGTAACCTGTCCATAAGGATTATTAAGTAATTTAACAGTACTCTCTGACATAAAGCTGTTTCCCTAACTTTTCTCTGTATTAGCCATTATAGCTGATAAGAGTAATGCTAAATGGGTTTGACTCTTGTGTGAAGTATGCTTAATGGTTGATGTGAGTAAAAGCTATTCACAAAATTAATTTGAGAGATTTGTCTCTGCTTAACCATGTTGCACCTGAGAATGTGATAACGTTATTCGATAGAGGTATTGTCCTCAGTGAGAGTAATGCTCTCTGTTCTTGGTTCATTGTTGCGCAGAATCTCAAAGGTCAGAGTTCTTCCTGGTTTTGACTGTGATATCAGATCGATAAGTTGTCGTACGTCAGCGATTTCAACGTCATCAACCTTTTTGATAATATCTCCAATTTTAAGAATTCCAAAAGCTGGTCCCTGAGGATCGATGAATCCTACAGTAACGCCAGTTGTTTGGGCAAGTGAGCTTACCTCGGCATCAGAGATTCCCAGATATCCTCTTTCAACCTTGCCGTGAGCTAGGATTTCATCCACAACCTTCGTGACCATGGAGGTTGGCACTGCAAAGCCGATCCCGTAGGTACTTTCAGAATTGAAGGAAGCGGTGTTAATTCCGATTAAAAGTCCCTGAGAGTTAATCAGCGCACCACCTGAATTTCCCTGATTGATAGGAGCGTCGGTCTGAATGAGTTCCTGTACCCCCTGACGGATATTCATCTGATCTTTTGTAAGCAGACCAGAGCCTGAGCGCGACAGGGCAGAAACGATACCGTGGGTTACGGTCTGACCAAGATTGTTTGGATTGCCAATAGCCAGAACAATATCTCCAACCTTAGGATCTTTTTTTACCTTATTAATTGGAGGAAGATCGCTGGTTTCAACCTTGAGTACAGCAAGATCAGTCCTTCTGTCTGTACCTACCACAAAGGCCTTGAAGATTTTTCCGTCGCGGGTCTGCGCCCAGATGCCGTTATCCGGTTCATTACCTGCGGTAACCACATGATAGTTGGTTACGATAATACCGTTTTTATAGTAGACCACTCCAGATGCTGAGGTAATGATATTGTCGGTATCCGGTTTGGTGTAGTCGTCGTTTAGATGTGCCACATAGATATTCATCACCGATGGTGCAGCTCTGCCCACAGCGTATGAATAGCTTTCTACTGAAACTCCACTTGAATAAATGATATCGCCAAGCTTCTTGCCGGTTGAAGGATGAATAATCAGAACTACAGAACCTATGATAAGACCTGTGATGACAGGAATAAGAAAAGGTAATAGCTTTTTGTTGATTTTCATAAATATGCTCCTCAACTATGCAGGAGGGAGTGGATTATTATTCATGGGATTACTATTTAATTTTAGAGGATTTTTTTCTTTTAGTAGAATATTAGCAAAAAAAATCTTCGAAATATTAAATAATTGCAAAAGAACGCTGATTTTGTGTATTTTTTGCAGATGATCTAGCAAAAAAAATCACAGGCAATTCTTCCTTGGCCAGAAAACAGAAACAGAAGGCCTGGAAAGCGGTCTTAGAAAGAGAAAACACAGAGCACCTGTTAAGACAGCATACCTACATCTAAAATAGAATCCTTTACATCTGGCTGGTTATCTTCAGTGTTTTGTTTATTAGTATCGTCAAGCATGCTTTTCCAGATTTTACATGCGTAAATAAATTTCTGAATCATAATGGCTATATCGTCAGGGGAGTTCAGCCTTTCATTGAAATCGTAACGCTGTATGCAAAGGTGGTCTGTATCTCCATCTATTGCCAGTGTGCAGCCGCCAGTTCCCTGATAAAGAAAGTTTGCTTCAAGTGATGCAGACAATAGACGCTCTCTGTTTTTCTCTGGAAGGGCTCCAAGATCTGCCCTTAATAAAATCAGATCATTGCAATCCTGCATAATTACCGGAATGCCATCTATTTCAATTCCGCATATTCCACCAGAATTTTCAAGTTCCGCATCAAGTACAGTACTAAGTTTTTTTATAATCTTGGAAAAATTCACTTTATGTATCCTTGTATCTTTATTTATTATGTCGCAGAAAGAGGCATTTCTGCGACAAAACAAAGGCTAAATACCTATATCTAGCTGGTAGGAGTTATCTCCTCCCATATTATGGGTATCGTTCACAATTGCATTTAAAACATTGCTTGGTAACATTGAGCCAAAGAAGCCTAAACCAAGTTCGTCCTTTGCAATTTCTCTTGCTGAGTTTGCCAGACTTATCCCGTCTTCAGCAAAGGTATTGTTGATAAGTTCTGCAGCCACGTCAACATTATCAAAGAATGTCTTCATGATTACGCTTGCAAATGAATCTGGATCTTCTGCCTTGGCATTATTTGCCTGCTCATCAAGAAGATATGAATTGCCAAGCATATTTACAGAAGTTGCTACACTTGTGCAGAATTCTGTTACAAATTTCATGATAGCTTCCTCTTTCTCTTCTGGAGATGGCCCTAACAGCATAACAGTTTTGAATTCACTGATAATTTCCTCGAACTTTATTTGAGTATTCTTATCAATAGTACTGTGTGCAGGATCCAGTTTCTCCAGAGTAGTTGAGATAAGCTCCTCTACAGTTTTTACAGGATCTGCTGCGTTAGCAATTCTATCTTTAACGGTATTGAAGTAGTCTCCTCCCGGCTGGAAATTGCCTGCCTTCTCTAACTCCGTTATCTTAACTGCATAATTAGGTATCTCTTCATCTGCAGTTTCAACCAGTTTCTTTCCTTCTTTTGTGAGACTGAAATACTGCATCTTTCCTAGAATATCACATTCATCCGTAGGTCCCTTGTCAGGATCAAGCTCAATATTATCAGCCGTTTCCATAAGCTGTTTACTCTGATTCATAATAGTGTTCATTTCAGCCACGGTATTCTGAAGACGAGTCATTGACTGGACAAAACAGTTAATCTGTGGAGGCAGTTCCAGTCCAAGTTTCTGCAGTTCAGAAATAGCTCCCTGTAATCTGTAGCACACATCAAAGGAGAATGCTCCTTTTGAAAGCAGTGATTCAACAATTGCTTCTGCCTTATCACGATTAGCAGCTAAAGCTGATTTTCCTGCAGGGGACAGCAGATTTTCAAATCCCTTCATGAAGAAGTCCTTACGGCGCAGAGTGGCACCTATGATCAGACGAAGCAGTTCGCTGCGTTCATCCAACATCACTGGCTGTCCATTCTTATCTGTAATAGCTTTTCCTTCGGCATCCACGGCAGGTTTGGTTTCGAGCTTGTACAGATTTCCAAAATCAATGAAGGTAGCCTGTCCACCTGAAATCATGATATTACCAGCATGGCAGTCACCATGGAATTTTCCGCTGCCCAGTACAGCTTCAGTGAACCATTGACGGGCAGCCTGAAGAATCTTGGTGTGTGCATTCTTCAATGTTACGAACTCTGAGGATACTTCTCTATGGATCAAGCCAGGAGCCGCAGTGGAGAATTTCTCCTTTAACAGAGGTTTCTTTGTTTCTTTATCCCATAAAACCTTATTGGTTACAGGATCACGCTGATACAGTGAGGCTACTGCATTCTGAATACTTGTTGTGCATTCCTTGAAAAACTTATCTACGGTCTGACCAGAAGCCTTGGTTATTACAAGCGCGTTCTTTGAAGGAGGGACCACCTCTGCAGCCACCTTCATGCAGTCTACGTTAGGCGCAATAGCGTATGATGGATGTTGGCGATTGTTGAACACATGGTATATTTCATAACCTTCATTAGTGTTCTGTGCTTCGGTGGTGAAATCAAATTCCTTCATATACTGTTGAAGCTGACCTTCCCAGGTCTTGAGCATACCAGGACCAATCTTGGCAGCAGCGGCTGTGAAAATTTCAGCCTCTCTGTTTACTCTCTGCTCAGCATCATGTCTCATCAGCTTAACCACATAAGGCTCTTTTCTGATTTTGCCATCTTCTCCCTTGATGCTGAAGTGGCATAGGAAAGCCTCTCCAACAGAAGCAGCTCCTAAAGACTGATCTACAGATATATCAACGATGTTATTGTTAGACTTAATCATTTTCATCATGTGAGCCTGAACAATTTTTCGTGGAATTGGGGCCAGACTTGATTTCATATCATCAAGTGCATCAGCAAATTCACCCATAACTGACTTAGGAAGTCCCTGCATCATTTTCTGAAGAAGAGGACTTGTTCCTTTGAGAATTGCTCCGGTATATTTATTCAAGGCTGCATTCTTGGCACTGTTTAGAGCATCTCCGGTAAGTTGTACTCCCTTCTTGTCCTTAAATTCGAAGGTATCAGCATAGCGCAGTGCTGCTGCGAAGGATGATCTCTTATCTGCCTTAGACATGTTTATAAAGTATTCACTTAAAACCTGTTTGAACAGTCCTATCTGTCCAGGTACAGTGGCGTCAGTAGATGCATCATCTAGGATTTTGTTCAGACTCTTTGCATCAAGCTCTTCCTTAATCTGTTCTGCAGTCTTGTTTTTGTATGGTTCGGTGGTGATACCGCCCTGAGCATTCAGATCCTGGACTCCAGTCTTGAATACCTTGTTGATGAAAGTCTGAATGTTTTCACAGCCACGATTTGCCATGTTCTGAATAATGTTGTCGAACTTGGAAAGCTCTAATCCTGGCAGAGCTTCCTGGTTTTTCAGAAATGCTGAGAACTTCTGCAGATACTGTGGATCATTTAATGCTTCTTCGCTGGTTTTTCCTTCAGAGGCAGCAAAGAGAGGAAGCAGAATATTTCTAATCTTATTGAAGCCGTCCTTTAGCACAGGAACAACCTCTGTAGAAGATACTTCCTGAAGTACCTCCGGATTTTTTACAATCTCGGCAAATGCGTGGATATTCTTATCTTCTGTAAGAATTTTACGCATGGTTTCTCCTGGACGGTTGATAACAACATCTGCCACCATGGTGTCATCGGAGAAAACCAGATCTGCTACAAAATTTTTGATTTCTTTAACTGGTACCGTACGATTCTCAAGAGGAGCCTCAACGTGTATCTCCTGAGCGATTTCATTAATCTCACCGACGATAGGAGGTTTAACATCAAATAACTGATCCTCCTTGTTTGCCTTTAAAGGAATGGTTGCTACATCCGCAAGCATAGCCTTCATTTCATCGGTAAGACCGCTGTTGTTTTTTACCAGTTCGGCATGATAACGTTCAACCTGCTCGGCTGTTGTTATATTTCCATCAAGGGCATGTTCTGCAACTTCAACCAGAAGACCGGTATTGTAATTGCCTCGGCATACATGATCAAAGTTAAGATCACCTGCCCTCATGGCTAAAATGATGGTTGCGAACTGTCTTGTCAGACTTGTGTGGTCAGCTGCGGTAAGGGTTCCTTCAAGATCTTTGTCGTATACCTGATTTAGAAGGTTTTTGACGTTTGCTGAGCCCAGAAATTCCTGATCAACTGCAACCTGTCCCATAAGAAGGTTTATTAACCTAGGAACATCGTATCCGAGCTGGATTTTTGTGGCGGTTGCGCCTTCTCCTACCAGTGCGGATACATTTCCGTTACTTTCCTTTACCAGTTTTACTGTCTGGTTGCATAAACGGAAGCTTTCACTTTCATTTTTACCTTCTTTTAGAAGTGATAATGCTTGAGAGAAATAATTCTTATAACTGTTACATAAAGAAGTATGGTCTGCTACTCTGTTGTTTTCTGCATTTAGTCCTCTAATCAGGCTGCTGCGGGTGTTTCCGATTTTGGTCAGAGAAGATTTTAGAGTCAGAAGGTCAAGAGTATGGGCAAAGTTAGTTTTATATGCCTTAGTCTTGATACTTTTATTCTGGGCATTCGTTAGATCTCTTTTAGCAGCATGTTTCTTACCCATGAAGCGGGTGTTATAGGCCCTCTGCTGTTCTTCATAGGTTGTTTTGTTGATTCCTTTGTTAAAACCTCTGCCACTGTTTGCATATTCATCAAGTATTTCTCTTACCTGCTGACGGGTCAGTGGTTCAAGTCGTCGCTGTGCAAGTTCGGCGCTTTTCTCTCTGCCAACAGCATCAATATCTATAACTGAAGGTATACCGATTTTCTCTCGAATCTCAGAGAGCATTAAAGGATCTACTCCCCCTTTTTCAAGAGCATCAATGAAGGCCTGCTTTACTCGGAGAATATTTTCTTTTGAGATTGCTACATTGTTTAATTCAATTTTTTTTATGTGATTATTTACCTTGGTGAGTCTCATTTTTCCCTGTTCATCAGGCGCAATATCAATCTGACCTGCGTTGTACTCACCAGAGGCTATGTAATTGAATTCACGAAGTGTAAAATTATCAGACATACCTTATATCCTGTTCAGTTGTGAATTTGGTTTATGAATACTCAGAGAGTATTATTTATCGTTAAATTAAAAAAGTTACTCTTTATATCACTATAAAAGATGAAAATCCGACCTTTTTCTTTATTTTGAGGCGATATTAACATTAATAATGTGAATAAATACAAGTTGAAAGATCGAGTTTTTGAACTACGTTAATATAGTATACACAAAAATAGAGGATCTTAAACTGTTTTATACTGATTTTTCTTATAGTTATTTCTTTTTAAGGAGGAGCGAATGGTGAAATCTGATTTTGTGATTAAGGACACGAATGTCTCACTCTTCAGTTCTGATAAGCCTGATGCTCCTTTGATTCTCTTCAATTCCTTCAACTCTGATGGTGCACAAATCATCGAGCTGTTATCCGAAATGAATGCTCCTTCCTTTAATTTCCTGAATATAAGAGTTCATAACTGGAATCACAGTCTTTCTCCATGGTACTGTCCTTCACTGTATAAAAGTGAGCCTCCATTTGACGGAGGCGCAGATGAATATCTTTCACTAATTGAAAATGAGTTGATCCCAAAGTGTCTTAGGCATATAAAAGGAACTCCCTCCTACCTTGCCATAAGCGGTTATTCTCTTGCAGGACTGTTTGCCTTATATGCCATTTGCCGATCGAATCTCTTTGACAGAGCTGCAAGCATGTCTGGTTCTCTATGGTTTCCTGATTTCGTGGATTTTTTCAGGACAAATCCTCCAGAGAGAAAACCTGAAAAAATCTACCTTTCGTTAGGCGATAAGGAAAGTTCAGTCAGAAACAGCTATCTAAAAACGGTTAAGGAGAAGACTCTTGAACTTTATGAAGTTCTGAAAGAACAGGGAATAGCTTGTATTTTTGAGAGTAATCCTGGTAATCACTTTTTTGAGACAGATATTCGCTGTTCCAAAGGAATTGCCTGGATCCTTAATGATTAGTTTTTTTTTGTAAAACAGTTATTTTGAATTGATGTAAAGAAATCTGATTGTTAAAGCATAAAAATCAGTAAATGATATAATAATTTCTATGGATTTGGTCGTAGGACGTGGTTATGAAACTAATTGCACAGTCAGAAAATATAGAGAACATTATTAGTAAGGATTCTATATACGTTGATAAAACAGAATATATTTTCAATCTGACAAAACAGTATGAAAGAGTCTTTTTTTCTCGTCCTCGTCGCTTTGGAAAATCTCTTACTCTAAACACTATAGGAACTCTTTTTGAAAAAGGTGTTGAGCCCTACTTTAAAGAAACCTGGATTTACGATAAGTGGGATCAGGATAAATATCCTGTGCTTCATCTGAGTTTTCTTGAGTATTCCAAAACAGATATTGATGAGTTTAAGGAATTGTTTTCTCTATCAATTTCTGACTTTGCAAAAACTCTAGGTTATGATGACGCAGTATCTAGTAAAAAACCTAATCGAGCCATAATTGAGCTCTTTAATATTTTAGAGAAAGAAGAACGACAGATTGTTGTCTTGATTGACGAATATGACTGTCAGTTAACCGCAAACATAAACAATCCTGCTCTATATGATGAATTCAAAAACTGTATTCGTGATTTTTATGCAGCCTTAAAAGGCAAAAAGCAGATCAAATTCCTCGCTGTC
>ONFP01000095.1 GCA_900317105.1 uncultured Succinatimonas sp. | reverse complement strand
TTTGATGCTAAAGCTGCAGCTGATGAACAGGCGGTGAAACCGATAATCCAAGGCTCTGCAATATCCTTGAAGAAGCGCTTTAAAGGAAGACCTACATAAACGCGTACAACTGGAATATAAACCACCACGAAGAATAAAGCGGTTGCAACAAATGAACACAGAACCAGCTTTAACAGAGGAAGCAGTACAGCAAGACCGTGCTTACTTACAGTGAAAGCAATCAGAGCAAATACACCGATAGGAGCATAATGCATAACAGCGTTGGTCATCTTAATCATGACTTCGCCAACACCTTCAAAGAATCCCTGCAGACTCTTGCCCTTCTCACCCATTGAAGCCAGAATGAAACCAAAGAAAACTGCAAAGAAGATAATCTGCAGCATTGAGCCCTTTGACAGAGCATCAAATGGATTCATAGGAACAATGTTTAAAAGAGTATCCTTAAGAGCTGGAGCCTTAACTTCATTGATGGTTAAACCTTCAGTTGAGAAGTTAAGACCGGTACCAGGATGAACAACCTGAGCAATGATAAGACCGAAGATAACTGCAACACCGGTAGTGCAGGCATAAACCAGAAGAGTCTTAACCGCAACACGACCTAGCTTTGAGATATCTGCGATACCGGCAACGCCAGAAATAATGGTTGCAAATACCAGAGGAACCACAACCATACGAATCAGTCTGATGAACAGATCACCAAAAGGCTTAATGTAATCTGTTGCAAAACTTTCACTTATAAATGTACCGAAAACAGTACCAAGAACCAAACCCAGAAGCATCATCCAGGCCAGTCCAAATGACTTTTTCTTTTCCATCTCTATCTCCAGAAATCAGTTAAAGAGTGTTCATGCACTACAGTAGAGCAAAAATACAACACTCTTGCATGAGCTTATGATACGTAAAAAAGGCTTGATAATCAAAGAAAACATAGGCGCTTGCACTATTATGTTGCTAAAATTGTGATTTGAATTATACATTACCAATTTTGGAGCTTTTATTGTATGAATGCCTGATTTACGGTCAAAACATGGAACTTTTGAATTATCCTGCTGAAAAAAAATAGGAATATTATCTTTTCAAACAATCAAAAAAAAAGAGAGGAGCAATAATATTGTCCCTCTCTTAGGCATAATCCGTTCAATTAGTACTTTTTCTCGGTTGAACCTGCGAAAAGTTGATACAGGCTGGCATCAGAGATCTCCGGCTCATCCCCTTCAAAATTAAGATTGATTCTGTAGCAAAATTCCACATTGTCAGCAGCAGGAATGGCATTGCCATTATAATCTCTGCTCATAGAGCTGCCGTTAATCTCGTGTTTTCTCCTATAAGTCAGAATACAGCTTTTTCCATCTTCACTTAACTCTATACCGATGTCACTTAAAGAACCATTACCAAACTGCTGACCTTCCTCAGTGTTGATAATGACATTTGCTCCATCCACATTCTCATTAAATCTTGTTTGAAACATTGTAAAGTGACCTACAGCATAGGTACCCTGATGCAGAAGTGTGGTGATACCGAGTTTCTGTTTATTTAGACGAAGTTTCTCCTGAGGAGAAAGGTCATCTAAGTTACGACCTTTAAGCAGAATTTTGGTTAACAAAGGATCAAAGTCTTTAGCATCAGAATAATAATACGTATTCCCCTGCAGAGTTACGGCACTGCGGCAAACGTCCCTACCAAATACATTGTTAAAATAATTTGTATGATCCTTGAAATCAGGATTCATACATTCATCCAACATTCCCTTATAAGCATTTTTCAGGTATGCCTTTAAACCTGGAGGACAGGTATCAAAGGTAAATTCCTTCCAGTGTTTTGAATGTTTGAGTAATTTTCTTAGTTCATTCTCAATCTTATCAAGAGAATGCTCAGTGAAACAGACAGAGCCAATGAACTGTCGTAAAAAATAATGTAGTTTTGGATCAAGATCCTTCTTAAAGGTGTCAAAAAGCGTTGGACCATGCTTTAAGACCAACTCAAGATTCCTGTTCGATAGCTCATGACCGTTACGAATAGCATCACATCTTTCCTGAGACATCCATTTAGATGCATATACCGCACGGCCGGTATTTACTAAAGAAAGCAGCTCTTTGTTTGACTCATTGAGCTTGCTGAGTGTTGCAACAGGAATCTGAGCCATAAGCTGACCAAACTCAGGGTTTTCATTGAAGATCTGCTGACGAACCATATCTTTGATGAGAGAGAGCTGGTTCTTCTGCGCATCAGTAAGATTTGCTCCATTCAGATCAAGCTGTGGAGGAAGAGCATTGATGAGAGTTTTTTCAAACTCAGATAAAGCCTTAAGAAGTTTAGTCTCATTAACAGTTTTACCGTGTGTTACAGGCTCAAGTATTACCTGCAGAGCTTTAGGATCATACAAATGGGCAAACTGTGTTGCAAACTTTAACACAGTACCAAACTGATCAGGCTGTTTACCGGCAAGTATCATATCGGTATATTTTACCTTTTGAGTCTCAGAGAGCCCTGATTTGTTCAGCAGTTTGAGAGCTTCAACTCTAGGGGAGATGATTTGTCCTAGTTTATCTTCGATAAAAGCTTTAAACTCATCGCTATCTACTGCAGGTCGCTCCTGTGCAGGAAGATTTATATAGGCATCTAATAATGTTTTACGAGTTTCATCATAAGCATCAAAATTAGCTTTATATATTCTAGTTCTAGAAATATCAGAGATATTCTGAGCTGCAATCATGGCTTCAAATATATTATTGAAGGTGTTTCTAGCAGCCAGATGAGTTTGTACTATGAGGCCAATTTCCTGCAGACACTGCTCATTGTGTTTAATATAATTCTCAATCTCAGTTTTGCTGTTTAATTTTTGTAAATCTGGAGTAAAGTTCTTGAGACTATTTAACTTAGAAATCATCTCATTCTTTAATCGCTCATCCGTTGGAAGAGAACTGAGCGTCAGATTATGCTGTTCCTTGCAAATATCTAAAACCGTATCCCGAAGAGTGTTGTTTTTTAAAGATTCAAGAATGAGTTCTTTGGCAATATCATGAATAGACAGATTGTCATATAGAACATTTTGATTCTGCCCATTTGCAGCAACAGATTTCGCTTGCAGCTTCTCTTTAAGTTTTACCGCTAAATTTTTATTTAAGATTTGGTCATAAAACATCAATGGAGAAGCTTTTTTTAATGAATTCTCCCCAAAAAGTTTGGTAACCTCCTCAAAGGCTGTCATAATCCCTATTTTTAAGGCCACAGGCATTTTATCGGATTCATCTTTGTCAAGTAGAGCTATTAGGTTAGCTCCACTGTTCTGCAGAGCTTGTTCAAACAAATGCTTTTCAGGAGCGTCAGCCATTTTATTAAATGCCGACACTAAGTCGTTATTGACTGCAAGTCCAGCTTCAAGCCCAGGAGTTTTGTCAAACATTACCAGAGTAGTCAGATCACGCAGGAGAGACTGCTGCTCTTTGGTAAGCTCCTTCCACTTACCTTCACCAAGATCCTGCTGATACATAGAGTCAATGATATTACAGGTCTTTTTAAGTTCTTCCTGCAGTTGAGCAGCTGATGGTTTGGTAAAGCCTTCAGGAGGATTTACGGAACTGTTCAGCAGAGCACCTATGCCTCCCTGCCCATGAGACAAGACTGAATCAAGTGTAACTCCCTCAGGCAGGTCATGCTCAATAAGCAGCATTGTTAGCTGAGTCGTTTTTTCCTGACTCAGACCAGACTGTTTAAGGTCCTGCAGCAATTGATTTTTACTGTCGACAAAATCTCTGACCAGATTGTTAAAACTGTCCTCAAAATTACCCTGTTTTTCTCCTGCCTGATAAAGGATCTGCTCAACTTCGAGTTTTGCTGTTAAGGACTTAAGCTCACAAGAATTCTTTAAAACCTCCAATGGAATTCCCGTAAGCTCGGATAAGCGAAGAATAGCCTTTTCCTTGAAGACATTAACTGAAGCCTTCAGGCTGTCATAATAGGCATTTTTTTCGTTTATGAGGTTCAGATGTTTGGTAAATAATTCATCAAATTGAGCTTTAGTAAAACAGTTCTTCAGATCTTTAGAAAAATCTTCATTTTTTTGCAGATCACGGACAACTCTAGGAATATCTTTCACACCCAAGTGTTGTTTGTTTTTATCAGAAAGCTCATCAACAAAAAAGCTAACTTCTGCATTAGCAACAGCTTTTTGAGAGTATTTTCCCAATATAGAGGACATAATATCCAAAAGCCCTTCTTCCGGAAGATTTTTAATTTCGTCTATAAACTGACTGAACAGCTCTTCTCCTAAGAATTCTTTAAGTTCTGAGTCCGAACACTTGAACAAATTTCTTCTTCTAACATGTTCCTCTTTTGCAGACGAAATTGTATCTTTGATGAGCCTGGAAAAACTGTCTGGAAGCATAGAGAGCTTAAATTTTTTTGACTGAAGAACAGATGCTATATAGGCTCCATTTTTTTTCTGATTAACCATAGGTGCAGGGTTATTTACCTGCTGGGCATTGGCAAGATTCTGCTGCCCCTGGGCCTGATTGGCTCCCTGAGGAACTATTCTGCGATTACCGGCATTTCCTACCTGAGCATTACGGAGACCAGCTGGTACATTACCGTTTTGAACTGGCACCTGATTATTCACATTGTTAAGATTCTGATTGCCCTGATGTGGCTGAACAATACGGTTATTAACATCTGTCATATCATGTTCCTCTTTTAAATGCTCTTAAGCTCATCATAAAGTCAGGCTTTTAAAACAGCGGCCTGAAGTAGATTGTCCTCATGTTCTATCTCTGTCATGTTTTCAGAGGTCAGCTTATTTTTGTATTTTTTCGCGGTATAAACAAAATTATCCAGAATTCTCTCAAACTGTTGATAGGTTATATTCTGCTGGAGAATAAGATGGAGCATAAATTCGCTTTTGATCTCATCGTGACTCAGTACCGCGTTTGCAGTGGCTCTGCCCAGATAGTTTTCAGAAAGCAGATGTGGAAATAAATCTTCCTTACCAACAGAAGAGCCTAATTCACAGATAAGGTAGAGCTTGTCCTCATATTCCTCAAAAAACACTGTCACTTCACCAAATTTCAGTGCACAGGTATGTTCTTCTGAAAATTCAAGCTCCAAACCAAGATTAGAGCCGAGTTCTTTGATAAGCTCTTGTGCATTCATAATTGCATCACCATCTTTTCATTCAATTCAACATCGTAAAACAACACTTATTCTGTTTTAATTCTTTATCGATTTATGCTCGTATTCTGAGCTATATTTATTTCCCCAGAATAGATTTGAGGGGAACATACCGGCACTCAGCTTAAACAGATTGGAATTGCAGAAGAGTCCTTGTATGAGTGTTTCCCAAAAGAAAGAAAGCTATTTTTAAGTTTAGTTTGAAATATTCAGATCAACGTGATTTGGGTATCTTTTTTGAGGAGAATAAAGATACCCGCAATCACTGCTATTTATTTTTATGCAAATATATCGTTATTGATGTTATGTCCACCTACTTTAACAACATCAATCTTGTTTTTTGTCTGATTCATTCTTTCAACATGTCTCATTTCAGAACTTATTAAGAAGTTCAGCATATGCCTCTTTATTGTTCTACAACATTATCTCCTTACAGAAATACCATTCCGTATCTCTACCTATATTGTAGAACAAAAATTATGGTAATTATGCAACTACAATAAAATATTAAGTTCTTATGACGAGGGTAACATTTTTCACAAAAAAAATGAGCCACAACTTATGGTGAAGTATAAAAAATCTAAAGCATACATATTCTGTAGACATTCACAACTCTAAAAAACCGTAATTTTTTTAAGTACTGAAAAAGCAAATTCATGAATCACTATGAAAATAAGGGCGAGGAGAAGAGGAAAAGTTTGATAGAATAATTGCAAGCAACATCTAACATAAGGAATAAAAATGGAAATCCATCTGAATGACAGTTCAATGACAGGAACCGAAATCATCAGCTTGAACGGAAGACTGGATGCGTTAAGCTCAGAATCTCTTGAAGAAAAGGTTAATCCCTTAACACAGAATGATAATACCAATTCTCTAATCTTTGATCTTGCAGGACTTGAATACATTAGTTCAGCAGGACTTCGAGTCTTTTTAAAGACAGCAAAAAGCTGTAAAAATACCAGTAAAAAAATGTTTTTATGTGGTCTTTCTGAAAATGTTTCAGAGGTTTTCAAGATTTCAGGTTTTGATCTTATTTTAGAGATTAAGCCAGATCTGAATTCAGTAAAAGAAGCTTTAGCAAGCTGACAGGTAAAAGAATTGTTTCCTAAAGCCACACTTTTAAACGCAGCTGTTCTGGGTGTCATAATCCCCTGCTCCTATGCTCAGGTCACTTTAAATGTTGAGGAAACCGAGATCTATGCAGTTCCCTTCGATCAGGAAAATACGTTAGAACGCAGAATTGATACTCTTGATGTCAACAAGCTCTCAAAATACGCATACCTTTTAAGAGCTAATCACATGGTTATGCCTTCATACGGTCCTAAGACCTCAAAGGAG
>ONFP01000098.1 GCA_900317105.1 uncultured Succinatimonas sp. | reverse complement strand
TTTAACCATGTAATAGGAAAGACAGTAAAAGGTTACGCAAATCTACTGATTACCTGGACTGACGGTATTACCAATATCCCTGTTGCCTCTGAGCTAATGTCCTCCAGAAAAGAAGACTGCATAATCAGAAAACACAACAAGCGAATTGATAAGCGTTGTGCCGGAGCTAAAAGAAGAGCCAATTCCGTTATGAGAAAACCCAAGCTTCTAATCAAACTCTGTAAAGGTATTCTGAACAAAGGCATCAAGGCAGAATATGTTCTTATGGACACCTGGTTCTATTCAGACAGTCTGGTTGCATCTTTAAAGGAGTTATCTCTGGATTCAATCTGCATGATTAAGAAGAATCTGAAGTTTGCCTTTGTCGGTGAAACCGTAAGACACAACCTGAAGTACATTCTGTCCACCTTAGGTCAGCGTAATCATACTTCAGATATTATCAGCTCAGTTATAGTTCAGACCGAATCAAAACAGCAGGTTAAACTGGTGTTTATCAGAAACAGAAACAACCGCAGGGAGTTCATTACTCTTTTATGCTCCAATATACACCTGACAGCAGAAGAGATTGTTGAACTGTACTCCAGAAGATGGGCTATTGAATGCTGCTTCAAAGCAGCAAAACAATACCTTGGACTGAACTCTGAATGCTTTGCCAGAGACTATGATTCCATCTGTGCTTTAAACAGAATCTCTTACATCAGATTCACTGTACTTGAAATCATAAGACGTCATGAAGAAGATCCTAGAAGTCATGGTCAGCTTTTCAGAGATTCATGTTCTGCAATAAGAACCATATCTTTTATCGAGGCGTTCAATATGTTTCACTTCTCTGATCGAGGCTCTCGATAAAGCAGGTTACATAGTAAAAGGAAAGACTCAGGAGGCATATAAACTAGCCGAAGGTCTCATTGGAAAATGGTATGATTCAATCTCTGAATTTCTCAAGAAACTACTAAAACCTTCCAATATACCTGAGTTTCTAAATAGTTAAAGAAATTGATTTTTAAACAGCAAATGTGGTGCGAGACCGCATTTATTAGCCAATTTTTAGTTAAAATCGAAATGCAAAACTAGAGTTAGTAATTGTTGTAGATAGGCTTTTAACCGGTTTTGATGCTCTTCCTCTCTCCACGATTTTTATTGATAGACCTCCTATGAGTCCACAGGGACTAATACAGGCTTTCTCAAGGACAAATAGAATATTTAAGAAAATAAAAGACTATGGCAATGTAATTACCTTCCAAACACCTGCGATCTTTAAGCACGCAATTGATGAAGCTCTTCAGTTGTATTCAAATGGAGGAGAAACATCATTTATTGCTCCTAGCTATTCAAAAGTTAAACAGGAACTTGTTGATAATTACTCTTCGCTTTTAACGCTAATAAATGAATCTCCGGCAACAATTGATATTTCCGGTTCTTCAGATGAGTTTTTAAAGAATTTCATCAAAAAATTCCAGGAGATGGATAAATCTGTAAAGGCAATCAATACCTATGAAGAATGGGAGAAAGATAATGATGCGGGGAATGAAACTGATGATAACGGAGATAATCTTGTAATCTTCAAAGTAAACGGTCTTACCCTAACAAAGGAAACACAGGACACTTTAATAGGCAAATATAATAGTGCCATTGAAGAATTAAAGCGTAGAGTAACTGGTCCAGATCCTGAGAGTCTTGAAGACATAGATATAACTTACAAACTAGAGTTAATATCAAAAGATGAAGTTAATTATGAATATCTAGTTTCATTAATCCAGAAATACATCAATGCTTACGGGGATTCAGAAAAGTTTAAAGCAATACACGATCCTGCAATTGATAAATATATTGAAAATCTATCAAAGAAAAACAACAAACTTGGCGAAATTTTATTTGGAGTTTGGAATGAGTTGAAAGCTAATCCAGAAAACTTTAAGGGTAAGCAAGCCATGGTGGTAATCAATGAACGAATAAATAAGATTATTGATGATAAGCTTTCTGCCTTCTGCGATGAATGGTGCGTTGAGAAAACGGATATGTGGCATTATTCAAAATTCTTCAATGGTGAGGGAGAACTTGAAATTTCAAATATGGAGAAGTTCTGCTACATAGACAAATATAAGGAAACTCATCCAACGGCAATGAAGCTCATTTACTACAAACAAGTCAGAGAAATGGCAAGAACTCTGATTGTGGATGAAATTAAACCTCTTTTAATTTAGAACTTCATCAGCAAATAGAAAAAGGACTAGACAATATAATGATTTCATTATCATATCTGCGCATTGTTTTTTTTTAATTCATGGATATTTAGAGACAAAATATTACATGGCACGATTATTTAACAGAACAGACCTCAAATGGGTTATAAATAGCTTGTAAACATATCACTTACAACAGTAAATAAATGGCAACCAGATAAAACAGAGCAAAACATGAGTAATCTGACAATTCCAAAATTTCTCTTAGAGCTGATTAACGGAGGTGAAAGCATCTCTGTTGAATTTAAGGAATCCCACAAATCTATAAACAAGGACGTATATGATACAGTATGTTCCTTCTCAAATAGAAACGGCGGCCATATTTTCCTTGGAGTCAAGAATAATGGAGAGATCATTGGAATTGATGATGATTGTGTTGATAAGGTAAAAAAACAATTCGTTGATACCATCAACAATGAAAGTAAAATGTATCCGCCTCTGTATCTTACACCTGTCATGTACGAAGTTGATGGAAAGAAGATCCTCTATATTTACGTACCAGAATCAAATGAAGTATGTCGCTGTTCAGGAAGGATCTGGGATCGCAACGAAGATGCAGATATTGATATCACCAATCACTCTGCTGAAGTATTTCGACTTTATTCAAGAAAAAGCGGTAGCTATTTCGTAAATAAAGTAACTCGTTTCGGTATGGAAGATTTACGCCCCGATCTGATTGAAAGAGCAAGGCGAATGACAAGATACAGAGATCAGAATCATCCCTGGTTTTCTATGTCAGATGAGGAAATGCTCAGAAGTGCAAATCTAATCCTAAAAGATGACTATGAGCAGATTGAAGGTATTACCTATGCAGGAATTCTACTTTTTGGTAAGGATTCCACAATCATGTCGATTCTGCCACAACACAAGACAGATGCAATTTTCAGGGTCGTAAATACTGATAGATACGATGATAGAGATGTTGTAATCACAAATCTTATCGAAAGCTATGACCGACTTATGGCATTTGGAAAAAAACATCTTAACGATACTTTTCACCTAGAAGGCATTCAAAGCATTAGTGCCAGAGATCATATCCTTCGTGAAATCATTTCTAACCTGCTGGTACACAGAGATTTTTCAAGCTCTTATGTTCCAAAGCTGATTATTGAAAAGGACAAGATTGTTACCGAGAACGGTAACCTTACACACGGATATGGAGCATTAGATCCAGCCTCTTTTGAACCAGTATCGAAGAATCCGCCAATTGCAAAAGTATTCAGAGAAATAGGCCTTGCAGATGAGCTCGGCTCGGGTATGAGGAACACATATAAATATACAAAGATATACTCAGGACAGGATCCACAATTTATTGAGGGGGATGTGTTCAGAATAACTGTTCCTATTCCTGATATTGCTACAGCAACCGTTGGACCTGTAGCACAATCGGAAGTTGATGACACGCGAAATGTCCCTCACGATGTCCCTCACGATGTCCCTCACGATGTCCCTCACGATGAGGCAAAAGAATTAATCATAAAAATGATTAGTGAAAACCCAAAAATCACTCGTAAGGAGATTGGAGAAAAACTAGGCATCAGCTATAAAACTGTTGGACGAAAGATAAGCGAAATGGACAACATTGCGTACGTTGGAAGTGGTAATAATGGCTATTGGAAAATAATTTCAGATAAAAAATAAAACGTCCCCAAAATAGCAACTGAAACCATAGAAAATTACGCAAACAAAAAAGGCCCCATAAAGATATGAGGCCCCGGAATTGTATGAAATTTTCTATGAAATTAGGCAAACAGCTCTGCTGGCATATCAGGCATTGCTCCAGCCTGAGTGCAGACATATGCAGAAATCTTAACTGCCTTCTCATGAGCCTGAACCAGGGAGTCGCCCTGCATCAAACGGCTGATGAAAGTTGCAGTGAAGGAATCGCCTGCACCAACAGTGTCAACAACTTCAACCTTAGGAGTTGGAAGAACTGAAATCTCGTCATTTAAGAATACTGTACTCTGAGAAGCTCCTTCAGTGAAAATGAAGCAGTAGATTCCCAGGCTCTTTAGGTACTCATAGTAGGCTGTTGCAGTCTTTTCCTGTAATCTTGCAAACTCGCAAAGAATTGGAAGCTCGTCCTCGTTACACTTGAAAATCTCGGTTCTCTTTAAAGAATCCTCAATAATCTCTCTTGAGTAATAGTTACGACGCAGATTTACATCGAATACACGAAGTGAACCCTTTGGCATTGCATCTAGAAGAGCCATAATGGTCTTGTGAGAAACAGTTCCTCTTTGAGCCAGTGAACCGAAGCACATTAAATCAAGCTGTCTTGCAATTCCAAGAGCAGTTTCAGTAAGAGGTATATTGTCATAGGCAGTATCTTCAACAAAGGTATAGGTAGGAACACCATCATCAGTTAAATCAACATTTACAGCACCTGTTTCCTTTGTATTTTCAATCAGAAGAGCAGGTAAAAATCTTGCAGCTAGAAGATTGCGAGCCTGAAAACCTAAAGAATCAGTACCAACAGAACTGATTGCCAGGGACTCTAAGCCGTTCTGTCTGCAGTGATAAGCAAAGTTTGCAGGAGCTCCACCGATCTTTGGTCCGGTAGGGAATACATCAAACAGCACTTCGCCAAGACCAGCGCACTTTACTTTTTTACCTTTGAATTTAGAAAAATCTAACATCATTTATCTCCTGTTAAAAACTGATGCTGCCAAGAATTACCTTTAATGAGTAAACTCTCAGACCGAAAATTTTTATCCCAACCTCATGTGTTGTTCAGAAAATCAAATATCCTAAAAAGGATCCATACTAGTCTGCGTTTGGACTTGAAGTGGAAGCCCTACGCAGCAGCATGGATTTTAAACACACGTTATTAATCTTTTCTTTGCTGCCGTTGATGCGCTCTAAAACCATACTGGCAGCCATTCTTCCCATTTCATCAACAGGCTGACATACAGAAGTAATAGGAGTCGGATAAAAACGACACCAGTTACTGTCACCATATGAAACCACTGAGACATCATTAGGGATCTTGAAGCCTTTAAGGTTTAGAGCATAAAGAATTCCGGAAGTAATTGCGTTATTTGCTCCGACAATTGCAGTTGGTCGACTGCTTTTAGCTCTCAACATTAAAATATTTGTCTGCTCAAAGGCTCCGACAAACAATTCTTCATAGGAGTCGGCAATAATCTCATGAATTTCAGCCTTAACTCCACTCTGTTCTACTCCGGCACATCTCTGTGAGAAGGTATAAACCTTCTTGGAGCCAGATATAAAAGCGATTTTCTCGTGGCCAAGTTCCTGAAGATACTCAAGTGCCTGCTGAACACCGCCCATGTTATCTTCGATGACGCTGTCAAAATTCAGCTCATCTATATGTCTGTCAACCAGAACAACAGGCATATCTATAAAATCATTTGCAACTGTTTTGCTAAATTTTGCAGTCGGCATGATTATCAGACCGCGTAAATTAAGAGGAGCCCACTGCTTTAAAATCTTTGCCTCCAGTGAACTGTGCTCATAGTTACAGCCGACAATAACCGAATAATTCTTAGAGTCCAGATAGTCAGTAACAGATTTAACAATTGCATTGGAAAATGAATTGGTCAGATCTGCAGCAATTACTCCAATCAGCTTGCTTGAGGATGCAACTGTAATATCATCCCTCAACTTCTGAAGATAGCCCATCTTTTCAGCTGCATTCAAGACCTTGTGTCTGGTTTCAAGAGAAACCATATCGGGCTTTTTCAATGCTCTGGAAACTGTGGAAGGTGAAATTCCAAGATGCTCAGCTATCTGTGAAATATTAACCATAGTTTTATTTTTTTACCCCAAATTACCTCGCAGATTATATAAATGAAAAATTTTGTTGTGTTGAAAAAAATCCTAATCTTTGAGAGGTATCAAATTCCATTATGCAATTTTTTGCATTTTACATATTATACATAACTTATATACAGTAGCAAATTTAAATAATCAGCAAGACGTTTTTAATTGTGCACCATATTAGTCACTTAAGGACAAATATAGTGCATTTAATATTATTATTTTTATTTTTCAAGAGGTTATATTTAAAAATCTACCTTACAACTTCTATATAATAAGCTTCGTACAATTAGATAACTACTGAACATTTAAGAGGATTATGCAGTTTTTTATGTGATTGCAAAAAATTGCATAACTTTTTGTGAAAGGAATGATTTTTTTATAAATTTGGTTATGGCATTATTCTTATCGCAAATTTTTGCACCGCAAGCGCGGACGTAAGGACAAAGGAAAAATTTAAATGAACAAAAAACTTTTACTGTGGGCTATAACTTCAGCTCTCGCAGGTTTCTTATTCGGTTTTGATACCGTAGTTATTTCAGGTGCTGAAAGCAAAATTCAGCAGTTATGGTCGCTTTCTGGCTCCATGCATGGTCTAGCAATTTCTGCTGCACTATGGGGAACCGTTCTAGGTTCTATTTTCGGTAGTATTCCTACGGCTAAATATGGTAGAAAAAAGACCCTTATCTTCAACGGTGTTCTATTCTTGGTAGGCGCTATCGGTTCTGCTGTTGCATGGAACGTATCATCATTCTTTATCTTCCGTTTCATCGGTGGTCTAGGAATTGGTATTTCAACCATTGCAGCCCCTCTATTCATTTCAGAAATCTCACCTGCAGGTGATAGAGGTAAATTAACCGGTCTGTTCCAGTTCAACATCGTATTCGGTATTCTGATTGCATTCTTCTCTAACTATGTTATTGCTAACATTGCTCCAGACGAGTCTGCATGGCGTTGGATGCTGGGTATTCAGGTTATCCCATCA
>ONFP01000044.1 GCA_900317105.1 uncultured Succinatimonas sp. | reverse complement strand
CAGGAATAAGAAAAATCCTATTAAATCTGGCGGCAGCGTTATGCCTTGTTTTTACCGGTGCCGTTTCTTCACAGACTTTAAACAATGTTGAAATCAAATCCCAGGCCAGACTCAGCAGAAGTGAGCTTGATGCGGTGCTTAAGCCATATATGGGAAAGGAAATTACAGTCTCAACTCTGCAGAATCTTTTAAATGAGCTGACTGCCGTATACAAGTCTAACGGCTATCTGACCGCCCAGGCATTCTTTCCGGAGCAGGAGAGCTATAACGGAGAGCTTAAGGTGGTGGTTGAGACCACAAAGCTCAATGAGATTAGGCTGAATAACCTGAGCTCTGTAAATATGAGTACCTTAAACCGACTGTTTGGCAGAACCAGACGACTGCAGGATAGGGCTGTTAATACCACCGAACTTAACGATAATCTCTTAAAGGTACGTGATCTGAATGTCTTTGACATGGCAGGTTTCTTTGAGAACTCCAATAATGGTGGAGCTGATCTGATTCTGGACATCAAGCCAAAGAAGCGCTTTTCCTTTCAGACCTTCTATGACAACTACGGTAATAAGACTACCGGTGAGAACCGTTATGCAGGAGTTATAACCTGCAATGATGTCTCACATCATGCAGACAGAGCCAATCTGCTTTTAGCCACTACCGACAGAAAGCAGAACAATTTCAGCTTTGACTACAGAGTTCCGGTCAGCTCCTATCTTAATGTCCTAGGTACTGATTTATCCTATTCAAGCTATGAGCTTGGCGGAGATTACCGTGATCTGGATATCCACGGCAATGTCTTCAATGCCGACCTGTATCTGGAGCAGCCTATCTACAGAAGCGCCAGAACCAGATTCACAGGGGATATCGGCGGTTACTACCGCAGCATTACCGACAGTATTGATGCCTTTGAGGTGAAGCTTAAAAGACACAGTAACGGAGTGTTTACCGACTTTAAGCTGGATAACTTCTTTGCCACAGCAAAGCTTGCCAATGCGCTGCGCTTTAACTATGGAAAGCTTAATAATGATGATGAGTATAAACTTTATGAGGACAAATCCTATTTTATTACTACCCTGGACGGCTCAGTATCCTTTGATGTGAATAAATTCTTTAACATCAGCAACAGCTACAATCTGCAGATAGCCTCAACCTCCCTTGACCCCTCAGACAAATTCACTCCCTGCGGAGCCTATGGAGTCAGGGCCTTTGCTTCGAATACCGCCTCCGCTGACAACGGTATCTTTGATGATTTGAAGTTCACCTATAAGGTTAAGAGCTATCCGACCTTCAACATCTATACCGATTTCATGCAGGCCCATGCCAGAAACCATGAGAACAGGAAAAAGGAAAGCTTCTACGCTGTGGGCGTGGGTACTGAATTAGCCTATAGAGGCTTCTATGTTAACGCCTCTCTGAATAAGGCGGTAGGACAGAACCGTGAGTATGCAAAGGACAGTGTAAAGCTTCTGGTGAAATAATATGAACAAGCTATTTAAATTTCTGCCGGTATTTACAGGTATGCTGTTAGGTACCGCCTATGCTTCAGATGTACTTCCAAGCGGAGCTAAAAACATCGCCGGGGATGCCATGATTATGAACAGGGATAAGACTCAGGTAATCATTTCCGACTCTGAGCGTAATGTCATCTCCTGGGAGGATTTCTCAGTAGGCTCTGAGAATCGAGTCATCTTTGACAACCATCAGTACCTGAATCTGGTACATGGCTCTAAAGCCTCAGTGATTGACGGCTACATCGGTTTCTCTGGAACCGGAAACTCTGCCTTTTATCTGGTGAACCCCAATGGTATTACTTTAGGCCGTAACAGTGAGATTCATGCGGCTAAGGTGGTACTTTCCACCTCAAAAATCTCAGAGAAAGCTGTAAATGATTTTATTGATTCAGGAGAGCTTAACCTTGCAAACAAGGGAATGGGCAAGATTAGGCTTATAGGTAAAATCAGTACCGGTAATCTTAAGGTGGATGGCTCACAGGTAATTATCAGGGATATTGAGGATATAACCAAAGATAACCTCAGCTCAAAAACAGAGGTCCTGACCAATACCGACGGAGATAACATCATTATAAAAAGCTCCACTAAGAGAATTGATATCGGCGGACGTAAGGAGCTTGATATTGAGAGTACCTATAAAATAAAAAAGGAGGATGGACTTGTCGACCATACCGGTCAGACCGCCCTGTCTTCAAAGGAGGACTTTTTAAAGCTAAAGGATGATACCTCCGGTAAATACTTTGTCACCAGTGATGTGGAACTTGGAGAGATAAACCGTACCCTTGATGAGGGTAAAGGCTTTAGCGGCAGTCTTGACGGTGCCTTCAACTCTGTAAGTTATACCTTAAAGTCTGATAATCAGGAGCAGCAGAACTACGGACTGTTCTCAAAGCTTGAGGGAGCACAGATTTCAAATCTTAAGCTCAAAAACGCCTCTGTTACAGTAGATTCCAGGGCCTCAGAGGTTTATGCCGGAGCTCTGAGTGGCAGAATCAGGGACAGTAAGATAGAGAATGTGGAAGTGGAAGGCTTTGATATTCAGACTGAGTACCACAATCCTGTCACCATCTACACCGGTGCTCTTGCAGGTATCCTTGAAAAGGGCTTTGGGCAGAGTGAAATCAGAAATGTCTATGGGGATTTCTCTGAGAGTTCGCTTAAGCGTTTTGCTTCTCATGACTACTATGTTAAAGGCTCTTTAGCAGGTTTAAATGAGGCTCAGACCAGTCTCTCCGGCTATATCGGTACTGACAGTACTCAAAATACCTCTCTTTTCGGAGAGAACCGCGCTCAGAATAACTATACTGAGGATTACTCAAAGCCAGGCCGTCAGTATGTGAAAAGAGGTTCTGGTTATTCCAACATCGGTTTCTATGCTCCTTTCTTTGTGGACGAGGATATAGAAATTGTCTACAACAAGGATAATCCTCAAAGCTATGAGTATACCTCCTTTACTGACAATCCATACTTTAAGACCGGAAACTATGTGGATGTAGCCTATGACTATGAGGGAGAAATCTCAAATCCGGCTCTGTATACCCATACCTACTCCTCAAAGTCAGATGGCACCGAGTTCTACTTTGTAAAGAACAGTGAGGTATCAGAGACAGTACCTCACTATGTAAAGGTAACTGATCCCACTGTTATAGTTCCTCCTGCAGATGAAACTGCCTATCACGGTGGTGGACTTAACCTGAATAATCCTTCAGTGTCAGGTCTTTTCCCTGATGGGGATGGTCTCTTTCATGAAGAGGAATACGACAGGAAACGCTATGTGGCAAGCTTAAGCTTTATGGACCGACTCAAAGGCCGTAGAGAGAGAATTTCCAGAAGACTTATAGCTTCTTTAAACCTCAAAACCGAGCCTGAAGACAGAACTAAAAAATATGCCTCCAGAAAGGCAGAAAAAGAAAATGCTACATAGTTTTTCTCACAATTTTTTAAGTAACTTATTATCGCCTCTCAAAAAAATGTAGAATAGTGCTCTATACTATAAAAAGATTTTCTGAAAATTCAGGTGAGTAACGTGAAAGAGCTTTATATATATTTCTTCAATCGTGTAAAAAGAGATTCTATAGGTCTGGAAGCTTCTGCCTTATCGTTTACGTCTATTCTGGCTCTGATTCCTGCTATCAGTGTAATCTTTTACTTCTTTGCGGTTTTCCCTGCATTTTCAGAGTTCAGAGAGTCTTTAAAGGCTTTTGCCCAGGCTAATTTCATGCCTGTATTTTCAGAGTCATTAGGTAAGTATGTCGGAACCTTTGTGGAACACGCCGGCAAACTTACTGCTACAAGTACCATCATCTTCTTTATTATTTCACTGATGCTGGTACGTTCCATCGATCAGTGTCTGAATCGAATCTGGCGAGGCGGTAAAAGAAAGCTTGGCTCAATGATCGCAATCTACTGGACCCTTCTAACCTTAGGTCCAATTGCTCTGGGTATCATTATCTGGATCTTCACCAGAGTGGTAGCAATAGCTATTTCTACCAATGTCCATATTGGTGTGGCTCTCATGATTGCCTATTTTGTATTCCCAATCATTATTGAGTGCGCTGTCCTAACTGCTCTGTATGTAATTGTTCCAAGAGTTAGAGTTAAGCTGCAGGATGCACTTTTAGGTGCTATCTTTGTTACTGTGGCCTTTGAGGTTTCCAAGAAACTCTTCAGTATTTTTGTTCTTAATTTCTCCAACTATGAGGCTATCTACGGGGCCATTGCTGTAATTCCTGCTCTGTTTGTCTGGATTTATATCAGCTGGTGGCTGGTACTTCTAGGTGCTGAGTTTACAGCTTCCTTAGGTGTTGTAAGGTCAGGCCTTTCCGATGAGGTTCCAAGCTTTATGGTTTATCTTGCTAACGTAACCGGATCAACTTTAGGCTCTGAGGAACTGATTAGACCAAAGCATAAACAGCCTCCAATCAAGGTTAAGATAACCTCAAACAGAAATAAGTAGAATTATTAGAAGGTTAAATCAGTAGAGTACTACAGAATCAGGCGTCAGTGCCTTATCCTTTTTCTCATCATCGACGTGGATTTGAACCTGATCCTTGTCAGAGGCGTGAATATTTGGCTTGTCTGTAAGCTTCTTTGCTTTGACTTTTAAGACGGTACCATCCGCTGCTGTATAGAACTCATCGTTTTCAATAGCACTTTCATCAATACCGGGTCTTACCGCCCCCCGGAGTAATGCTGTAATGTAGAAGGTAGGATCGGTGACATGTCCTCTGATGATAACCGAGGTCAGACTGTCCTTGGCTAAAGACATAAGTGTTGATTTGATATCAATTATTCTGTCGGTGGTATCGTAATTACCCTTGAGGGTTAAATGTGAAGTGGCCAGATCAGATGAGATTTTGATTTTAGCCTGTCCATTCTCAACAGTGGCCTTTCCTGCCAGACTGTAAAAACCGCAGTCGCCTCCTTCAATAGAGTTCAACAGCTGTCTTAAATTTAATTCATAGTCTTTCTTATTGCCGCCATTGATTAGATCCAGTCCAAAGGCAGAAATTAACAGGGATTTTGACCTCAGCTCAACACTGCCGTTAAGTTTTTGAGTTATTGAAAGAGATGTGTCCTCATCTTCCTGTGCTATAAGATCTGCATCAAAACTTATTTTTCCGTTAAAGAGTTTTGAGAACAGGCTGCTGTTCAGATCAGACATATCAAAATCTTCTGCATGGGCCTTAAAGGCAAAGGTGTTCTTTGCAAAGTCTCTTGAAAGAGAGGCGCTGGCATTTGAGTTATATAACAGAATTCTGTCCATAATGACGGAGTAACCTTCGTCACTGAAGACTCCATGGAAATCCGTATTTTTGATAAAGAGATCAGAGTAGTAGGCGCTATCGGTAGAGAGTCTGAATTTTCCAGGAGTTCCCTTTACCTTTTGTGTCTGTCTGTCAAAGTGAATATCCTCACAGCTGAGGTTTACCGCTTTGATTGAAAGAGGCAGTTGATCAATGTGGGATACAAACTCAGTGTTATCAACCTTGAATTCAAGAATCTCTGTATTATGAGAAAAAAGCAGAAATTTCAGTCTGTTATAAAGCTCAATAGGAGGTTCAAGCTTGGCATTCTTTAAGGCGAAAGCTTTTACTTTTAGCTCGCTCTGTGAGTCATTCAGTCCAGTCAACTCTATTTCACTGCTGTACTCTCCGCCGAATAGTTTTCCGTCAGTGGAAACTGTCAGGAGATTATCTTCAACTCTGGCTTTAAGAAGAGAGTCTTCTGCAGTGACCAGCAGATCCGGTTTAGATATTTCACCGGCTTTTCCTTTGAAATCAAAGAATATCTCCTTATCAGCAATTCTCAGATCTTCAACCTTTCCACTTACCTGTCCTAGTAGCAGATCAGCCGCTGGCAGTGATAGAACACAGTTTGTAAGAGAAGCATTTTTAGCTCTGATATTATAGCTGTCGATAATACCGCTGTAGTTCTGAAAGATAACGTTGTTTATAGAAAGCTTTGAAAACTCAATAAGTTCCGATTCCTTATCGATAGTAAGATCAGCAAATACTGTACCTCCGAACATCTGTGCCTGAACTTCTGAAAGCGCAACCGTATTTTCGCTGGAAAGGATTTTTGCATGAATCTTCTTGAGCTTGTAACTGTCAATGGAACCTGTCTGGGCATTAAGGGTTGAGTCTCCAAAACTGATGACCCCCTGCTCGGAAACTTTGACAGAAGCTGCCGAGAGATCAGCATGTTCTGAGTGGAATCTGTTCAGATAAAGAGGACTGTTGATAAGATCGAGCTTAAGAATATTTATGTTCTTGTATCTGAATCTTTCCTTTTTCAGTGCCTCAAGGTCTCTGCTGTCAAAGGTTATGTCTTTTGCATAGAGATATTTGATATCAAGATTCTCTGAGGTGATTACACTTTTAAGGTCGTACTCAACGTAGATTTCACCAATTTGTGAATTACCTAGAGTTACCTTTTTAAGTTTAAGAACATCAGGATAAAGAGGAGAAAACTCAATTTCATCACAGTTGATAGAAAAGCTGGTACGTTCAGAAAGAAACTTTAACAGCGGTGCCTTTACGTGCTGGCCGTTGAAATACAGAATAAATCCCCAGACTGCTGCAATAACGACAATGAGCGTACAGACCGCAATCTTAAGATATTTAAGATAGGCCGGAGTCTGTTTTCTGTAGTATATATTTGGTTTAAAGGCCATATACAGCAAGCTCACACTTTGAATTTAGGGAACCATCGGGTGATTAGCGCCCTGCAGGTTTCAGTATCATTATGAATGATATCTAAAGCAGCGTTTCTGGCAATATCTATTAGTTCAAAATCTCGATTTACGTCAACAACTCTGAAAATATCAAAACCAGTCTGTTTGCTTCCTAACACTTCTCCTGGCCCTCTGAGTTTGAGATCTTCTGTGGCGATTTTGAAACCGTCAGTGGTTGATCTCATAATTGAGAGTCTCTGCATGGCTATATCGTTAGCCTCTATCTCCTGGCTTTTGTATATAAGAATACAGTATGAATCAAGTGCCCCTCGTCCCACACGTCCTCGGAGCTGATGCAGCTGTGCCAGACCAAGCCTCTGGGCTCCTTCTATCACGATAATTGAAGCATTAGGAACGTCCACTCCCACCTCAATAATGGTGGTGGCAACCAGAATATCGTATTCTTTATCTAAAAAGGCTTTCATGACCTTATTCTTTTCGTTTGTTGCCAGCTGTCCGTGCAGAAGTCCGATTCTGAGGTCAGGCAGAGCTTTTTTCAGATCCTTATAGGTTGTTTTTACAGATTCAGTTTCATCCTCATTTTCTTCAATGTTAGGACATACCCAGTAAACCTGAGTGCCCTGATGACAGACATCATCAAGTCTTTTTATTATCTCCACCTTCCGGGTGTCCGGCATGACGGCGGTAATGATAGGCTTACGGCCCTTTGGCAGTTCATCCAGAGTGGAGACATCCAGATCAGAAAACAGAGCCAGCTGTAGGGTTCTTGGAATAGGAGTAGCCGTCATAACCAGCTGATGCATGGTGATATCTGCCGGAGCTTTTTTGAGAAGCGCGATTCGCTGATCGATACCGAAACGGTGCTGTTCATCGATAATAGCCAGAATCAGCTTGTTATAATGAACCTCTTCCTGATAGACACTGTGGGTTCCAATGATTACCTGAACTTCACCGGACTCAATCTCCTCCAGAAGCTTTTTACGTTTGGTTCCCTTGATTGATGAGGTTATAAGTTCACATCTGATTCCGCAGGGTTCAAGAAGACCCATGAATTTATGGTAATGCTGCTGGGCTAAAAGCTCTGTCGGGGCAAGTACAACACACTGATTACCGGATTTTGCAACCTGAATCGCGGCCAGAACAGCAACCATGGTCTTTCCGGAGCCTACATCTCCATGCAGAAGTCTTAACATTGGCTTCTGAGTGCAGAGATCTTCCTGAACTTCTTTGTAGGCCCGCAGCTGAGCACCTGTCAGTTCAAAAGGCAGAGTGGATAAAAAGTCATCTATAGCCTTCTGTGCTTTATCTATGGCCTGAGCATTATGCTGGTCATTTTTTCTCTTTACCGACAGCAGAGTAAGCTGATAGGCAATAAGCTCCTCGTAGCTGATTCTTTTAAAGCCGTCTGTTTTCTCTGGGATAATCTTCTCATTAGGAAGAGCAGGAGGATATGGATAATGACATAAATCCAGAGCCTCACTTAAGGTCAGCTTAAAAGGATTATGTTTCTCAGGTAAAAGTTCTGGCAGCGGTATTGAATGCAGTGATTGCAGTACACCGTTTATGGCCTTTCGAATGGAGGCCTGTGGGACTTTTTCCACGGCATGGTATACCGGAGTCATTCTTTCCTGAGGCTTTACCTCATCTCCGTCCTCAAGAAAGGTGACGGTAGGCTGGGTAAAATTAACTACTCCGTTGTATTCATTGTATTTTACCGGACCAAAGGCGAGAATTCGTCTGCCTCTGGTATAGGCCTTGATCTGATTTGGATACAGATTAAAGAAAACAGCCTCGATTTTTCCCGTGTCATCCTGCAGCATCATTTTGAGCATCTTTACCCTGCGGGTCAGGACATTCTGTACTGCTACGATATGGGCATCAATGAAGTAGAATCCTCCATCAGGTCGGATGTCGGCTATCTTGGTGATTTTTGTCTGATCAAGAAAACGGAAAGGGAAATCCAAAAGGAGATCGAAGAAGGTATAGATCCCCTTTTTGTAGAAACTAGAAGTATAAGTGGTCCCTAGCCCTTTCAGGATGGCTATATCTGAGTTTGCATAATATGAATCATCAGTTGGGACCATATAACCCTTATAAAAGCTGTTTAATGAAGATTGAGGCTCTCAGACGTTTAACCTTCTTTAAGATCTTAACTACCTCAGGAGGATAGTTGTCAATTGATTCAATCTCATCCTCAGAACGGACCCTTGTGGTCTGTTTCATCAGATACTGCTGTTCATGAATGAACTTTTCCTGCAGATGATGATTCAGATCGGTAATGATGATACCGTTTTCCAGATCAAGGCTCCAAGCTCTTGGATTGAGGTTATTGCCGGTAATCAGCGCATAGTTGTTATCAATGAACATACCCTTTACATGGTAGGTATTGATACCATCCTTCCACAGCTGGATCTTGAGTAGACCTGAATCTATGTACTTCCTGTTCTTTATAATAAAGTTTCTGAGATTCTGTTCATAGATATATGGAATAGCTCCGATGGGACAGAAATTCTCGCTGTCTCGGATAAAGAAATCGTTAGCGGTCTTGTCGCCTACCACCAGAGTAATGGCAACATCTCGGCTTAGCGCATCCTCCAGAGCCTTGATAATTATCTTAGGAGGATTGAAATATGGTGTGCAGATAAACATCTTTTCACGGGCAGCACCCAATAGCCACAGAATAGAGCGGTTTAGCAGATTAGCTCTTTTGCCAAGACCGACCAGTGGTGTTACTCCAACATGGTACTTTGTTACCTTCTCGTTTTTTACCATGTACTGAACTGTGCTTAGGTGTTTTCTCAGTTCCTTGATTTCCTCTCTCATGTCTTTTGCCGGACGAACCTGTCCCTGAGAGAAATCCTGTACTGCAAAGTTAGGATGGAAGGCGTTGGTGGCAAAGGCACACATGGTGTTTGCCAGTTCTCGTGAATGGATTTCATGGTAGCGGTCAAGACGGTACTTGCCGTTATAGCCCATATATACATTGTTGATACTTGCTCCGGTATAAAGCACGGTATCGTCAAAAACAAATCCCTTAAGATGCATTACACCGAAAAGCTCACGGCGTTTAACCGGAACACCATACACTGCTGGAGGAGTTTCGGTCTTTTTTGCCATGTCATAGTAAAGCTGTGAATTTCCAAGGGAAGCTCCTTCGCCTATACGTCCACGCTGAGCGCGGTGGAAATCAACATAAACTCTTACATAAAGCTTTGGATTCTTTTCCTTGGCCTCATACAGCGCATTCAGAATTTCTCTGCCGATTTCATCATTCTCAAGATAGAGGGCAGTAATCAGAATTCTTTCCTTGGCTGAGGCAATAAGCTCTAGAATTCTTGTGTAGCAGTGATGAGGAGTTTCAAGAATATTGTAATCCGATATTCCTACAGGAATAGTTGGAAGCTGCTGAAGTCTTGTCTGACAGTAAAATGAATTTGGCAGACTTTTTTTCCAAAAAGGCATATCTTGCTCCTAAATTGCAGCTGTGGCCTTGGAAAGCCATACTATTTCATCATCACTTAGTGATGTTGCTGCATTAGTAATTACGTTATTTACATTCTGATGGTAATTGTTCAGCCAGTCTATCTCTTTTTGAGATAACAGTTCTCTGATGATAAATCTAGTATCAAATGGCACAAGTGTCAAAGGGGTAAAGCACAGCATATGCTTCATTCCTGGCTGAGTGCATGGCATTACCACCATCAGGTTCTCAAGACGGATACCGAATTCTCCTTCCTTATAGAATCCTGGCTCGTTTGAAATAACCATTCCTGGTTCAAGAGAAATCATGGAACGTTTTGAGGATATACACTGTGGGCCTTCATGTACAGAAAGCACATGACCCACGCCGTGACCGGTACCGTGAGCAAAATCCTCTCCGTAATCCCATAGCGGACGTCTGGCTATGGCGTCAATCTGAATGCCGGTTGTTCCCTTAGGAAAAACAAGGGTAGCCAGTGAGATATGGGATTTAAGCACCAGGGTATACATCTTGCGAAGCTCATTGGAAATATGGGGGCCAACGAGTATAGTTCTGGTTATATCGGTGGTTCCATCCTTGTAATGGGCGCCACTGTCGATAAGATAAACACTGTCCTGTCCCATGGCCCTAGGTTTTTCAGCGTTTTCATGATTATAGTGGCACATGGCGGCATTAGGACCAAGTGCAGAAATGGTTGCAAATGATGGTTCAATATAGCCAGCCTCAACCTTTCTGAACATCTCGGCACGTTCTGCCAGATCTGCTTCGGTAGTTTCCTCAACTCGACGGACATAGGTCTCGTCATTCTCAAGGGCTTCAAGACGTGTCAGGTTATCAAGCCAGCATAAAAAACGGCACATGGCGATGCCATCCTTGATGTGGGCTTTGTATTCTCCTGCCACCTCAATATGATTCTTGATGGATTTAGGTTTCTGACATAGTCCCAGTCCTTCAATTACCTTGGCTCCTCCGTTGAAGAGTGAAAGCATGATATGGGCGTTTGTGGCATCCGGATCGACATAAACCTTACAGTTTGATGAACACAGACGGTTTAATACATCATCAAAGGCATCCTCAGGGAAGATATCGACGTGGCCAATATGTTCATGAAGCCTTTCGTGAATATCCTCACCGTTTTCCTTGTTAATAAAGTGCTCCGGATTGATGTACCACTCAAGGGCATCATTTGAATAGGCAACTACTCGGCTGTTGATGATTGGCAGGTATTTTCTGTCATTGCCACGGATATTCAGAAGCCAGCAGATACTCTCAGGATCGGTGATTACTGTAGCATCCAGATCAAGATCTCGTAGGGATTCTGCCAGTTTCTTTCGTTTCTGAGTGCTAGGACAGCCGTTGTATTCATCATTAAAAATTCTGATTGGAGAGACAATTTCTTCAGGACGGTCATCCCAGATACGGTCTACAAGATTTCCCTGGGTCTGAACAAGATTAATATTTAGCGCAGCAAGATCTTTTTCTATGCTCAGATATTCCTTGTAGCTGATGCAGTTGGCATCGATACCGACAGTTGAATTCTTCTGCAGAATCGAGCATAGCCAGTTGCTTGGACTTACCTTTGAAAAATCGAAATCCTGGAAGATTCTGGAATCAATCTGATCTTTTACCTGAACGACATAGCGGCCGTCAACGAATACGGCGCAGCTCCTTTCGGCAACTGCGGTTTCATCTCCGCGGTTGTTGCTAAGCTCAATGCCGCGGGTTTCAAGCTGTGGATTGAAGTTGCGGGCTACTACTACATAGCCGGCACTTCCGGAAAAGCCACTGATATATTTGATACGTTCTTTATCTTCATTCAGCTCATATGACAGAAATTCGTCATCATGAGAAATAATCAGAGCATCAAGCTCTGCCTGAGCCATTGCCTCCTTTAGGGCAATGATTCTTTGTGAAAAGATAGTGTTATTTTGATCAGACATATGGAATTTTGTCTCTGTAGTCCACATATACACATTATGTACATATATCGTTGTATAGTTTGATGATCTTAACACATAGACAAAACGGTAGCAAAAACAAACACAGAGTTTGCCTGTGAGATCGGTTTTGTCTTAAAGCAGGAAAACCATATGAGTGAACAGTTAACCAAGAATCCGCTTTTAGATTACAGCGGATTACCATTATTTTCAGCAGTAAAGCCAGAACATGTTAAGCCTGCTGTTGAGAATGCAATCGAAAAATGCCGACAGACCATTATTGATGTGAGCGAAAGGTTCAAGGATGATCCTACCTGGGATAACTGCATTGCTCCTGTTGAAGAGGCTGATGACAGACTTTCAAAGGTATGGGGGGTAGTATCCCATCTGAATTCCGTTAACAATACTGATGAGCTGCGTGCCGCACATGATGCCTGTCTGCCAATGCTTTCAGAGTTCAGCTCCTGGGCTGGTCAGTATAAGCCTTATTTTGAGGTTCTAAAGAAGATTGAGGCATCAGATGCCTTTGGTAGACTTTCAATTCCTCAGCAGAAGGCTATCAAGAATTCAATCCGAGACTTCAAGCTCTCGGGTATCGATCTGCCTGAAGAGGCTCAGGCTGAGTACACCAAGGTGGTATCAAGACTTTCAGAACTGCAGTCAAAGTTCTCAAACAATGTACTTGATGCAACTCACGGCTATACCCTGCATATTACCGATAAGGAAAGATTAAAGGGGCTACCCGAGTCTTCACTGAATCTTGCAAAATCAGAGGCGGCCCAGAGAAAGCTTGACGGCTATGTATTTACTCTTGAAATGCCATCCTATCTGCCTTTTATGACCTACTGTGAAGACAGAGAATTAAGAAAGGAAATGTATATTGCCTACGGCACCAGATCTTCTGATGTAGGTCCTAATGCCGGCAAGTGGGACAATGCTCCATTAATGGAGGAAATTTTAAAGCTGAGAGATAAGGAAGCTAAGCTTCTGGGCTTTAAGACCTTTGCCCATTTATCTCTTGCCACCAAGATGGCAGATGAACCTAAGACTGTAATTTCATTTTTAGAGGATCTGGCCAAAAAATCCTACGCACAGGGCAAAAAAGAGGTTCAGACTCTGGAGGCATTTGCCAAAGAGCTCGGCCTGGATAAGCTTGAGCCTTGGGATATCTCCTTCTATTCAGAGAAACTTCGTCAGAAGAAGTACTCATACTCTGAGGAGGAACTGCGTCCTTACTTCCCAGAGGACAAGGTTATCGCCGGTATGTTCGAGTGTGCCCACCGTCTATATGGCATTACTCTGAAGCAGCGTTATGGTGTTGATGTCTGGAACGATAACGTTAAGTGCTTTGATGTTTACGAGGATAAGTTCGGTTCTATCATCGGTACTCTGTTCATGGATCTTTATGCCCGTCCAGGCAAGAACGGCGGAGCATGGATGGATGAATGTCTGACCAGACGTTACCGTTCAGACGGTGTGCTGCAGCTTCCTGTAACCTATCTGGTCTGCAACTTCAGCCGCCCTGTTGGCAGAAAGGTGTCTCTTCTGACCCACGATGAAGTTGTAACCATGTTCCACGAGTTTGGTCACAGCCTGAATCATCTTCTGACCAAGATCGATATTGCTGATGTATCTGGTATCAATGGTGTGCCTTGGGATGCGGTTGAGCTTCCAAGTCAGTTCAATGAGAACTTTGCATGGCAGGAGGAGGTACTAAACTTCCTGTCTTCAAATGTGACCACTCATGAGCCTTTGCCTAAGGAGAAACTGCAGGCTCTGCTGGATGCCAAGAATTTTGAGTCTGCAATGGCAATGCTTCGTCAGATTGAGTTTGCTCTGTTCGATTTCAGAATTCATCTTGAGTACGACGAGAAGAAAGGCGGACGCATCTTTGAAATCCTGAATGATGTCAAATCCAAGGTTGCGGTTACTCCTCAGTTTAAGGACAGCCGTTTCCCTAACAACTTCACTCATATCTTCTCAGGCGGATATTCTGCAGGCTACTACAGCTACAAGTGGGCTGAGGTCCTGGCTGCAGATGCCTTCTCCAAGTTTGAGGAGGATGGTATCTTCAACAAGAATACAGGCAGGGAGTTCCAGGATCTGATTCTGGCCTCAGGTGGCGCCTATGATCCTCTGAAGAACTTTGAAGAGTTCAGAGGCAGAAAGCCTGAAGTTGATGCTCTGCTAAAACAGAGCGGAATTGAGGCTGAATAAAACAAAATCCACTTCGGATTGTTCCGGAGTGGATGTCTTTTTTTTGTTTTTGATAGCGATAACAATTACTCACCGCAGGAGGAATGCCTGCGATAAACAGGTAGTTTCAGTTTTTTTCAGTCTGAATCAGTTCTTAGAGATCTTTTATCATGTAGAAGGTGTTAGGCTTTGGATTAACATCTTCTCCTTCATACACTTCAAAACCGTGTTTCTTGTACAGATTTACTGCAGCGGTAACACTCAGTGGAGTATTCAGAATTACTTCTGTAAAACCAGCCTCCTTGGCTTTCTTCAGGAGCTCTGTTAAAAGAGTATCTCCCAAATGCTGACCGCGGGCTTCACGTCTTACATACATTCTTTTGATTTCGCATCTTTCATTGCTTACTTTTATGAATGCGGCCATGCCCTGGAACTCATCTTCATCCACTGCCACTATCAAGTCTCCGTATGGTGGAAGATATTTATTCTCGACATCTTTCAGTTCAGACTCAAAATGCTGAAATGCGGCATCCTGGTTAAGATTCAGTGCAGAATCCTCAATCATTTTTTTTACCTGAGGCAAGTAGTCCTTACCATCTATAATTTCCATAAATACTCCTGTATGTTTTGTTATCTATCATTTTGTATTTTAAATTCAATTAAAAAAAAAGCTTCAATTTCTTGAAGCTTCTTTTTAAAAATGCGATTTTAGACGGCTTTATTTGCGCTTTGGCATAACTTTAGTCTTTTTAGGTGCGTAAGGATCTGGGAGCATCAGACCGCCGACGCTTTCACAAGGAGCCGCAATAATTGAACGGGTCTTCTTGTTGATCTCAACTACTTTAAGCGCAATCTTATCGCCAAGTCTGTACACCAGATTCTGATTAACATAGATCTCACCGGTATCACCAAGTAGAGTCAGTGCATCCTTATCATCGGACATCATTGAGAATGGAACAAAGACCATAGCTCCGTTTGCCTCTAGAATAGCCTTGAATCCGCCTCTTGAAACCTCAAAGATTGAAGCCTCAAATCTGGTTTTCTTCTCAATCTCAGGTTCGAGGAATTCTACATACAACCAGTCTTTAACATCTCTTTCTGCCATGCGGTTAGTTCTTCTGGCTTCATTCATGATTTTTAGAAGATTCTCATCAGGCATGGTGATCTGTTCTTTATGCTCGATCATGGATTTTAGAAGACGGTGATTTACCATATCTCCGTATTTTCTGATTGGAGAGGTCCAGGTTGCATAGTTGTAAACACCTAAAGCATAGTGAGGACCTGGTTTGATGGAAATCTCTGAGAATTCCTGAAGTTTTCTGATACGGCTGTCCAGATAGTCATTGTTATTCTCAATGGCAAATCTTCTGATAGCGTTGTACTCTTCAAGCTCTCCTAGCTTTTCCTCATTGAAAGGACAGTTTTCCTTCTTCAGAAGTTCAATCAGATCCTTTTTCTTCTGCATATCAAATCCCTTGTGCAGATTGAAGATACCGCTCTGAAGCTTCTCTGCAAGGAAATTTCCTGCTGCAATATTGGCTACGATCATTGATTCTTCAACAATACGGTTGGCTATACGGCGGAAGTTTACTTCGATATGATCAAGAGAACCGTCCTCTTTAAGAACAAAGTCGTAATCAGGCTTGTTCTTGAAGGTAGCTGCATGAGTTGCACGATATTTATCGCGACACTCGGTAAATCTTATAAGCTTCTCTAGGATTTCTCTGATCTCATCGGTAGGAACATAGTCTGCCCCCTCAACCTTCTCAAAGAAATCAGAAACTTTGTTGTAGACAAGTTTGCCGTGAGACTTGATGTTTGCAAGTTTGAACTCTGTTCTGTCAGCAAGCAGAGTTCCGTCTTTAGCAACAGTCATGATCCCTACAAGGGCAGGTCTTAATTCATTCTCACGTAAAGAGCATAGGTTCTGAGAAAGAATTCTTGGCAGCATTGGAATATCTCTGCCTGGCAGATAAATTGAGAATGCACGGTGAGAAGCACTTTCATTCTCAGGGGTGTTCTGCTCAATATATCCGGTTGGATCGGCAATGGCTACATACAGCTTGTAGCTCTCTTCGTTCTCCTCGATGTACAGGGCATCATCCATGTCTTCGGTATGCTCTGAGTCAATGGTAACGAAAGGAATTGCTGTCATATCCTCACGAGGAAGATCTTTCTCCTTGAACTCAAATTCTGAATCCTCAGGCTCATGAGTTGGCAGGTCGTATTTTCTCAAACTTACAAGCCAAGGAGTCTTTGGATCATCATTTTTACAGATAAGCTCATCTAAAGTAGCTCTGAACTCTTTTTTCTGCAGAGCATGGGCTTTAAGATTACAGATAACCCAGTCGCCGTTGTTGAGTTTTACGGACTGATCCTTGCGTCTGTCATCTGCAGCAATCTTAATATTGATATTTGGATGATCAGGAATAATGAACAGTTTTCCTGAAATAAAAAGTACCTTTGCGACAAATCTGGTCAGGTAGGCCTCAACCAACTTTTCAGGTATAGCCTTGCTCTTGTCGCCATCCTTTTCGATAATGGCTACAACCTTATCGCCGTTAACCACATTCTTCATGTCATTAGGGGCAATAAAGTATGAATCTCTGTCTACCTCAAGAAAACCGAAAGCGCGATCAGTGGTCTTGATATAGCCTTCTTTTCTGACTTTTTCTTTTTCAAAGGTGTTTTTCAGCTGTCTTAATGCTGGATCGTCAAATAACATTATTAATATGCTCTCCGAAAAAATATCAGCGTGAATTATACATGGATAGCGCATTCTTTTCACAAAAATTAAAAAAAACGCCAAAAGTAATTTAAAATAGAAAAAAGAAATCAGAAAAATCAAATAATAATCATTTTTGAATTAGAAAAGAAAATACTCGTACAATGCTTAATGATCAGATAAACACCAAAATCCGTTTTAATTCTTACGCCTTTGCCCTTACAAACTGTATTCTCGGCTGTGCTCTTGGTTTTTTTTATGGTCATGTCACCTTTGAAACTATAATTACCGCCATTTCTATTTCAATTACCGGTGTCAGCGTACTGGCCCTGTGCAACTATTCTATTGATTACTCCAGAGCCTATAAGCTGCATCTTAAGGATAAAAAGAATGGCATTATTTCCCCGATCATGGTTGGTGATATGCCTGTTACCCAGCTTCGCAAGCGCATGGCCATCATGACCCTTATTGCCACTGTATTCGGTGCCATTGCCATCTATATTGCTCTTGGCTCAAATATCCAGGTTCTTTCCTGGTTTATCTTTCTGTGCGTAATGTGTGTTCTGGCAACCCTCTTTTACAATGTTTCCGCCTTATACCTGTACAGAGGTATAGGTGCGATTGCGATTTTCCTGCTTTTCGGTATGGCCTCTGTGGTCTGTGCGCAGTTTCTGATTGTTGCTGCCAGTCATTCCACCATTGATATCTACCCTGATACTATCCTTCTGGCGTTCTCCTCAGGTGCAGCCTCTCTGATGATTCTGTACGGACGTTCCATCCGAATGATGGTGAATGATACTCCTAATGTAATCAGGAAATCATTTGTGCTTTCATTTGGCTACAAAATTACATCCATTTATCTCTTAGCACTGCTTTTAGCCAATATTTTCTTCTCGGTTTTAGCCTGTGTATCTTCCCACAGACCTATTGAGGCACTTCTGCTGCTGATTGGCTTTATTCCTATGTCATATCAGGTATACACCATTATCCGTCACATGAAGATGTCGGTAATTCTTAAGCAGAGTTTCAACAATCTGATGTCCTACTGCTGTATAAATAATCTTGTATGGGTTATCATCCTTACAGTAGATTACTGGTTATATAACTGATTCTTATTATTTCTGAGTTTTTTATGATGTCTGACTGGTTAAGTGAATTACGAATTAAAACTCTTCT
>ONFP01000063.1 GCA_900317105.1 uncultured Succinatimonas sp. | reverse complement strand
ACTCTATTTGGAATAACAAAGCTGGTTATACCCTTTTTCTGGGAAGTTTCTGTATCAATTGTCAGATAGCCTAAATGATAAAGCAGAGATACCATCTGAACTTTATCAAAATAACTGGTACTGTTCAGATTCATCTTGTCAGGAAGTTTTAAGTCAATTGGCTCTTTATTGAACATTGCCTGAACTATTTCTTCTCTAACATTATTCTCACAGAGATTCAGCATACCTCTTAGCTTGCCGACATCATCATTCAGAGATATCTCATTCGGATTTGGAAGTTCCCTTTCTGAAATCACACTCTCAAGATAGGCAAGACAGAGATTGGAATTAAACATTTTTTCTTTTGCTTTCTTCTCAAAAGCATACCCATCAAAGTTTTCCTCCATAATCTGCATTACCTGCTCTTTGGTAATATCAGAAAGCAGAGAAAAATCTATAACCTCAGATAATTCATCATGGGTAAAGCCTATCATAGAACCAAAGTCCAGTTCATAACTAATATTGGTTGCAATATTAAATCCAGAAGTTACGGAATCTAAAGAAACAGAAGAAACACCAGTAATAAATAATCTGTCTATAGCACCGCTGCTCTCACCTCTATAATACTTTTTCAGCAGAGCATAGAATCTCTTGATTAGTCCTTCATGACCTTCAGCGGTTGAGGTTATATCTTTGAAAGCTTCCTTATCTCTTGTCAGAATCTCATTGGCAAAGTGATCATATTCATCAATGATGACATACAGATATTCTCCTTCTTTTGCATTCTTTGAGAAATTGTCCAGAAAAACCTGCATTAAATCAGTTGCGCTATTATAAAGAGAATAATCCAGCTGTTCTTCTGTGAGACCTTTATCCGGATAGAAATTAGTAAAAGATATAATGGAACTGCCTACAGCTTATTTTTTTTACTGATATCGTAGTAATTATGCAGCATACTTGCTGTAAGACTCTTTCCAAAACGTCTTGGACGCAGGAATACAGGAACTTTTGTACCTGCACTATTTTCAAGATAGTCAATAAATCTGGTTTTATCGACATAAATGCAGTTACTTTCTCTAATCTCGGTTAGAGAACGCATTCCTACTATGATCTTTTTCTTTGCCATTACGATTCCTTATACATTTCCTACTGCCATTATATAAAACATGACAGGCATGTTTTTGTCATTTCTTGTTTTTTCTGACTGCAATCTACAGAAGAAAAGAAAAAGATATGACAACTGGTTATAGGAAGGAACAGCCACTAAGGACACATATCTTCAGAAAAGGATATTTTCAAGAAAAAACGCTGAAAAAGGGCCAATATTATGCCATTTTCTTACAAAATCTCACCAAAATCACCTATAACCGTAAATCACTAGAGAATTATCTTTTTCATCAAAAAAAATAGCAGAGCGGAAACCTCAGACTTAAGAGTAAGGCGAGGTTTTAAGAAAAATTTTGAAATAATCTTCGACAGTTGTACTAATGTTACCTAAGAAAAAAAGGCAAGAGTATTGGTTACCTTGTCAGAGCAAAAGAAAATCTGATAAACGGCTTCTTTAAGCCATTTATCAGACAAATCAAAATTCACGAAAGAAGTGATCAACAGAGAACTAGTCTTTTATATCCAAAGTCAGTTTGGCGAAATCCAGGTTAACATCAACTGCAAGCTCTGGTGGGAGTTTTTGCAGGATAGCATCATGTCTGTTATTGATGTTCCTGTATTCCCCTTTATTTCTAAGAATCTTGTCAATTTCCTCAGCAGGATAGTTATCAAGATTCATCTTTGAAATCTTGTCAAAGTTTTCATTGGTTAACGTAAAAGAAACCTTGGCTGTTCTTTTACTCTTTGGATCGCACATCTGATCTCTGCTGTTTTGCTCATTAAAGTAATACATAGAGAAATTACTTGAATAATTCGCAGCTACAGAAACATTTCCGTCAGGGTCCATATTTAAAGACATCGTATAATTTTCATTACTTTCATCTTTATTTCCGTGTGTTTCAAGTAAAGGGCCCCTTCTATCCGGATCCAAAACAGTCATCATACCTTTATTCATTGACAGGAATGTAGTCTGTGCAATCACTGATATTAAGACATTAACTTTGTCTTTAGTCTTTTCATCAAGTTCATCATACTTTTTCGCTGGATCTTTGCTTACAAACTGAGCCAGCTCATCACGTGCCACAAGAGGATCCTTGTCAAGCATCTTTCCGTCAGGCAAAGTAACATTAAAATCTCTCTTAATATCTTTGAAGAAAGATGTTTCCTCAAACTTTCCCGCCCTGAGAAGTCTAAGTCCCTCGATGATATCCACGTTCAGCAGGGAACTAAAATCTTTTTTAACTAGCTGTTTAAAAATCTGGCTAGGCTTAAGCCTAACTCCTGCCTTGGAGAAGATGTCAACCAGTTTCTCCTTTAGGTAAGTTTTCTGCTGACTTAAGGCATTACCCTGCATAATTATATCCACATAGGACTCCATCTGAAGTTTAATCTCATTTTTTAAAGAACGAGTCAGACTATTGTAGATTGAGTTCTCATCAGCAGAGAATTCATCAGGATTTGGGTTGATATAGTCAGGAATTTCCTTAGGCGCATCAAGTCCCAACTGCCCACAGACTGTACTGTGCAGAGTAGCAGAGTAACGCTGTAATTTAACGATCATTGCATAAAGAATGTCGCCAGAGCTTTCAGGAATATGAGGGAAGCTTGCAGCGCCGGCTTCCAGAAGTTTATTGTAGAAGCTCTGCTGTTTGATATTGTTCACAGATAAAAATGCCTGTCTTACGCCCTGCTGCTGTTTTAAAGATAATCTTGAAACAAGGATATCCTCAATAAACTGTTCGAGAGGATGTCTTTCTTCATCATCTATCACAACGTCTTTTCCTTTCAGCAGATCATTTACGCCCTGGTCACTCAAGATTGTCGCAATCGCAGAACGCTCATCCTCTATTCCTTTGAAAATTTCCAATTGAGAAGATTTGGAATTCAATGCTGACAGATTACTGATATCTGCATTTAAAGTTGCGTTATATAACCTGGTAAACATTCCATCAGGAAGACTCTTTCCAAGCAAGCCCTTAAGAACTCTAAAGGCATAATTTGACATATGCTGATCCTTCGGAGCAAGAGAACGTATTTCTGCAAGATTGGACTTTATTCCGTTAATTTTATTTTTTAAAGAATCTAATGAACGTGGTTCAGAATTACCCCCGAGCACGATTCTTCTTGCATTTGCCATCAGGAGTTCATGTAAATCAGCATCATTCTGTCCCTGCTCAAGAAGGTAATCAATATTCTCATCAAAAGCTTCTCTCTTATTTTCACTTACTTCACAGGCTTTCAGGATAATTTCTTTTTCGGCCTCAAACTGATTTTTCAGCGAGGTTACATCCTCAACAATTCGGTTGCCCTGCTTATCATAAGCATTATCTTTAAGGTAGGAGAGATAAGATGTTGTAAGCTTTGGTTTCCCCAGCTCCTGTGAGCCGGCAACTTTCAGCAGGAATTTATTCTCGTGATAAAGTCTGTCATTCAGCATGTTTTTTAGCGCATCTTTATCAACAACATTATTATTATGCTTATCCTTTACCATAGGAGGATTCTTTAGAATATCCGAAACAGCTTTATTTAAAAGAGAGCATAGAGCTTCGGTATTTCTGGTTTGACCACCGTTCTTAGCCTGAATATCCACCACGGTTTTATTTATAAGCCCTTTGGCAATCGAAGAAGCGGTATTCTCATTGATCTGCTGAGAATTAACAGACCTAAACTGAGCAGCTATATTCTTTATCTCCTGTCCTTTAACCGCTTTCGTCATATCAATCTGAGAGAGCTGAGCATTAAGCTGGCGATTTGCAGGCAGGCCGGCAGAGGCAAGCAGAGTTTTCTGAATCTCATTTATAAGGTTAGCAACTCTCTGTCTTGAATGACCAAGATTAAAACAGCACTTGAACTTATGAATAAGGCCAGATTTTTTAATCTCACCAGAATCTGATAAATAGTAATTGCTGCCGTTCTTTAAAGCGGCAATATTGTCTAATGTAACCCCCATACCTCATCACCTCTATAAATATTCTTTTTGCTTAGCTCATTGTTCCGACAGACATCAGAGTCATCGGATCTGACTCAGTTTTCAAGGAACTGTCTGCAGACTGTTCCTGAACCTTTTGGGTTACCATTGAAATCAGGCTGTCATGGACATTCTGAGCAGACTGAGAGAAACTGTAGATTCTCTGCAGTAATTCTTCTGAAGTAATACCTTCAATCTGAATATAATTTGTAAGCACCAGATTCTCATTTACAAGACCGATAAAATTAAAGTCGGTACCGGTGCCGTTATAAGAAAGACTTAGAGCGGCCCTTAAAACCGTATCAGAAAGAGTTGATGTTTTTTCCGGATCGGTTACTACGGAAAAAATAGCAATATCGTCATGTTCCTGACGGTACTGCAGGGTTATTATCATGTCACCAAACTCCAGGGAACAGGATTCATTGGCACTGACCTCAATATCCAGTTCCATAAGTTCTGATAAATCTTTAATTAGGCTTGCAAATAAACTCATACCGGTATCTCACTATATAATTATTATTTGTAGTATAAAGTAATCGGAAAAATAATATTTTTATCAGGATCACTTTTTTTTTAATTAAGACACAAATCATGAATAAAATAATCATGGTCAAAACGGGAAAAATGTTTAATTATGAAAAAATTCATTATTAAAGCTTATTGACAGCTCCACAGTGGCTTTTCGGCAATCTTTGGTAAAACCAGAATCAAGCCTCTCATCACATCAACTTACTCAAAATATTAACGCTTAATATTCTGTTCAGAATACACGAGGATAATGCATCAGAAATAACGATCGAAGGTAACACAACAAGCTAATTCTTCAGGTTGATTTTTTTTATATAAATGTGATCCAATAAACGAGAAATAATATTTTTTCCACCATATTTTCAACTATAATTATTCATACAATGAAGTTTAATTTTTTAAATTCAAAAAAAACAGTTTCTTGTAAATTAAGGAGTTATTATGAGCGATTCAAAGATTTCTGAGGCAGAGATTAAAGAAATTCTTTCAGAGTTAGCCAGAGTTTCAACAGGTCATCTCAAGAATATTTTTTCATCTGCACCAGCAAATAAAACCTGGGAAGAAATTGAAGAGAGATTGTCCAAAGGTGAGATCTTAAAGGATATTTGTGAGCTCTCTGATGATTATATGGAATCCTCATATAAAAGCGCCAAGCAGAAACTTGAAGAATCAGCTTTTGTTGAAGCAAAAGATATATTTTACAATCTTTGCCTTTTTGATCAGACAAAACCTAAATACTGGGGAGGTCTGGGTAAATGCTGTGAAGGGTTAAAAGAGTATAAGCAGGCAATTGAAAGCTACAAAATGCTAACTCTTGTCACCGGAGGAGCTGAGCCCCTGCCTTACCTGTGTCTTGGTTACTGCCATCTAAAAAATAAAGATAAACAAAGTGCTCTTGAGGTCTTAGAAGAGGGAAAAGATCTCTGTGATCCTTACGATCATGAACAAAGACCAGTTCTGGAGCAGTTTGAGAATTTAATTTCTATTTGTAACAAATAGTTGTTTTAAAGGAGAATAGGTATGTCAGATCCTATTTTAAATACTACAAATGTAGTTAATACAAATAATATTGATCAGGTTGATCAGATTAAAGAAGACAATGATGTTATCGATAAAAAAACCGAAGATACACAGAAGAAGTTAACATCTCAGGATAACATCGAGCAATTAGGTACACACAAAAAAACCGGTAGATTTGGCAAGATTCTGAAAAGCATCGTTGGTGGTTTTCTTCTTGCAGCCGGAGTCGTTGCTGCTACAGTAGCAACAGTGGCCTCTTTGGGTATTGCACCAGCTGCTTTCCTGGGAATTTCTGCAGCTATCGGAGGCATTACTGGAACCTCTATAACCGCTGGAGTTACAGGCCTTGCCGGCATAGCCTGTTTAATCTGCAACTTTTTCGGTGATCATAAGACAGAATCATTTGTAGACGGTCAGAACACAAATGCCAACACAAATGATAATCTTGAAATGATTAAAAATGACGTAAATAATGTCAATCATAGCGTTCACAACAATATTGTTAATAATAATGCACAAGCTCCAAACCAAAATACAACTGGCTACATAATAGACTCTTTTGAAAATCTTAAATTCTACTCACAGACAGTTTTAACTGGCAGAATTGAAGATGAAAAACAGACCAGTTTCCTCAGGAAATTCACGAATAATCAATTACAAAACAGCGTAAAGGAAATTGTTGATAACGCTTTTGAAAGAGCTTCAACCGATGAAATTAAGCAAATTATCAGAAATACCTTTTCTCAACGTACTGATATAGAAAAACAGCTTGAACAAATGAATGACTATGAACTTAAGAATGTCTTTATGTGCTGTATATTTGGTAATAGAGATAATTCTCACAACGTGTTCTCCTGCAATACTAAATCTACACCGGAAGATTTCATTGCCTCTATAAAATCACTTGTTGAATTCTATGTTCCTGTAAAAGAGCAAATTCAGATTCAGGAAAATGAAGAAATTCATGAAGAACCGATTGTGGTAAATGAAGGAGATCCAAAAGAACCTGTTGCCAACAATAAGGTTCCAAAAGATCCTGAAGGAGAAAAAAAAGAGGAGCCTGAAAATCCAAAGATCTAAGATTCTTTGATTACTCTGAGAAGATCCCGCTATCGCGGGATTTTAATTATATTCAAATCCTAGAAATGATTCTTTATGCTATCATAATACGCGCTCAGAGCCTTTTAATCATATTCTTAATAAGCCGCTCGTTAAGAGGCAGAAAGTATCCTGCAACAGGACCAACCACAAAAGCACAGATCAGAGTGCCGATTCCAACAGTTCCTCCTAGGAGGAATCCACTCAGGGCAAACAGCAGATCAACACCGACTCTGACAGGAGCAAACTTTTTACGGATCTTGTCACTTAAAACTACGGCCACGAGATCGTTAGGACAGGTACCGGCTTCAGATTTAATGACGATGGTCATGCCATAGGAAAGAATTGCGCAGCCTAACATTCAGCACAAGTCGAACCGGCATATTAAGAATAGGTACAAGAATCGGATTTAAGATAAAGTTAAAGTCATCAATGATGGGACCGCCCAGAAACATGCAGATGAGAGTTCCGATTCTTACATAGGATTTGTCTGTCAGGAGTAGAACAAGGATGATAAGAAAGCTCACCATCATATGGATTCTGCCGTGGGTTATAAACTCAGAACCTATGATTCGCTGTTCAACTCTTAAAATGCCCTGAATGAGGACATTAAATGGATCGGCTCCAAGATCAGCGATTAAAAACAGAGTCACACCAAGATGGGCGATGGTCAGACCTATCAGAAGAATAAAGACTCTTGCCAGATTTTTTTTTATTGATTCCTGCATATAGATTCCACAAGACTGATGTGATCTGCGAAATTATATTGGAACCTGCTTAAAAAAAACATAACAAAAGTAATATCTGAGAAATTGAGTATGAAGGCCAATATGCCCCCATACTGGAGGCATATGATTTAAAGCAGAATGCCTGTTTTAGAATGTGTATTTAACACCGGCAGAAAAGACATGGTCTTTTACGTTTTCTGATCCGGTGTAGGAATAACCTGCACCCAGACCTAAAGCGCCATATCTTGCTTCTAAGCCCAGAGAGCCACGAACACTTACAGTATCCAGGACTTCAGCATTGGTTGAAACATTGCCATAGTTACTGTCAAAGCCGGTAAGAGTTGCCTTGGCATCAAGCTTCTTATCACCGGTGTTGATGGTAGCGGTTAAATCAAACATTGGTTTCAGGTTCCATTCGCCACAGACAAACTGTTTTGAAACCTCTACACCAACAGGAAACTGGAAGTAGTTCTGGCTGATGCTGTCACCAGTCATCATTACCTCTCCCTGTCTCTTAACCTTGTACTTATCGATGTTTGCATGATTGAATCTGATTCCTGCATGAGGAGCAACATCGACATAGTCCAGAGCAAAGCTGTACTTGGCATTAACACCGGTAGTAAATGTATATGATTTGGTGTTGTTTGAAGACAGAGTACCGTATGCAGTATGAAGATCAGTATCGGTATTCATTTCTGTATAACCAAGATCAGCCATAACCTTCAGATTCTCATAGTTATATGAGCCATAGGTTCCAAGTCCCCAGAAAGAAGCATCATCCTCTGAAGGATCAAGACTGCCCTGACTGTCAGTTTTGGCATGACCGACAAGACCATCAAAGCCAAGACGGACACCGTCAGCAACTTCAAAATCAGTACCCATGCTCAAGCCATATATCTTAGCCTTCAGACCATAGGTTGAACCTTCAATCTTGAAGGAGTCAGACTTGGAGTGCTTATAGAAAGGCATTGCCCAGACAGTAGCATTGGTTCCTTGTACCGCAGCGTGATTTGCACCTGTTGTGGTAAAGCCGTTGTGCTGCTCGACATTATCATGAGCAACCTGAGCTACCAGCACGTTTAACAGAGGAACACCACCAAAGATAAAGCCGGTTACAGAGTTTGCCTCATCACGGAATCTTGAGACTTCTTCCTCAGAACCGGTTCCGATGTTTTCAATCATCTGAGAAATCAGACCAAGACCGTTATTCTTTGAAGAATCTGTTCCCGAGCCGTTTGCCTGGCTGATAATTGCTCTTGAAAGGGCTGAACTGATACCTCCGCTGACAGCGGCAACACCAGATGAGGATATGCCGAGATCAACCACGTATTGACCATTATCCGCTGTTACGTCATTAATCTGGTAGAGAATATTTCCTGATGACAGATAGGACTTCCAGTCGGTCGGTGTTTGTATACCACCGTTAGCACCGGTTACAACGATATTCTTTCCGGATGTCTGCCTACCTTTGAGAACAATCTTTGAGCCTTCCTCAACAGTAAAGGTACCATTGCCATCAGTAAAGGTAACAGCGGCACCCTTTGAGAATGCACCACCGTATAAATCAAGAGTAGTACCTGACTTCAGAGTGAAGGTTTTAGCAGCAATATCGCCTACGTTATTATTATCTTTGGAGCCGTCCAGATAGACTGCATTGGTGCTGCCGATATTTATTCCAGAAGCCAGAGCCAGTAAAGCCTTGCCCTCTGCAACGGTACCTGTTGAGCCAAAATTACTCTTGTCTCCGACATAAACAGCTGAACCGGATAGAACAGCCAGCTTGCCGTTATTCTGGAATTCCAGTGTAGAGGTTGAAAGAGATGATGGGTCAAGTTTTACTACAGCAGAACATACTGTCTTACCGGTCTCAATACTGGTACGGTAGATCTTTGTGTCATTTTTAGCGGTAAGAGTCTGAGAAACGATATCGGCACCATCCAGAGTTGCCTCACCTTCAATTGAGATGTCGGTTGTATTATCTACAGTTTTCCAGTTTTTAATGGAGGTTTTTCCATTGAAGGTAACTAAACCGTTTCCATTGGTAGTAATTGAGTCTTTACCTTCCAGATTAGTATCTCCGTTAAAGGTTGCCTTACCATTACGGCCCACTACAATCCTGCCGCCTTCTGTAACAGTCGTATCACCGGTAACATTCAGATGTGCACCGGAGTTACCGGTGGTGTTGCCGACTGTAACCAGAGAACCGTTGCCTTTTACCTCAAGACCTTCCTTCATGGTTAACTGAGCAGGATATTCTTTTATGCCCAGAATCTTTAACTCACCACCGTTTTGTACAGTAACTTTTTTATTTACTGTAAGAGAAGGACGCTCCGCCTCGCCTTCTGATGAATAATCATCAAAGTCACCAACAACAACTCTACCGTTATCAATGGTGAGTTCTCCATTAATGGTGGCTGATTCGTGACCAACCTGAATACCACCGTTGACAGGTGTATTGGCGATGAAGTTGTTAACAGATGTTCCCCATACACCATACTGATTCTCTAAAGCTGAAAAACCGTTAGAATTGACAACGCCCTTTGACTGTACGTTTATATTGCCATTTATGGTGGTATTTCCCAGATCCAGAGCAGCCTGATCTTTTATTGTCATACCGACCGAAGATAAATTAACGTTTCCTGAAAGATGGCCTGTACCCATTCCACTATAGGTAACAGCATTACCAAATGATATGGAAGTGCCGGTATTAGCATCTAAATGCAGTAAACCTGCAGATACGTTGGTTTCACCTGAAACAGAGAAATTCTGATTACCGTTTAATTCAAATCTGGCTAAACCGCCTTCGACAGTTACACTGTTAACACTGATAGCTCCAGCTACGTCCTTATTGGTTATATTCTGAAACCTGGCGTTATTCAGGAGATTAACTGCATTCTGGTAATTGCCATTGTAGTCCATGACAGATTTCATTAAAGCATTACCTTCAAAATCCTCGTCATCGCTGTCTTCAGCATTCTCCTGAATCATGAAAGCCATCTGTGAACCAAGATTACCGGAGACTAAGACTGGATTCCCGTTGCTCAGAGAACCTTCATTAATATAAGGCACGATGCCGTTCAGAGCTTTCTCACCATAAGGTGTCATTATAGATGTTGCTTGAGAGTACTCAATATCAGCATACGCACAGCCGACTGAAGATAAAATCATTAATAGTTTTAAGGTGTTAGCACCAGCACATCTGATACCGGCTCCCTTTGACATAGCCTGTCTGTAGACAGCAAGATAAGCTGAAAACAGCATATGCATAGCATTTCTTGTTTGTTTTATCATTTCTTGTTTTTACCTAAATCAAATTTATTAACAGGTTATTTGAACAGGGGATCCGCTTTAAGCGTCCCCTCAAATGCTCGTGAGAACATTTTTATTTTTATATGGATTTTTTTCTTTTATAAATAGTGATCTAAATAACCAATCCGACTAATTCTACTCTAATAAAAGCCATAATTTAATGACAAAGCTCATATTCAAAGGCAGTTGTTTTGTTTAGCTGCCATGAAAGAGGATATCGATTCAACTGGTCCAGATCATTACTTTGAATACCTCCTAATCAACCTAAAATTTTGTATACAAAGACCGTTACAACAGCAGGACCTAAAAAGCTATTGCAAAAAGCAGAACTAGGTCCGGATTTTCGCCCCTGACTGCAGAACTCTGCATTTTCCTAATATGCTGTTTATGAGTTAATCATAAAAATCAATCATTCCAGAATCTGATATGTATTTAGAAAAAATATCGTGAAGATAAATGGTTAGGCTTACTTTATAAGAGAGGAACAATAACCTTTAAGACTGCATAAAAATCAGATTATCAGCCGGAAGGAGCTGGTCTTTGAGGAAAGCTACTTTTGAGTAAGATTCTTCTCTTTACGAAGGATCCTTGCAAACAAAAATAAGATGATAAGAACTTAAGTGTAGTTGAAAACAGATAGTACAATGTACTATAATTAAAATAAAGTTTGGAGGTCATTATGGCATTCTCAATTCGCTTAAATCCTCAGGAAGAAAAACTGGCTCGCGGTTATGCGACTCTCAACGGTATTTCTCTTGGAGAAGCTTTTAAGAGAGCACTCTTTGAGAAGATTGAAGATGAGTATGATATCCGTATGGCAGAAGAAGCTTATAAGGAATTTTTAAAAGATCCTGTTACATATAGTCACGAAGAAGCATGGGCAGAGATTTTTAAAGATTAGTTATGAAATATACCGTAGTTTATTCCAGGCAATCTATTAAAGAATTAAAGAAACTAGATCGTAGTGTTGCAGAATTTATTAAGGCTTGGATTGAAAAGAATCTTGTTGGCTGTGAAAATCCAAGAATACACGGCAAAGCGCTAAAAGGCAATCTTGCAACTCTCTGGAGATATCGTATCGGAGATTATAGACTGGTGTGTGACATCAGAGATAACGAGTGTATTATCCTCGCTGTTGCGATTGGACATCGAAGAGAAGTTTACAGGCCCTA
>ONFP01000126.1 GCA_900317105.1 uncultured Succinatimonas sp. | reverse complement strand
AGATTGGAAGAGCTGTCAGGGGCTAAGGTTGCAATTTTATCAACCGGTCCTGAACGAGATCAGACTATCTATTTAGACAATCCTTTTGATTAGGATTTGCTTCATCAAAAAAATAGCAGAGCGGAAAGGGGGCGACTAAAAAGGTCAATTTAAGCAATTACTAAAAAAAATAATTTATTTAAATTTCAATATATTATTTTTAAAAATTTTGCAAAAAAATGACTTTTTAGTCAGCCCCAATTCTTTCCTTAACAAAGATCTATCAAGCAAATAAACTAACTTTAGTTACTTTTCTATAATAATTAATTAGGACAACTTTTATATGCGTTATTTATTTATTTATTGGGTGTTGACCTAGGTACATCAGGTACTAAAACAGTTTTATTTGACGAAAACGGAAATACTCTTTCATCAAAGACAATCGAGTATCCTTTATTACAGCCAAAGAATGGCTGGGCAGAGCAGGACCCTAAGTTCTGGTACGATGCAACTATCAATTCTATTAAGTATGTATTGGAAGACAGCAAGGTAAATGCTGAGGATGTAGTTGCTTTATCTATTGCAGGTCAGATGCATGGCCTTGTAATGTTGGATGAGAACGGAAAGGTTCTAAGAAATTCAATTCTATGGTGTGATGCCAGAACTCAGAAGCAGTGTGATGAGATTACAGCATTAGTAGGCAAGAAGAGACTTATTGAAATCAATGCAAACCCTGCACTGACTGGTTTCACCGCTCCAAAGATTTTATGGGTTCGTGAAAATGAGCCTGAGATTTACGACAAGTGTCGTACTATTCTTTTACCAAAAGATTATGTTCGCTACATGTTAACTGGCAACAGAGCAATGGAAATTTCTGATGCTTCTGGAACTAATCTTCTGGATATTACTAACAGAGTCTGGTCTGATGAGATTCTGGAGAAACTTAATATTGATAAGTCTCTGTTACCTCCAATTATCGAGTCAAGTGCAGTTGCAGGACACATTACTCCTGAAATTGCAAAATTAACCGGTCTAAGCGAAAAGACTATTGTTGCTGGCGGTGCTGGTGATAATGCAGCTGCCGCTCTTGGAACCGGCGTATGTAAAGAAGGTGATGCTTTCGTTACATTGGGTACATCAGGTGTTATTTTTGCTCACACCAACAAGCCTTCAATTGATCCATTAGGCCGTGTACATACTTTCTGTGCTGCTGTAGAGAATTCCTGGACTGCTATGTCTTGTACTTTAGCCGCCGGTTTATCTTTACGCTGGACCCGTGATGAGCTTTATTCATTTGAAAAAGATCAGGAAGCTAAGGCAGGCAGTGATGTTTACAATCTGATGACTGCTAAGGCTTCAGAGTGTCCTGTAGGTTCAGATGGTCTGATTTATCTTCCATATCTGATGGGTGAGAGATCTCCTGTATTAGATCCTAATGCACGTGGTGTTTTCTTTGGTTTAAGCGCAAGACATACAAAGGCTCATATGACAAGAGCTGTTCTTGAAGGTATTACCTTATCTCAGCGTCATAACCTTGATGTTCTTCATCAGATGGATATCAATCCAGTTCAGTTGACTGCCTGCGGTGGCGGTGCTCAGTCTCCATTCTGGCGACAGCTTCTTGCAGATATTCTAAAATGCAAGATTATTACCACCACATCTAAGGAAGGTCCTGCTTTAGGTGCAGCTATCCTTGCTGGTGTTGCAGCAGGTATATTCAAATCAGTTGAAGAAGGCTGTGCAAAACTGGTTAAGACTTCTGACAAGCAGTCTTCAACCAATGAGAGTGTTGCTAAGATGTATGACGAGGTATATAAGATGTATTCCTTCTTATATCCAACACTTCGTCCTGCCTTCTCAAAGCTGGACACCATGAGAAAGAAACTTGATGGTGAAGAGGTTGCTAAATACAAGGAAGTTACCGACGTTGAATTTGAAAGATACGGAAAGGTAATTACGGATATTGATACAGCAAAGCTTGTATCTCTGGTTGAGAAGACTCCTCTAATTCCTGGTACAGACTATAAGGCATCTGTAGATTATCTAGAGGACCCTTCTGTAATGCCTGTATTAAAGAATCAGGTCTTTGGCGGACTAAATGTTCAGTTTGGTTACTGCAACGGAGATAACAAGGGCTTAAACTGCCTTGAATACCATCGCAACAGTGAGCTTAACATTGCGGCTACCGATGCAGTTTTAATGGTTGCTCCAATGACTGCTGTTCATGACGGTATTATTGAAACCAATGATGTTGAAACCTTTATCGTAAGAAAAGGTCAGGCCGTTATGTTCTATGAGACTACTCTGCATTATGCTCCTTGTGTCGCTCCTGGCTATGATCATTTCAAGGTTGGTGTGGTTTTACCTAAGGATACTAATACCGACAGACCAGAGGGAGTTACCCATGAAGGAGAGTCTGGATGTCTAACTCACAACAACAAGTGGTTATATGCACATAAAGACTCTGCCGAGGGCAAGGCAAACATGACCACAGGCAAACTAATCGGTAAGAATCTGTTTATAGATTAGTTTGTATTTAATAGGGGGACGAGTCTGTCCTCCTATTTATAACAATTAAATATAAGAATAATAATTTTGGGATTATTACACGATGACAGTAACAGTTAAAACTTTAGCAAAGGCCGCTGGCGTATCAAGAGGAACTGTTGATAGAGTACTGCATAATCGTGGTTCGGTAAAAAAAGAACTAGCATTAAAAATCAAAACTCTGGCCAAGGAATTAGGATACGTTCCAAACAGAGCAGGCCGTGCTTTATCTGGTATAAGAGATCGCTTCAAGATCGGGGTTCTTCTACCTAGTGTTGGAAACATCTTTTTTGAGGGCGTTATCGAAGGAATCGAGAAGGCAAGCTCAGAGTATGAAGAACTTGGTGTAGACGTCATTTATAAAAAAGTTCAGGGCTATGATGAGCAGACTCATTTAGATGCCATTGATGAACTTAAGCAGATGGGATGTTCTGCCCTTTGTCTTGCAACCATAGATACAGAATCTGTTGCTCAGAAGATTAATGAATGTGAATTGCTAGGAATAAAGGTAATTCTGGTTAATTCAGATGTAAAGAACTGCAAGCGTGTCTGCTATGTTGGCTCTGACTATCAGAAAGCAGGTAAAACCTGTGCGGGGTTGCTTTCTCTTATTTCAAAGTTTGATAAGCTGAATATTCTGGTTGTTACCGGTTCAAGTCTGATGCTCGGTCACAGAAAGCGTATCGAAGGTTTTGTTGAGGAATTAAATAATCTTAATGTAGATTTTGAAATCTGCGGTCAGATAGAATCAAATGATTCTGATATTCAGGCTCAGATTCAGACTTCAAAATATTTAAACGAACATAAGGAAGTAAACTGTGTATACGTTACAGGCGCCGGTGTTCAGGGAGTTGGCGCCTCAATTATAGCAACCGGTCGGGACGATATAATCGGTATCGCCTTCGATGATATATACACAACTGTAGAAATGGTAAGAGCTGGTATTTACAAGTTTGTTATCTGCCAGCAGCCAGACCGTCAGGGCTATCATGCCATTAAACGTGCCTATCAGGTACTTTCTGGATCAATAAACGAGACAGGTTTTTCTGATTTTTATACAGATACTATTATAAAAATCGCATCTAATATCGGAAAATAATCTGTTTTTATACCTCGCAGCTTTAATTGCGAGGTATAAAACTCTTTATAAATCAATTAAAAAGATTTTTTCTTAAATCTTTTTTCATTTCTTGTAAAATATAAAGCTAAATTTGTATAAAGATTTTATCTTTTATGATAGAATGAGCCCGCTTTCAACTGAGTTTGTGATCGGTATGGAAGTTTAATTTTTCACAAAATATGGAGCATATATATTATGTTAACAGTAGAAGATAAGGCAAAAATCGTTGCTGAGTTTGGTCGTAACCCACAGGACACTGGTTATCCAGAGGTTCAGATTGCATTACTATCTGCAAGAATTTCTGACCTGCAGCCTCACTTTGAGACTCACAAGAAGGATCACCACAGCCGTCGCGGCCTACTACGTTTAGTTGCTCAGCGTCGTAAGCTTCTTGACTACTTAAAGACTTCAGACCTTGCACGTTACAGCGCAATCGTTGAGAAGTTAGGTCTCCGTCGCTAATTAGCGTCAGAGAAGGGCGGCTTTGGTGCCGCCCGAATTTTATGTTTCATGTCTTTTTTATGCAGTTCTTTTCTGCAGTAGATCTTTTTTGATTTACAGTTCTTTTGCTAAATTCATTGGTTCTGTTTTTTACTTTATCTTGCAAGAATTCCCCAGCCTCTATAGGTGGGATGAATTGCTTCACAATAGTGGCTTCAAATAAAATTGATTTATGGTAAAATATAATCAGTCGATATATTGTGTATAGGTTATTATTCAATGGAATTTGATAGTAATGCTCATTCAGTCTTTCTGCTGAATTATCATTTGATTCTGGTTGTAAAATACAGAAGAAAAGTATTTGACGACACAAT
>ONFP01000194.1 GCA_900317105.1 uncultured Succinatimonas sp. | reverse complement strand
TACGGCAGAATCTTCCGTGACTATAAGGGCGAGGTTCTGGTTGTTGGCATTAACTACGATAAAGACACCAAAGAACATCAGTGTTTTATTGAGAAAATGAAAAACTAGTTTTGACTATCAAGTTCGTCAGGATCGATATAACAAACGGCATATTTCATTGATAATATTTCTTTTGCATATGGCTCGTAGTCTTTTATCTGATGCTCTTCATCCGTAATCTCGGTAATACTGCAGCCTCTGTAGAATTCTTCAGCTTCTCTGTAGTCAAGGACAGTATCATTTCTACCTAAGACTACATATCTTGGAATTCCATGCTTATTTAGTTTTCCTGAAAAACGGTAGCTGTTAATAAGCTCATCAGTAAGCTCATAGGTCTGACCGGTTGCAAAGTTACGATTGAGTCCCTTAAACTGCAGCAGCGTCTTCTCAGGATTGATTACAGGATTGAAGAGAACGCAGTAATAGCATTTAAGTACAGCGATAACAGCAGCATAGTAACCGCCCATGGAGCTGCCGATAATCACCATATTCTCAAGATCGTCCATCTGCTTTTCCAGATCTTCAGTTTCATGCAGAAGATAGGCGATATTCTCGTCAAAAGGTCGATCGCACTGCCATTCAAGTCTTACAACTTTTTCTTTTAAGCTTTTTTCCAGAAGAGCTGCTGATCTTTTGCCATCAGAGTTCAGTCCATGAATATAAACGTACATCTTCCATCTCCTTAAATAATGAGGCAGGTATAATTGAATTAACCTTGATTCTATTTCCTGTCCATAAAGCTTAAAACGAATCACAGCCAAGAATAACGCTGAATGTTATGCACTTCAGGCAAGCTCTTCTCTGTCATACATGTCATCTATGGCAGCACACAATTCCTGGCTTTTAGCCAGAATTTCTCCTAACTCCTTTCGGTATTTATCCGAGTCATAATACTCACAGATACATTCTTCAAGCAAAGATGCTGCTTTTTGCTCTTCTTTATACGAACATGGCTTCATGTCATACATTTCAAGGAGCTTTAGAATATATTCCTTTTTCTCCTTTAGATTGTTAATGGTAATTTTGGAGGAATAGGTCGGCTCAGTCAGCTTCTCTTTTGTAATTATGCGGAAACATTTACCAAGATGCTTAATGATAAAATTGGCTGATGGCAAATATAATTCTTTGTACACAGAGAAAATAAGGTCGGAAGCACTAACGTTTAACTGCTGTTTTTCGAAAATGGACATCAGACAATTCAGTTTTTCATCGTTAGACTCTCTATAGAAAGCTGCCAGCGCGGATAAAAGTTCATTATCTTTTAAAAACTCTCTTCTGTAGAAATCACTATGGAATCCAGATGATCTGAAGTAACCGCCCCAGAATGCTTCAATATAGTCATTCCAGATCTGATTGTCAGGAGTATATGGAACTGTATTATCTGAAACTCTCTGCATCCTGATAAATGCTTCTGTTTTAGCTTTCTTATCATCAGAGACTTCATAGGAAATGATGCCTGCTTTGATGTTTGTCTCTGCAGCTAATTTATTCTTCAGGTTCTCGAATATTAAGTCAGCTGCGTCCTTGGTATCAACGCTGAAATACATAGGATCGTATTCACCGTCATATAGATCTCTTAACATTTTTTCACCTCAGTGAACGTTATTCATTAAACAGTTGCGCTTTAAAGGTAATGAGTAAGAAAAAGAAGAAGGGGAGAGCTGATGAGTTAAGAGCTTAACTCACCATTTCTATTTTAAGGATAAAACAGGACTATTCCAGATTCAGATAAGTGTGAAGATTTTTTGATATAAAACTATTTCTGAAGTTCGCAGTAAACACAGGCTGGACCAGCAAACACCATTGCATATGCTTTAAGATTTTTTTCTATCCTTTTGGGAGCACGCTATATTTTTGAAGACTATCTTTTTTTTTAAGGAAAAATTGATAGTAAACTTTACTGTAATGTATTTTTGTTTTATAACTGCAGACGCAGGGTTGAAAAGCACTTCCAGACCTTTAAAGATCACCTCAACTTTAATCGTGCTTATGCCTCATCAGATAAAGCCTTTAAAGGTAAATTCCTCTGTCAGTTCATTGCTGCC
>ONFP01000041.1 GCA_900317105.1 uncultured Succinatimonas sp. | reverse complement strand
TTCGAGGTAAACTGACTGGCCACATGCATATAGAGATCCTTTAATTCATCAGATTCTACAATACGTCCTTTACCAGCAACATTAATTATCTTTGACACCATTTCATTGGCTGTATTTTTAGCAGCAACTCGTAGGATTTGATCCTTCTGAGCAACTCTAAAATTGTTCACAAGCTGTTTTATTGAAGAACCTTTTATTCCAAAGCTGATATCCGTTTCTCTTAACCTTGCTTCAATCTTACCTGCACCTTTACCCTCAGACTGCTGCAACAGAATATTTTTCACTTCATTTAAAAGGTTGTTAACTCTTTCTCTGGAATGCCCCAGATTTGCGACATACTTGAATTTAGTCCAGAGTCCGGCTTTCTTCACTTCACCTTTATCTGACAGATAATAGAGGCTGTTATCTTTTAAAGATGCGATATTCTCTAATGAAACGGTCATAGAAATGCTCCAAAAAAAATTCTAAATAACCATAGTGGATCGGAAACAAACTATACAGAAAGACCTAAAGGAGATACTGATGATGTATTTTCTTCAGTCTCAGGAACATCCTGAAGCTCGTTAACAATGCGGACTCTTACACTTTCCGCTGCATTAGCAAAAGAAAAAATATATTCAGCCAACTGTTCTGCATTTAAATCTTTCAAACCAATTGCTGTGGATAAAACTAGAGACTCATCAACAATTCCCAGGAAATTTCCTGAGGTTCCAAATCCGCCAAAAGAAAGTTTTAAAGCTGATCGAAGAACAGGCTCAGAAAGATATGAAATCTTCTCAGGATCAGTTATAGGCGCAAAAATAAAGATATCATTAAAATCAGCACGCCACTGCAGAGTAATAAATATATCGTCATACTCCAGAGTCACTGAATTTTTATTGTCAATTGCCAAAGGTAATCCAGACTCTTTAGCTAAATTACTAATCACCTGTTCAAAATCATTCATCTTTTTAACTCTCCAATTAAAGTTTTTGCATTATATTTCACTACACATTTAAAAACTTTTAACTACATCTAAAAATAATTAAATAAAATGAATATCACCAAAGAATCAGCACAAAATGGAGACGAAGACATAAAAAATAAACAGAATATTCAAATGATCATTCAGAGCCATTAAAAAAATATCAGAGGATATTTATCTTTTTCCTAGAATGAGTTATCAAGCTTTCGTTGCTTTTCAAAATCGATAGGTTACAAAAGGATCGGATTAGGAGAGTAATTTTTATATGATACAGAAACAAAAAAAGCAACCAAAGGTTGCTCTGTGCGTGGCTCCTCCTGCGGGACTCGAACCTGCGACATACGGATTAACAGTCCGCCGTTCTACCGACTGAACTAAGGAGGAATACCTAGCTTTCTTTTTTGATTGGCTCCTCCTGCGGGACTCGAACCTGCGACATACGGATTAACAGTCCGCCGTTCTACCGACTGAACTAAGGAGGAACATCTCAAATTTTGTTTTCACCCTGTCGTGAAAACGTGTGTCATTATAGAGGCAGAACTCTATACTGTCAACACTTAAAAAGAAAAATAATTTCAGAATTTATAAACAAAAGGGCCTAAACATTGGCAGAATTTGATATATAAGCCATTCAGCACTTATTTAATTTTTTCCACTGTTCAGATAGTCTCTGAAAGTCCCTTTTGATTTCAGATTTGAACGAAGATTAGGAGCAATTCTGAAAAAAAGCTTCATGCGGTAAAAATTGTCGCGGATGTAGAAACCTAATGGAACAAACATTACAGCACAAAAAACAATAATCAGCAGGACTTCCTTTTCAATAACAACCGATTCCATAGTTCCTCCTAACTGAGTCTATACAGACTGTGCTCTTTTAGTATTCTGTCGGCAAACTCTTTATCTGAGTGAGAGATGCGGTCATTGTTCTTGATATCAATCAGCTCATCTAAGATCAGATTCTTCTTGGAAATAACTCTGTTGGACTTGAAGAGTTCAATTGAAGTACTGCCTAATACCTGTCCGAAGATTTCAGGGAAAATATTTTCGACATAATGAGGAATGAATACATAAAGCTCATTATTTATCGCTGTACAGTAGTCTCCACCATGCTTTGGAGAGAATCTTAAAATACATTCGTCAATTGAAATCTCATCTTTAGGAGAGAGGATCAGAAGACAGGCTTTAATATTCTCATCGTTAATGTGCATGCTTACAATTGAATAAATCTTATTCACAAAAACTTCAGGATACAAAAAGCCATTTTCCTCTTTGGCTACCAGATGATAGGACTCAACTATATTCTCAAATGAAGGATTCAGAGTCTTTGAGAAAGACATTGATTTGAGCGATGGCAGCATGGCATTGATATAGTCACTGTTTGAAGTGGACTCAAAAATGAAATTGGCTCCACACTCCAGAAAGTATGTTCTTACACAGGAATCCACCTTTGGAACTTTCTCAATGATGATAATCTTAAGGAAGTTGCCACGTTTAGATCTTAGCTCATAAATGTGTTTTCCCAGAAAATCAACCTGTTCTCTTGAGGCCAGACAGAAGATTAAGGTTGCAGCAATAGCCTTGCGGGATGCATCCTCGTAGAGATCATCATTTGAATTATAAAAATGAATAGAATTGAAAAGAGACTTATCAATTTCCAGGGCATCCACGTGTGTGTAACAGATTGAGTTGTCGATGGCATTGTCTACACTGTTACTGTCAATCTTAAACTCATAACCCTTAGGACCAAGCTTTAACAGCGATTCACCGTGAGAAAAAACTCCTTCATTGTTTCTCCACATCTTGGTATCGAGTTTCAGATCAGGTCCATCATTACATAAAACCGCTAGACCTGAGATGTAATGACTTTTCTTGGCAATCTTCTTAACCAGCATCTCCGGATGATCACCGAAACTTACAAACAGCATGGCGGTATTGAATCTGGAGGCAAAGATTGAAAATTTAGATAAAAGCTTATCGAGCTCCTTTCCTTCGTATGGTAGCAGCGAAATCTCATCAAACAGAACAATAATAAAGGAGTTCTCCTTGGTCATCTTCATGAATTTAAAGTCATTGACCAGAGTTTTTAAAAGATTGTTCCTGTTTTTATTTACAAAGACTTCTGTATCAATTCTAAGCAGATAATCAAGATCATAGCCCTGAATAAAGAACTCTTCCCTGTCAACATCACTGACAACAAAGTAGCGTTTATAGGATACACTTGAATTGTGATACAGACATGACAAAGCCACGTTAATTGCTATATTACGGTTTGAACAGGCAACATAGGAAACACTTCCGTTCTGCAGCTCCTGAAGCTCCATAACAAGATTCTGTATGCCAAGATACATAGGCTGACCTTTGAAAAATAAAGAAACACTCTATCTAAGAGTAGATGATAAATATAGATTTTTCAGAGAATCTTTGTAAAAATGAAAGGTAAATTCAGATAATTTTGAAGCACAAACAGAAAATTTTAATTGTATTGTTGCACAATATACTTGTATGAAAATTATTACTCCTACAAACAGGTAAGGATACCACTATGAAAACAGCTTTGATTTTATACACCAACGGAACAGAGGATATCGAGGTTACTGCTGCTTTGGATGTACTGCACAGAGGTGGAGTAAAAATTACCACAGCTGCAGTTACAGATGAAAGCTCACGAATGGTGCCTTTAGCACACGGAACCGTCGTTGTATGCGACACCAACATAGATGAGCTTGAGGGAGAATATGATCTGATTGTAATTCCTGGAGGTCCTGGAACCAGAAACATGGCACAGAATGGCAAGGTTATCGACCTGCTAAAGGATCAGAAGGCAAAGGGAAAACTTATAGGTGCTATCTGTGCAGCGCCTGGAGTTGTACTTTACTCTCACGGACTTATTGATGATAAGACCACAGCCTCATGCTATCCTGGATGTGAATGCGGCAAAAACTTCAGTAAACAGGGCGTTTCTGTTTCAGAGGATGGCAGGATTATAACCGCAAGATCTGCTCACTATGCTATTGCTTTCGGACTTGAAATGCTGAAGGCTTTATCTGGGGAAGAGATATCTCTAAAGGTAGCAAGAGATCTGCTGGTTATTGAATAGTTGTTATGGCATTTTTATACTATTAATAAACTGTTACTTTTATATTTTTTTGTCTTAAAAGAATAGAGGAACTATCCTCTGTTCTTTCACTTTCATTCAAAAACTAATCAACAATCTTGTAGAGCGTAATTTTTCGTTTGTCCTTTGAACCATCAAAAACACAAGCAATCTGGATTAGTTCTCTTCCTTCAAGATATTCAGAACCGTACTCTTTTTCCTTAATCTGTTTTACAGCATCCTCAAGAAGAGATTCAACATTCTGTCCTTCATCAGAATATTTCAGCTCAAGAACAATTCTCCTGTTATCAAGATTGATCAGAATATCACTTCTACCTTTAAAATTATGCTGTTCAGATCTAACATCGACTCCCTTTCCCATAAGATAAGCTTGAATAACCGCCCTTAATGATGATTCGTCATGTATTACTGTATTCTTATCGTATACCACAGCTGCAGTTACGCTATTGAATAAGGATATCAACTCTTCAACAGAACTTGTTTCAAGAAGATTAACATTATTGTAGGTAATGATTTCTATTGTCTTTGAAAACAGTTTCATACTTAGAAGCCTGCACAAGGCAGTTGACACTTCTTTGTTTGCAAAGCCCAGCAATAAAGTAGAACGATTAGAATTGATATCAGATTTTAAGGTCAGATACCCAGACTGATACATAAGAACATTTTCGTTCATATCTATTAGAGAAGTTGGATTCTTAAAATCGTCGTAGTTAATAACTATTTCTGATGACTGAAATTTATTCAGATCGATTTCATGAGATTCCATATAATTTCTGAGTATTGATGGAATTCCTCCAACATCGTACCAGTAATCACCAAAAACAACCTTTCTTCTTTCGGCTATATCCTGTAAAAAGTTGTTTACAGAATAGGTTGAGAAAACTTTGTTTTCAAAAAATTCATCAAAGCAGTAGCCATCGTAATTAACCGCCATTCTGTCCAGAAGCTTCTCTATTTCCTCATCCGACACGGCATCAGTATCTTTATGCTTTTCAAAAGAAACTCCAAGCTTTAAATAATCAATATAGAATTGCTTAATCTCTTCTCTGGTAAAACCTATCATCTTTGAATAAGCATTATGATAGCTTAAATCCTTGATATCAGAACCTACAGAGAAAATTGCTACATCCTTAAGGCGAGTTACACCTGTAACTGCAAGAAATCTAATCTGCTTCTTTCCTTTTAGCGCAGCATAAAACTCTCGTATGCAGTTTCTAAATGACTCATAGAGCTCTGGATTATTGATATTAGCGGTAAGCTGACAATCATACTCATCTATTAGAATAACAATCTTTTTGTCATCAAGAGCATTAAAAAGCTCAATGATTGCACTATCCGCTTCACAACTTGTAATCGCATCCTTTAAGCCTTGTTTTTCAGCAAATACGGATATTGCCTTTGAGATTTTCTCATTGAATGCAGCAACGCTATTTACCCTATACTCAAGGAAATTCAGATGGAGAACAGGGTACTTTTCCTGCTCCCATTTATCGTAAATCCAAGTTCCCTTAAAGTAAGGCTCAACTCCCTGTTCAAAAAGAGTTCCGATAGTATTTAGTGTTAGAGATTTACCGAAACGACGAGGACGAGAAAAGAAGACGCGCTTATAATTTCTTATAAGATTATAGATATACTCCGTCTTATCTACATAGATTGAATTACTATCTAAAAAATCCTCGAATCTTTCAGATGAAGCAATCACTTTTATAGGCATATTTCCTTTTCCTCACGAGAAATCGTTAAAAGAACTTCCACCATGGACGAGGATTCTTGCCATTTCCAATTTCATCCAGTCTTGTACAAATCTTGGCGCAGATAGAATTCTCAACCGAACTGTCTCCCCAAGGAGTTTTAAGTAATAACTTGGCTGCTCCGGTTACATGGGAAACAACATAAATATGGAACTTACCTTCCTTAACTGCAGAGATAACGGATCCTCTCAATACAAGCTGATCAACACAGGAAGCAGGAATAATTACGCCCTGAGTTCCGGTTAGTCCATGCAGACGACAGATCTTGAAAAAGCCTTCAATCTTCTCATTAACACCGCCTACAGGCTGAACATCTCCGAACTGATCAACAGCTCCGGTTACAGCCAGATCCTGACGAATAGGTAAATCGGATAAGGCAGAGATAACTGCACAAAGACCGGTTAATGATGCAGAGTCACCATCAATCTCACTGTATGACTGTTCAAAGACCAAACTTGCAGATACAGGCAGAGGCTGTTCAGCACCAAATTCATTAGCAAGAAAACCATTGATAATCATCATGGCCTTGGCATGAATCTGACCTGCAAGTTCAGCCTTGCGCTCAATATCTATAACATCCCCTTCTCCACCGGCGCGTAAAGTTGCGGTGATTCTGACAGGCTCTCCATATTCATAGGAGGTTCCGGCGGTTTCAATGACACTCAGGCCGTTTATCTGCCCTACCTCTTCACCTTCTGTTGCAAGCAGGATCTGGTTGTCACGGTGATTTCTTAATTCAAGCTCAGCAAAATAGTTGATACGGTAATCTTCTGCAGCGATTGCCTTTAATACAGCAAGGTTATCAACAGTATTTCCATTTGCATAACGATTGGCAGCTATTACCAGAGTACAAAGTCTTATCTCAGGAATTCCGAGCCATCTTCTGTCTCCTGACTGTCTTGAAGACCAGATACACAGAAGTTCAATTGCCTCCTGCGAAAAGTTATGAAGCTTATACTTTTTAACATAACTTGCCACAAGGGATGCCATAAGCTCGACACCACCGGCAATAGGAAATTCCATGACAATATCTGAGCGAAGCACATTATCAAGTGAAGGCCAGATCATCTGCAGAGAAGCACACTCGGTGGCATCACCGCACAGAATAAGCTTAAGACCTTCGTTCTGAGCAATGCATGCGTCTGACATATTCAGCCATTTTGGATGATCTAGCAGATGAGAGCAAGGCATTATGACATAGCCTTTAGAGGTCAGAACACCGTCAACCTTGTCATTACCAAAAAATTCAAACCTGGTTGGCGCATAGGCAATGGTAGGTTCCTGCCCAGAGAGTTCAGCTACTAGTTCATGAGCAATCTCAATAGTGTTTACTCTTGAACTGCCGCAGAGCATAAGAATTTTGGTATAAGGATTGTTTATAAGCTCTTTTACAGCATTTCTTGCTCTTAACTGGAGTCTGGCAAAGGAGCGAGGTCTAAATTCACTTGTATCTTTGAAATCTTTTCTTTCAATAACAGGCAGTAAATCCTGATATTCAAGCTCAACAATGGCATCTGCAGCATTCTGAGCTTCTTCGGTTGCTTCTGTAAAAACGTATTTCAAGTGTTATACCTATTTTAATTTGTCTCAAAGCTGTAAATAAGATTTACCGACTGATCGATTGATGCGACGAATTCAGCATACAGCTTTCTTATTAGTTCATACCTGATCTTAAACTCATTAACCGAGTTATAAATACCATATCCATATGAAAGACGCAATCTGTTGTTCACGTAGGTTTGAACTTCAACCTGTGTTTCCTCTCCGCTTCCAGATGAGCCTAACTGCACACCTTCCATACCGAAGATTCCGACAACAGAATTCAGCATACCCGCTGTGGTTCCAAGACCCAATGACATTAAAAGCTGGGTACTTGAGGCATCTGAATTGCCAGAGGAGTTTCGCTCAAGGCCATGACCATATAATAGGTAGCTTAAGATCTCGTTCTTACTCATGGCAGGCTTGGAAAACAGCGTTATCTCAGGATTCTCAGCATATCCGGTAACCTTTACACCAGCCAGCACATCATCGTCAATGGCACTTGGGTCTGCCACCACTTCAACATCCAGTGCCGGATTGGTAATATCATTTTTAAAGATGGCATGTCCGTGATTGATAATAAACTTGTGACCGTACATATCCGCAGTAGCGTGTTCAAGCGAAATCTTACCCTTAGAGAGGACCCTGTTAGAATCAGAAGCCTTGGTGATATTAACACCGCCTACAACCTGCGAGCGCACGCCCATAGCGTTAACTCTGATGTTATCGCCAAGATTGATCTGTACATCAAGGATCATGTCATTATTGATTGCTGCCGCCTTTTTACGGTCAATCATCATACCGCGCAGATTGGTATTGGAGTCCACAAAGATTTCATCCTTGGATGGTGAGATACTCTTGTTATCAAGAGACTTGAATTTAATGGTGGCCCGAGGAATATCAACCTTACCTGTCACCTTGATAACCTCATTAAGCTCGCACAGAGTATGGATATTTGCCACGGCCTCACCATAGGTTAAAAGGAAGAAAGGCAGATTATCAGCATCTAGATGAAGTCTGCCTCGGGCGCCTTCAGTCCAGTCAAGGTCACCTGTAAGCTTAAGATCCGACTCATTAAGAGTAAACACACCGTTAACCTTACCCTTTGAACCGTCAGCTTTTACACTGACGTCAAACTTGCTGATCTCTCCGATACTCAAAGCAGGATCGGCTCTGCCGTTTACATTTATGTCACCAAAGAATAAAGGAACATCAAGAGTACCGCCAAGAGTACCTTTAATATTGGCTAGGCCCTCAAGAAGATTAAGCTGTTTGGTGGTTGCAGTGAACAGATCAAGATTAAGATCTTTTAAAAGTACGTTGCCGGATAACTTCTTTGAAGAATAAGGATCAGTAACCGCTGCACTGATATTCAGGGTTCCGAGCTCTCTTCGTAATTCAACATTGAGATCGGTTGTAAACTTCTGTCGGTATGCATCAAAATCAATATGAATATTCTTGTATGGAATAAAGCTTGAGTATGCCATTACCCTGCCGTTTTCAGATTTGATATTACCTTTTACGTTAGGAATTCCGTTAGTTACATTGATATCTGAATGTCCGGAGAGTTTTCCTGAAAGTTTAACCTCATCAGGGAGATATTTGTTTACCACCTGCAGATTAAGCTTATCAAGATCAACAACTGTTTTAAGAGTACCAGGACCAAAGATAGTCTCTGTTGAGATTAGATTAAAGTTTCCGTCTGTGATGGTAACCGGGGAAATCCTGCCACTCTTATCATTAAGATTCAGATTAATCTCAATAGGCTCTTTTATGAAAATAGGTTCAACCACATTCGATACCACCAGCATATTCATAATCTTGGCGGCATAGGAATTCCTGTTTTGATCATATGAGCCTTCAGCTGAGATGTAACTGCCTCCACCTGAACCGCAGGAAAAAGTAAGTCGGTGATGAGGAAGATCTCCTGAAAAATCCAGAGAGCATTTCTTATAAGGCTTGATGTATTTTGACACCATAACCGTATTGGCAATCATAGACAGATTCATGTGCATTGAGGCTAAATCCATTACGGTATCAAACACAAAATTGGACATGAAAATGTTATTGAAGAAAAAGCGCTCAGACTTTCCGGCAAGAGAAATTCTTGGAGATTTTGCATCCCCGCTTACCGCCAGTCGTCCTTTAAAACTACCCTTGGCCCCCGGAATAATCAAGGATAAATCAGGCAACTCAAATGAACCGTCCAGATAAGAAGAGCTTTCGCTTAGATTGCCTTTTAAATTTACCGAGTTTTCCTTCTGATTAAACTCAAATTTCTCTACATGAAATCCTGTATCAGAAACACCGGCTAAATCTTTGATGACCAGCTCAGATGGATTAGAGTTCAGATTAAATCTCGCATTAACATGATCGACTCCGACTTCAATAGCATTTGATTTTGAATCGGAAAAGACTCTGAACTGAGAGTCCATCTCAAGACCTCCGCGCAGAAACTCGGAGATATCACCTGCATCATCAGCCTTGAAGCTTACCTTGCCGTCAAAGCCAACCTTTTCATCAAAGGAGACAAGGCCTTCTGCATTACCCTTCACCACACGATCACCTAAAAGGCCGCTGAGATCAAAATGATGAATCTCAAAGTCTGACAGGGTAAGTGTTGAGTCCAGCGAAAGCTTGGTCTTTTTAAAGCCGTAACCAAAAAATACGGTATCAAGCTTAAGAGGCATCTCTTTGAAGATGGCTCCATCCAATGTCAGATTAACATTCCTAAAGTGCAGAAGATTGCGTTTTAAATCATCTTCGCTGATGCTTGAGGAGATACCGGTCTCAACAGATTTGATATTAGAAACAATCTCTTTTACGGTTTCATGCTCAAGCGAGGTTTTAGCCTTTTTCTGCAGTTCCTCTGAGTCCACCATTGGGAAGGTAATGTTGTCGGATTTTACTCCAAGATAAACAGGCACTTCATTTGACAGTGTATTTATCCTGGCCTTCACATCTATCTTTTTAGGAGTATTGATGGAGGCATCAAGATTAAGATTAACCAGATCTCCTTTAATGGTTCCCTCTCCTGTCAGTCCATATAAGGCAGACTCGTAGTGCTCAAGATTGTATTTGGTGTTATAGCCGACACCTGAAACCACAAAATTCATGTTGTAGTAATCAACAAAATCCATGGTGCCAGATACACTGACCTCACCTAAAGCATGACATGCTCTAACTGAAAAGACCTTTAACAGAGTGTGCTCCCACAGTGCATTCACTGTGGCATCCACAAGACCGGTATCGTAGCCGTCCTGATAATATCTGCCCTGCTTAATCTTAAGATTGTATAGAGCGCAGTTTAAAGGAAGATCAATATCGGTAATCTTCTCGATGGCACCGTTGCCATTGTCAAATGTCAGGATTTCAGGCAGGTTATTAGGAGCCTCAGTATCATCTCCGGTATATTTAAGATGGACTGACGGATTTTCAATAACACCTGAGGTTACTCCTGCAAAATCATCATGAGCCTCTAAAACAAGATCAGCCTTTGGGACTCTTACATCCACAATATCTGAAAGATAGGCAAAATCCTTCAGTTTTAAGGAATCAATTGCAATCTTTACCAGAAAATCCAGTCGGAATGGCTCTTCATCTTCTGCTTCTACTGCAGTTAATGCCTCTTCCTCAGAGCTCTCCTCCTCATCAGACTGGTAGGTAAGTTCAACTTCAAGCTTATCGGCAATAAGATGATCGATTTTAAAGACATCTGAAGAGAGATAGCCTAAGGCATGATATTTGAGATCGAGACTGTTGGCACGGATAATCACCACGTCCTTTACATTGACTTCAAAATAGCTGTCGGTCTTAAAGCCGTTTAGAACCGAGCCTTCATCAATATCTGCAGTAATGGTCAGAATGTCAGATAAGGAACTGTTGACATTGGAGACAATAAACTTCATTCCCGATGTTGTGCCCAGGGCATAATACAGAATTGAGCCCAAAGTCAGCATCAGAACAGCAGTTATCAGTGCAGAAATTTTTAAAATTTTTTTTAATTTTGCATTCATATTTAAAATTCTGGGCCAAACTGCAGGTGTAATCTTACGCCGTGCTTGTCACGATGATTGTCAATTCCGTATGCAATATCAATCTTGGCAATACCGTAAGGCGTTATGTAGCGGTAGCCGATGCCCGGTCCGTACAGAAAATGATGATCCTCTTTATAGTCGTTTGTAACAATTGCAGAGTCTAGGAATACCGCACCTCTGCTGTTGCTGATACCAATCGGAAATTCAAATTCTGCAGTGGCACAGGACATATATTTAGAACCAAGAAGCTCATCCTTTGAGTTTCTAGTAGACTGAGACTTATAGCTAAAGCCACGCAGGGTCTGATCACCGCCGGCAAAATAACGCATAGAAGGAGGAACCTTTCCTGCATCAGAACCTAAGTTTGCGCCCTGATATAATTTATATAAAAATCTTGTGTTCTCTGTAGGTGATAATACACCCTTGAAGATCAGTTCACTCTTCCAGAATGTCAGATCTGAGATAATCCTCGAGGAGAATTTGTTATCAAAAACAATCGAGTAACCAGCTCTAGGGTCAAGACCTCCTGTTGATGTTCTCATAGAGAGCATGGTGCCGAGCATGGTATTGAAGGAATGACCATCCTCGTCAGCCTGAGTGTAGTCCTCATACTCAGTGGCTACATAATAGTCTCGACGCCATTTACCAACCATATTGGCTACATAGTGGAAAGAGCCATGAGAGACATCTGACAGGGTATCGTTCAGATCGATTCTGGTCTGAGAGAGCTTGATAAAGAAATAATCTAAATTAGGATTCTTGTGCGGAATCTTGTAGATAGCCTGAGCTGTCTGTTTCTTCTTAGAGGCTCTGACAAAGGATGAGAAGGAATGACCTTTTGAACTGATAAGAGGCTTATCCCAGCCTAAAATTCCACGGATACCTTCATCTGTTGAAAAACCGATACCGACACGGTACTGATTCTTAGCCTGTCGTTCAAGACCTAGTTTTACAGGAACCTGACCATCCTTACGCTCCTCCACAACCGGCTGTACATCCACAGAACGGTAGTAGTTGGTCTGTGACAGTGAAGTTGAGAAACTGTTCAGTGTATGAGAGGAGAAATAATCTCCTTCCTTGAAGTTAATAAGCGATCTTGAAGGAGTTAAAAGCCAGTCGGTTTTCTCATCAGTTATCAGCTTGCCGAATTTATAGCGCTTGCCGGTATCGTAGATTAGAACAATATCTGCAGCATTCTGCTCCTGGTATACCAGAATTCTTGAACTGATAAGCTTTGAATCAAAAAAGCCCAGAGAGATGGCATTATCCTTGAGCGCAGCCTTGAGCTGCTCGTATCTACCATGGTCAAGCAGAGTATATGGACCGATTCCGCTCTTCTCTACAATCTTTTTAAAGGACTGATAAAAAGCTCCCTCACCCAGAATCTCAATCTGGAAATTTCTGATGAAAAGAGGCTTTCCTAAATCAACGTCGGCTACAAGCTCTCTTGATTTGGAATCCCTCTTAGGATAATCAAGATTTATCTTAGGATGGTAGTAACCGTAGGAGTGAACTGCAAGCGTAATCTTATCGGAAATCTCCTTGCCATAGAGTCGGGATTTTTCCTTGGCAATCTGGGGCAGCGAGGACAGATATCCGTATACGTTATCCCTTACATCCTGTCTTTTGATACCGTTAACCTTGATGGTTATAGGATTTGGTACGGTGTTGACGGATTTAACAGGCTTGCCGTCAGAGGAGCAGCCACCAGCTACAGAGACAGCAATAGCCAGAGCACATTCAATTATAAAGGTGCTCTTCTTAAGTCTTAACCTAACCTTATGCTGGCGATTAAACATTCTTAGAAAACAATATCCGAATACGCTTATTTATAGTAATTTTTTTACCCTAATTATATCGAACTTTCTTATTTCAGTTATAGGAAGCAGGAATAATTGTGAAAAAAAACAAAGAAAAAGGACATCATATAACCAAATTGGTTCAAATAAGTTTTTTTCTTGAAAAAGTATGAGATTCGTCTAAAATATTGCAGACTATGGTCCTGGTGAAAAAAAAATACTGCACCAAAGATCAGCGTCACTTTGTGTTCTCAATCATTTTTTTGGGGGTCTTTGTGGTCGCATCCGCAATTCTGGCTCTCGCTGACGGAACAGTATTTAAAGGAAAAGCGTTCGGCGCTGAAAATACTACCACCGTTGGTGAAGTCGTATTCAATACATCCATGACAGGATATCAGGAAATTCTTACCGATCCTTCATACGCTAGTCAAATCGTCACTCTTACTTATCCTCACATCGGCAATTACGGTACAAATGAAGAAGACATCGAATCTCGGGATGTTTTTGCAATGGGTCTGGTTGTAAGAGATCTGTCTCTGGTAGCTTCAAACTTCCGCAGCACCATGAACCTGAGCGATTTCCTTGCAAAGTATAAAAAGCCTGGAATTTACGGAATTGATACCAGAATGCTGACAAGAATCCTTCGTGAGAAAGGTGCCCAGAATGCATGTCTGTCAACCGATCCTAAAATGACTGCTGAAAAAGCTCTAAAGCTTGCAAGAGAATTCGCTGGAATCAAGGGAATGGATCTTGCCAAGGTTGTAAGTACCAAAGAAATATACGACTGGAACGAAGGTACCTGGGAACTTGGTTCTGGCTATGTAAACAAGAGCCGTACCGAGTTTAACGTTGTAGCCTACGATTTCGGTGTTAAGTACAACATCCTAAGAATTCTGACTTCTCTTGGCTGCAAGGTTACCGTTGTACCTGCAATGACACCTGCAAGTGAAGTAATAAAAATGAATCCAGACGGTATCTTCCTGTCCAACGGACCAGGAGATCCTGAACCATGTACTTATGCACAGGAAGCTATCAGAACCTTCCTTGAGCATAAGATTCCGTTATTCGGCATTTGTCTTGGACATCAGCTTTTGTCCTTAGCCTCAGGTGCTAAGACCATCAAGATGAAGTGCGGTCATCACGGTGCCAACCACCCTGTAAGAGATTTGGAGAGCGGAGTAGTTTACATCACCTCTCAGAACCATGGTTTCTGTGTAGATGAGGCAACTCTTCCAGCCAATCTGAAGGCAACACACAAATCACTGTTCGATGGAACCCTGCAGGGCGTTGAACGTACCGATGCACCAGCCTTCAGCTTCCAGGGACATCCTGAAGCAAGTCCAGGTCCACACGATCCAATGGCTTTATTTAAACATTTCGTTGAGCTTATGCGCAAATACAGAGAAAAAGCTTAGGGGATAACAGATGCCAAAACGTACAGACATAAAAAAAATCTTAATCTTAGGCGCAGGCCCAATTGTTATCGGCCAGGCCTGTGAGTTTGACTACTCAGGTACTCAGGCATGCAGAGCCCTAAGAGAGGAAGGCTACAAGGTTATCCTTGTAAACTCCAACCCTGCAACCATCATGACCGATCCTGATGTTGCAGATGTTACCTACATTGAGCCTATCCACTGGAAGGTTGTAGAGAACATCATCGAGAAGGAACGTCCAGATGCAGTACTGCCAACCATGGGCGGTCAGACCGCTCTAAACTGCGCCCTTGATCTTGAAAAACACGGTGTACTTGCCAAGTACAATGTCGAGATGATCGGTGCTAAAGCCGATGCCATCGACAAGGCTGAGAACCGTGAAAGATTCGACAAGGCCATGAAGGCAATCGGTCTTGAGTGTCCTCGTGCCGGTATTGCACACAGCATACAGGAAGCCTGGGAAGTTCAGAAACAGGTTGGATTCCCTTGTATTATAAGACCATCCTTCACTATGGGCGGCACCGGTGGCGGTATTGCCTACAACCCAGAGGAGTTCGAGGATATCTGTAACAAGGGCTTAGAACTCTCCCCTACCCACGAACTTTTAATTGACGAATCACTCATTGGATGGAAAGAGTACGAGATGGAGGTTGTCCGTGATCATAAGGATAACTGCATTATTGTCTGCTCCATCGAAAACCTTGACCCAATGGGTATTCACACCGGTGACTCAATCACTGTAGCACCAGCTCAGACACTGACCGATAAGGAATACCAGATCATGCGTGACGCCGCTATGGCTGTTCTGCGTGAAATCGGTGTTGAGACTGGCGGTTCAAATGTTCAGTTCGGTATCAATCCAAAGAACGGACGTATGGTTATCATTGAGATGAACCCTCGTGTATCCCGTTCATCAGCTTTAGCCTCAAAGGCAACCGGCTTCCCTATCGCCAAGATTGCCGCCAAGCTGGCTGTAGGTTATACCTTAGATGAGCTTGGAAATGACATCACCGGCGACAAGACTCCAGCCTCATTCGAGCCAAGTCTTGACTATGTTGTTACTAAGATCCCTCGTTTCAACTTTGAAAAATTCCCTAACTCAGATGATCGCCTGACCACTCAGATGAAGTCTGTAGGTGAAGTTATGGCTATCGGCCGTACCTTCGAGGAATCTCTGCAGAAAGCTCTGCGCGGTCTTGAAACCGGCAAGAGCGGTTTCGACCCTCGTCTTGACATGAAGAAACCAGACGCAAGATTAAAGCTTCTTCACGAACTTGAGACTGCAGGCGCCCACCGTATCTGGTACATCGGCGATGCCTTCCGTTTAGGCATGACCGTTGAAGAGGTCTTCGGCTACACCCAGATCGACCCATGGTTCCTATGTCAGATTAAGGAAATCATTGATATTGAGCAGTCTTTAGGCGGCAGAACCTTAAAGTCTATCGATGCCGACGAGATGAAAGATCTCAAGTCCCGCGGTTTCTCAGATGCAAGACTTGCCAAACTTTTAAAGACTACTGAGGATAAGGTTCGCGCTCGCAGATGGCTCTTTGAGGTTTACCCAACCTACAAGAGAGTTGATACCTGTGCTGCTGAGTTTGCAACCTCCACCGCTTATATGTACTCAACCTATGAGCAGGAATGTGAGGCCCGTCCATCCGATAAGAAGAAGGTTATCGTTTTAGGCGGCGGCCCTAACCGTATCGGTCAGGGTATCGAGTTCGACTACTGCTGTGTTCACGCCTCAATGGCTCTTCGTGAAGACGGCTACGAGTCAATCATGGTTAACTGTAACCCTGAGACTGTATCAACCGACTACGATATTTCAGACAGACTATACTTCGAGCCTGTAACCCTTGAAGATGTTCTTGAAATTGCCCGTGTTGAAAAGCCTGTCGGTGTGATTGTTCAGTTCGGTGGTCAGACACCTCTGAAACTTGCCAAGAAGCTTGAGGCTGAAGGTGTGCCTATCATCGGTACATCACCTACCGATATCGACCGCGCAGAAGATCGTAAGCTGTTCCAGGAAGTTGTTAACAAACTTGAACTGCTGCAGCCTAAGAACGGCACTGCAACTTCTCTGAACCAGGCTATTACTGTTGCCAGCGAAATCGGCTACCCTCTGGTTGTACGTCCATCCTACGTTTTAGGCGGTCGTGCCATGGAAGTTGTCTACGGTGAAGACGATCTGCGCACCTACTTCGCTGAAGCTGTTAAGGTTTCAAACAAGTCACCAGTTCTTCTGGACAAGTTCCTGGATCACGCTACCGAAATCGACGTTGATGCTGTTGCTGACGGAAAGGATGTTGTAATCGGTGGCATCATGGAGCACGTTGAGGAGTGTGGTGTTCACTCTGGTGACGCTTCCTGTGTTCTACCTCCATATCACTTAAAGCAGGATATGATTGACAGACTCACCAAGATCTCAAAAGATCTTGCTTTAGCCTTAAATGTTAAAGGTCTGATGAATGTTCAGCTGGCAATCCGTGAGGACAAGATTTATCTAATCGAAGTTAACCCTCGTGCCGCACGTACCATTCCATTCGTATCCAAGGCAACCGGACTACCAATGGCTAAGATTGCAGCTCGTGTAATGACAGGTAAGACTCTGGCTGAACAGGGTATCACCCATGAGGTGGTTCCTCCATACTACTCACTACTCAGTTAAGGAAGTTGTGCTGCCATTTGCCAAGTTCCCAGGATCAGATCCTCTGTTAGGACCTGAAATGAGATCAACCGGTGAAACCATGGGTACTGCAACATCATTCCCAGAGGCTTTTGCTAAAGCTCAGCTTGCAGCCAAGTCTCCTATCCAGAGATCTGGAACTGTTCTGCTTTCAATCAAGAAGTCAGATCAGAACAGACTGCCTGAGTTTGGACGTAAACTGGTTGAAGCAGGCTTCAAGCTTGAGGCAACTCAGGGAACCTGTCAGACTCTAAGAGATGCCGGCATTGAATGTACCCATGTACACAAAGTTTATGAAGCTAGACCAAACTTACTGGACTTCATTAAATCAGGTAAGTACAACTGGGTTATCAATTCAACCGAAGGTCGTCAGTCTGTTGAGGATTCCCGTTCACTGCGTCGCAGCTGTCTGCGTTATGATATCTGCTATACCACAACCTTAAATGCAGCTATTGCTTCTGTTGAGGCAATAAGTGCAGATGAGTATGCAACTGTTCATTCTCTTCAGGAACTGCATGAGATGGTAAATCAGAAGTATAAGAAGTAATTCATTCTTGACTTAATTTGAAAGGATCCGAAGCCCCAAAAGCTTCGGATTATTTTTGAGAAGATTGCATAATAAATCTTTTTCAAATTAAAAGCAGGAGGGGGCATCCCTACCAGAAGAGATTATAGTTAGGCTCAAGACATAAACCTAACTTTTGCAGTTAAATAGACTATAAACATCGCGCAAACCCTTATGGGGCTTTATTTTTGACCTGATTCACATATTTGTATAAAGTAATATACTGTAACATATATATCATGGTATAATATCCCTGTGTCTTTTTTTC
>ONFP01000125.1 GCA_900317105.1 uncultured Succinatimonas sp. | reverse complement strand
AGCTAACAGAGCAGCCATACAGATCAAGCGATTCGATGTAGATGTAGTCAACAGACGTCGCGAAGTGCTGATAGTAGCCCGGCGACCGAAGCCACCAAGGACAACAGCCTCTGCCATTAATAAAACACACACCAGATTTATGACATCCTTTTCCTAAAGCATAGGGGGTTGGTATACATTTACGGGACTCTTTGTCCTTAAAGAGACTACCTGCTTCGGCTACACTTAAGCAGAACACTCTATCTTCCGTACTGTTTCCACCAAAGGTGCCAGACTTCGCATTGTTGTCATTCGTAAGTTTGGTTACCGCAATCTTCTTCTGTTCTGTAGCGGTAAAGGCATTCTTCAGGAATTCTCCGTTCAGCCATTTCCTGAGATCGCAGTTTTCCCAGGTTATATCTACACATTGATTGTGGTAGTTCTTACAATCCAAACCATATCTGGAGATTAGAAGAACCTTTGTACCGGACTTTTTTAGAACCAGCCACTCAATGGGAGTTTTCTTAGTGCTGTTCTCCTGGTAATAACTTCCGAACTTGAAGTAGTCCCCCTTCTTAAGCTCCGGTACAGCAGTTTTTGAGGCAGCTGCCTTGTCAGTGTTTTTAGCAGTCTGCTGTTTTACTGCCGGTTTAGCTGCTTTAACAGTATTCTTTACAGTCTTTGCAGCCTGATTCTTAGATGACGTTTTTACTGTAGCTGTAGCTTTAGATGAAGAAGCCTTTTCCCCGGTTTTGGCCGTAGCCTTCTTTTGATTTCCTGATGCTTTAGTGTCTTTCATAAAACCTCCTGACAGGTAATAAAACCTGCATTTTATAAATCAAATCCCCTCTTGGAAAACTCCGGTTCCGCCTTAATGCTTTCGTATGTAATAAAGCTCTTCAAGTATTCAGCTTTAAAAATATCAAGCTTTTAAGTTTCCTATCATTTCTGCAAAAATATCATTTACCGTTTTATTGCAACAAACCATTCAGTATAAAACCCAGGGAGATCTGCATACCGGAATTTTGTCCCTGGATTTTTTCTACCGGCTTAAATCAGTATCATGATTTACCGAAAATAAAATCCAGAATACGGTTTACGGCCTTTTCGGTAGCCATGTTTATATCTTCAACTCTCCAGTCTGAACCGTAGGTGGTTAAAGATGCGGCTATGCTGTAGCAGCTGTCCTTATATCCGGACTTTTCTCTCACAGAGGTCTGGGTTTTAGTCTTAAACCAGGCATTACCAATAGTTTTATTAATACTTTCTTCCAAAAGAATCTTATTTCCGAGTTTATTAACTATTGCTGCAAATTCATTGACATCGTTAATTCCGGCATCCTTGCGAATTACAGCAATATTTTTACCGCTTGCCGGCATAATGTGCTCTATATTGACGCTATCAGACAGGATAAATTTCTTCCCGTGATTTCTGGCATAAAGATATTCATTGAGGTAAACCAGAGGATTTCTTTCATAAAAAAGTAAGGATCTTTTCAAATCATCTCTCTGCCAGTTGCCGGCATCATTAATATGATTGTTAAAATCACTGTCTATCTCGCTGATAGAAGTCCGGGGATCTACCAGTTTAATATTTTCCTTAAACAGGAATGTTTTGAATTTGTTACTGGAGTATCCGGCATCAACAATTTCAAGAATAGCAAAGAGCCTTAACAGAGGAACAGCTATGGAAGAAACCAGTTCCTCTGTTATAGCCGAACTGTCAAAATCTCCATTCCCATCATTACGGCAGAATTTAAAAAGGTACGAAACCAGATAAAGCTTTGCATTTACATTGAACTTAAGCAGAAGCTTAACAATGGAATAATCTTTGATTAAAAGCCAAAGATTGACAATTGTTTTAAAGCTGTCACAAAGCACCAATGGATTCTTCAACAGGGAGCCTTTATCTCCTTCGTAGAATTTTCTCACACCGGGAGTGGTAACATTCGGGGTTTCGCTATTAATACTCATATATACACGGTTTTCAGCTCTATATATGTACATGTACTGCTGAAGCACTCCGTCTATATCCAGAATTTTACCTTTTTTAAGGTCACTTCCATCCTTAGTGGCTTCTCGAATAAATCCCCATTTTTCAACAAATTCCTTCTTTTCCGGTTCTTCCACGATATTCGCATACATGGCTGCAGAAATTATGTCTGCATCGGAAAGTGGCAATCCCTTGGAATTCAGCGAATTGAACATGGCGATTGCCTGTTCAATATTCCAGCTTCTGATTACAATAAGCTGGCATTTATCCAGTAACTTCTGAGCAAATACATGAATACTGGATTCACCGTATTTGGAAAGACGGTCATAGAAATACTTAAAATTAGAGAAGAAACTGATCTTATTCAGTTTTGGCTTTGATATTTCATTTTCTTTTGCAAGATTACTAAGATCATCAAAGTTCAATGTTCTGACTATTTCAGCAAATATTTTCTTATTTATCTCAGGCTCATTAATGGAATTGTTTTCAATCAGAACAAGTTGATCCAGCAACGCCGGATCCCGTTTTATCTTAAGAATACCTTCATCATTTGTTTTATACACAACAGACTGGATCTTACGAAGATCTCCCTTAAGACCTTCCTTGAGAAATTCAGAATCTTCATCATGTTCTACAAAATTCTTTAGCTTGGCACCTATTACAAATTCCAAAGCCTTAAGCAACAGGTAAAAGGTAGTAGTACGCTGCTGACCGTCAATCAGATACATCTTTTCGGATTTAACATTTAGAATAATAGTACCGAAAAAGTACGGATCCTCAGCCCCCTCGCTGATAAAGGTTTCAATATCATCAACAAGCTTATCGCACTGGCCGATTTCCCATGTATAACTGCGCTGATATTCAGGGATAACAAAATACTCATTTTTCTGATTATTCTTTAAGAAGTAATCATAGACTGTGCAGAGATGCGGCTCAATTTCTTTCACTGCCATAATTAACTACCTGATACTCACTTAGAAACCACAAACAAAAAAGTATGCGGTGCTGAAGTTTGATTTTTTCTGAAAATCAAAGAGAAAATGTCATCTAGATATTGGTTCATTTTTGCAAGACATGACATTCTGGACTATCTGCACCGCATTAAGAGATACTCAGAAAGCTGTTCCATTCCCGAGCATCTCCTCCTCACTTGATAAAAACAACACAATCAACGCAAAGAAGAAATGGTAACGTTGTTGTCAGCCAATGCTCCTTCCTTGTTCTCAACCTGAATGGTGATACCGAAATTATCCTTAAGCAGCTTTTCAGCATTACCAACCTTCATGTTGCCGTGAATCTCAACTTCGCCACCCTTTACATCACCGGTTCTGATAGAAGCAAGAGTTGCTGAATCTTCGGCAAAATGCTTGCCGTTATAAACACGTACTGCAACCTTGAACTCATCCTTGAACATGGCCTTAAACTTAGCCACTGTAGTTCTTCCAGAAAATTTCATAAAAATTTCTCCTTAAAAGTTAAAAAATAATTAATAATCAGGTTAAAAAATATCAACCTTTCCTGACGTTTCTTATCGTCAAATCGTCATCTACAGATTGGCCGCCTCTAGCGGTAACAATCTCAATGCCAAGACCATACATCTTTGCAAATGTCTTTTTTACTACCTTGACCTGATCTGCAGTATTAATAACTATGACACCGTGCTGAGCGATTTTATTGTCCTCAGACACATCCTTTAGCAGAGTCTCAGGTGAAGCAAAATGACCTCTGGCTCCGGTCATGATTTTTCCAGTACTTTTAGTAAGACACCATACCCTGACACTTACCCCTTTACAGGCTTTGTTAAATGCTTTAGTAAAGGAATTTACAGTAGTAGAGCTGTTAACGGCCACATCGAGAGATATTAGATCGTCGCTCTTGATATCCTTGATTTCCTTGAGAGTCTTGTTGTTGTCAGCAAAACCTTTGCCGTCGGAACAGAGTATCTGCACCCCGATCCCCAGAGTGCTCTCAATTTTCTTCTCCACACTGCCGACCTTTTCAGTATCTTTAATCGAGATCTTTTTGGATTTTCCTTTCGCAATAATAGTGGAAACGTCACTAATCAAAGCATCCTTAGAGGCTCTTCTGCCCCCAGCTCCACTTTGAATTTTCCTTTCCTTGGAAAGGTTGTACACGCGGATAGGAATATCAAAAACTCTTAA
>ONFP01000190.1 GCA_900317105.1 uncultured Succinatimonas sp. | reverse complement strand
ACCTTTCTTAAATCTTCATCGGAATTATAGTGGTTCAGTTTACCTCCATCTATTACTTCGGTAAGCAAGTCAGTCACATTCATCTTGTATCCATTAACCTTTCCTGTGGTTGATACATCCAGTCTGCGGAGAGTTAGTTTCTCATAAACGTTGATATTGTTTCTCACTGTGTAGGACAGCCTGGCATCGTTCAGGCCAGAGCAGATTGCATTCTCTGACAGATGGATCCCTTTTTCCTCGAGTTTCTTCTGAATCAGTCTCAGCATAATCAGAGAGATAATGCAGATTAGGACATGAGCATTGATATGAGCTTCTGTTCTAACAAACATTGGTCTGATTGAGAAGTTAGACTTCATGATTCTGAAACATCTTTCAATCTGTACCAGGTGATGATAAACATTGGACATATCAACATTATCAAGGCCGTTTCTGCCGACTATACCCTGCTCAGGTTTTGTCTCCTCCTTAGGAGACTGAAGCCAGATCAGCTCTTCCTTAGTTGGTACATCATGGTAAATTACAGCTGCGAAGCCGGCACGTTTTCTGTGTTTTTCAATAAGCTTCATTTTGATCTTTTTGGCTATCAGCTTTTTGGTATCAATATCAGCACTTAAAAAAGAGGAGAAGCCTTTATTTACGGTCTTGATTTTATCTCCATCTGCAACTGCCTTTCTGGCTTTACCAAACTTTTCCTCAAGGACTGCGAGATCGTGCTGCTGTCTTTTCTTGCTGAAGGTAAGCAGCATCTTATTTTGAATTACTACGGTCACAGGAGAGTTTTCTGGATGCTCCTCGTCAATGATTTTGTACTTCTGTGGATAGTCAATGATCCTGTACATATAATTCAGAGGATTACCCTTGGCATCAGTTTTTTCAGGGTATTTGCTCAGGTCGGTTATATCTGCTTCCATCTTCTTTGGAAGAGATAGAGCTGATTTAGAGAGGGCATAACCGAAGCCGTTCTTTAGCAGCATATACATGTTTGGTACAGAGTTCAGACCAGAATCTGCAACAATGATGGACTCAGTAATGTTGTAGGTGCTCTTGAGGCGGTCTATTGAGTTAACCAAGTTTGTTTTTTCAGACTTATTTCCTGCAAAGACCATAAAGTCCACTGGAAAAGCGTTACTGTCAATGACCAGTGCTACTGAGACCATTGGTAAATCATAATGAAGCTCTTTGCTAAGACCTCTCATTCTAATTGCCTCACCATATTCCTCTCGACACTTCTCATAGATTTCGATAAGGGAAGGCTCTTTTTCCAGAAGAGCAGCCACCTCATCAGGTGCAACCTCATAACCTTCATCTCTTAAAAGTTCACAGAAGTCCTGTTTAGCATAACGGGTAAAAGTCTGCTCATCATCCAGAGGTGTCTCAAAATAGCAGTTGGTGGTATCGTAGAAAAGCAGAGAATTCTGACGGGGATAGAGTCCTTCTACCTTTCTGTTGATGTGAGCCAGAATTGATTCCTTATTGGCATACAGATAATCAAGACATCTGTACAGAGAGGATAGCTCCAGTTCAGTAATGCCTGTACCAACATATGAGGATAAAGAACTGTAGGCATGAAAGTGAGACTGAGGCTCAACCATTTTCTGCACTGCCAGATAATAGGTAAGCTTAGAGGCATCAAACTGAATATCGGTATCATTTCTGGTTTTCAGATATCTGAAAAACTCGGTCATACCAAGAGAATCTCTCCAGAGAGGATTAAGGATTAGGCTTGAATAATTCAGCAGCAGGCTTTCCTCACTGTCTCCGACTCCGGCAGAAAGAGAATTAACCAGACGCTCAAAGTTGTCATTGCGGGCCAGGGCTTCCTTAGCTTTAACATTGGAGTACTTCTCCTCAAGCTCTCTTAAAACCTCTGGAGACTGCTCTTTAAGCTTTTCATAATTACCATAATTCTTAATAACCTTCTTACGATTGGTTTTGGTATTAGGATCACGATAGCATTCCACCAATCTGATATAGGTATTCTTACCGCTTTTGAATTTTTCCAGATACATACAAACACCTCATGAGCCTAATTCTTAACAGATATTATAACATATATGCAAGGTGTAATATACGTGCATTATTAAAACAGATAATCAGGTCACAAAA
>ONFP01000020.1 GCA_900317105.1 uncultured Succinatimonas sp. | reverse complement strand
TTTAGACATAAAAAGATAAATAGAAGAAAACAGATATAAGGTGAAAGTATGGGGAAGAATAATGCTATTGCAGTAATTACTGAAGAAGAATTTCAGATAGCGACACGGGATACAGGGGACTATGACCTAGGTAAACAGTCGGTAAATGAATATATCTTCTCGCTGACTTCAAAGAACTCTCAGAAGACAATGTTAAGTTATCTGAAGCTGGCCGTAACTACACTTGATTCAGATTTAAACTCATTTGACTGGTCAAGACTCAAAGAGAATCTCGTAATTGGACTGAGAACCAAACTAGCCCAGGATCATTCTCCTGCAACAGTGAATACTGTCTTGGCTGCAATCAAAGGTGTAGCCCGTAGACTTTGGGTTAACAATATATTATCTACACGAGATTATGAGTTGCTGTTAAGAGTGAAGAGTGTTCGAGGCTCACGCCTGACAAAGGGTAGGGCGTTATCCAAACAGGAAATTGAGGAAGTGTTTTCCTGTCTGGAAGAGAGCGCATCATCAGCAAGTATCAGAGATCGAGCCATGCTTTCTGTAATGGTTGAATGCGGACTTAGAAGAGCTGAGGTTGCTGGCTTGCAATACAAGAATGTACATCTTGACGAGGACGATCCTTATCTGACAATCATCGGTAAAGGTAATAAAGAGCGTATGTGCTTTATTCCTGAGAAAACCGTTGAACGTCTGCAGGAATGGTTTTCCATACGCAGAGATTTTGATGGAGCAGTCTTTACCAATGTAGATAAGCACGACAATATATATCAGACTCCACTAAATACTCATAGGGTATGGGAGATCACCAAAGAGATTGTAAAAAAGCTTGATATGAAGAACTGGTCCCCACATGATATGAGAAGAACCTTTGCTACAAATCTGTTTAATCTTGGTGTGGATATTGTTACTGTAAAAGATATGATGGGCCACAGCAACATAGCAACCACACAAAGATATGACAAGCGAGGTGCTGAGAAGATGAAGGCTGCGGTTAAGAAGTTGAACGCCAGTTAATGAAAAAGGAGTTAAAGGCTCTCCTTGATTTAACTAAATATTTAGACATTACAATTTATAATAGAAAAAAAAATTCCAATGCATTGGAAAAACGTAAAATAAATATGAATAACGCAGTTCAGAATCTTGTGCCTTTTGTTAAATGGGTAGGCGGTAAAAGACAGCTGCTGCCAGAGCTGATTCAAAGGGTTCCGTCCGAATATGGAACCTACTTTGAACCATTTTTAGGTGGTGGAGCTATGCTTTTTGAACTTAAGCCAGAGAAAGCTGTGGTTAATGATTTAAATCCCCAGCTTATCAATTGCTATCTGCAGATTAAAGAAAAGCCTCTTCAGTTTCTTGAAGCATTGAAGATACTGCAGAATGAATACAATAAAAGCAATAATCCAGATGAACAGACCAAATTTTATCTCTCAGTCAGAGAAGATTTTAATACTGCGATTCAGAATCACACCAGTACTCCAAAAACTGCTGCGATGACCGTATTTCTTAACAAAGCTGGTTTCAACGGTCTTTACAGGGTATCACAAAAAGGAAAATACAACGTTCCATCCGCACATAAAAAGAAAATTAACTGTTGTAACAGAGATAATATCCTGGGCATCTCAGAACTGTTACAAAATGTTGAACTGCTAAACTGTGACTTTGAAGCTTGCTGTAAAGATGCAAGGAAAGGTGATTTCGTTTTCTTTGATAGTCCTTACCACAATACATTTTCATCATATCAGGACAGTGGTTTTACTGAAGAAGATCATATACGTCTGTCAAAGCTGGTTAAAAAAATCTCCAAAAAAGGTGTTAAATTCATTTTGACTAACAGTAATTCTAATTTAATTATGAAGTTATATAAGGACTTCAGAATTGACGAGATCGATGTAAAGAGATACATCAACTGTGATGCCTCAAATAGAGTTGGAAAAGAAATAATCGTGCAGAATTTCTAATATGGAAAAGAAACAAGGTACACTCGCAAACAATAACGGCAAAGTTGTTGAAAGTATGTCACAGGGAAAGGTAAAAATATCACTCTCATGAAAATAATAGAATTTATCAACTGGTTTAATCACGAATTTTAAATTCCAATGCATTGGAAAATTAAAGAAAAACGTTATAAAACAATGGAATTATATATAGAAATGTTATAATGGAGATGCGCTATAGCGTGGGTGGTTCTAAAATACTTAGAGCCATCTGGGAAATGGCTCTAAAGTATTATTAGAATCGTTGTTCTAATCATGATTAAGGATTTTAAATGAAATACTTAATTATATTAGTGGTTCTAGTTTTACTATTATGGTGCCAGCCAGCATGGTAATTTAGAATCACTCGAGAGGTAGGAGTAATCTTACCTCTCCTTTAATTATAGTATTTTTTTTGAAAAACTTTCAATCTGTTTCCAATGCATTGAAAAATAAAAAGCATCTGACAGATCTGCATTACAGGAAGGACTTTAAAAGTCTCTTGTCAGCCTTTGATAAATCAATAAATTCTTTGGTACTCATGATTTTGTAAATCTTATTGATATCGCCTTTACTTATACTCTGAAGCTTAACAATCATTACAAAAGCATAAATCATAGTCACAATACTTAGAATACAGATAACAAGATTTACAGGATCACCGCTGTAGCTGGTATGAGCTAATACGGTATCGCCAGCACCAATTACAAGTAAACAGAGAAATGGGATAATACAGTAATGAGCAATCTTACTGTATTTACCCAGATTCTTGTTCTTCATATGCAGCTGTGAAACCAGCTCTTTGAATTCTTCTTTCTCCTTATCGGAAATAAAATTATTCTCCTGTTCAGGAGTTGTCTTCTCAACATTTTCTTTTGTTTCTTTTTCCATGTTAGATTTCCTTTTGTTTAATTAAACACTATTGTCTTAATCTGTTAACAAGTTCTCTGCCTTCAGCTTCAACAGCATTAAAGAAATTATTTTCTATCTGATTTTGAACTTCTCCGATACCTGTCTTCTGTTTTACTGCATTAAATACAGTGTTTACATAATTCATAGTAGCATCAGGAGCAAAGATAATTCCTAAAGCAAAGATTAGAGTAGCCATTGATAAAATTCTGAACATTTTATCTACCTTTCGTCCTTTTGAACGTTGCCGTGTTTATCGAGTACACCATTACAATTCGGATAGTTAGTACAACTAAAGAAAGGAGTAATCTTTGTACCGTCCTTTTTCTTATCAATATATCGCATTGGTGCACCACACTTAGGACACTTTGGGGAAAGAAGTAAAGGCTTGCCAGCGGTGTCTTTAAAATTCTTATTGCAATTTTCGCATTTCCAGAAATTGCCAAATTTGCCTTTATGCCTAAAAACCATACCGCCACAGTCTGGACATTTTTCAGGCATTACGGGCTTACCTCTGCTGTCATTTAAAAAGATTGCACAGTTTTCATTCTGACATTTCCAGAACAATGTACCTTTTTTGCTCTGTCCCTGCTTTAATGGAGCACCGCATTTCGGACACTTAGGAGCTGTTGCGGCATCGAACAGTGGTAAAGGTTTACGGTTACGCTCCTGATAGGTCTGTTTACAAGCCTCATTGGAACATAGAAAGAATAGACCGAACTTGCCTTTTAGAAGTCTTAAAGGAGAACCACACTTTTCGCAGTTGAAAACAGGCGCATTATTCTGAGCTGCACCGATAATCTTCTTAATGTAGGTTACAGCTTCAGGAGTAGTGCATTTTGCAAATACATCGTTTAGCCAGCGGATAATATTATCTACGAATAATTCAGAGTTCTCATTCGGATTATTGACAATATTATTAAGTGCCAGTTCCCACATGGCTGTCATTGCAGGAGACTTAATGTCATAAGGTAGAATCTCCATTGTCTTAAATGCTTTCTGGGTGGCTTCATAATGTTCTTTTACAATGTCAATCCAGCCGTATTTCTTAAGATTCTCAATAATGGTAGCTCGTGAGGCCTCTGTTCCTAAACCTAAGGTCTGATTCAGGATCTTCTTCTGCTCCTTATCGTCAACATATTTGCCAACGTTAGTCATTGCCTCTATCAGAGAAGCCTCATCAAAGTGTTTAGGTGCTCTGGTTCTCTTGGTTTCCATCTGAGCATCATTGATGAAGGATCTTTCTCCTATATTTACATTTGGAATGGAAGCAATATCAACACTATCTTTATTATTGCCTTTTGGCTGCTCCTCCTCAAACTGATCCTGATGGAAGATTACTCTATAGCCAGGTTTAATTAAGGTCTTTCCTTTAGATATAAACTTGTGGCCATTGCACTCTGTATTGATTTCCAATACATTGTACTGTGCAGGAGCATAAAACTGAGTAATAAAATATAATCGTACGATGTTATAGATCTTAAATTCATCAGGAGTTAAATCCTGAATATTCTGAGCACCTGTACTTGGGATAATTGCATTGTGGGCATGACCAGTCATCTTCTTGTCACTGTAGGCTCGTGGTTTCTTTGTTAAATCACAACCTTTTATCAGAGGCTCGATAGCAGGATCATGAGCAAGTTCCCTTAGAATCTCTTCAGCTTCAGCAAACTGCGATTCAGGCAGGTACTGACAGTCACTTCTTGGGTAGGTAGTTAACTTCTTCTCATATAAGGACTGACAGATATCTAATGTTTTCTGGGCATTAAAGCCAAAGTGTCTGGCAGCATAAATCTGCAGCTTTGACAGAGAGAACAGCATAGGCGGCTGTTCATTGCTTACAGTACGCTCCACGTTAACAATTTCTGCATTCTTACCCTTAATATCAGAGATAACCTCCGCAGCAATCTTAGAATCAAAAAGATGGCCGTCACCGTCAAGATGTTCTTCAGGACAAATCCACTTGGCTTTGAACATACCGTTCTGAACAGAGACATCTGCAGTAACTTCAAAGAAATCCTGTGGCTGAAAGTTCTTAATAGCGAGATCACGCTGACAGATTAGATTTACTGTTGGAGTAAGGATACGACCAATATTCACCACCTCATTAGCACTTGATGAACTTGCCAAACAGGTGAAAAGTCGTGTCAGATTCAGTCCGATAATCCAATCTGAGTATGAACGGGCTATAGCACTCTCATACAAATTGTGCGTATTCTGCAAAGGTTCAATATTATCAAGTGCTTTTCTGATAGAAGCAGGATCAAGAGCACTTAGCTTCAGTCGAAAAGCATCACCTGAAAAATTGCAGTGGTTAAGTACATTCATTGCAATTAGCTGACCTTCACGATCAAAGTCAGTACTTACAACTACTTCATCTGCCTTTACAATTAAGTCACAGGCAGTTTTAAGCTGCTTTCGTGAGCGTTTATCCGCTACTGGAAGCCACTCGAACTCTCGTGGAATAAAAGGTAGAGTCTTAATATCCCATCGTTTTAGAGCAGGATCATAATAATCTGGCTCTGCAAGAGTTAAAAGATGGCCGTGGCACCATGTCACTACATCACCGTTATCTAATGAGATATAACCATCTTCTCGATCAAAGGAAGGATCGAGAACTGAAGCAAGATCGTTTCCCTGAGAGGCCTTTTCAGCTAGATAAACACGCATATTTAGTTAATCTCCTTCTCTATCCAGTCAACATCAGAAGTAATCTGTTTTGCCTTTGCTCTGTCAGTAGTTGATTTAGCATAAGGTCTTACTTTAGAAGTCTTAGCCTTTTCTGCTTTCTCAAAATAAGGTTCTGGAGTTGATACAAAAGAATCATCTACAGTCACAGTAGGCTCTTTAATCACAATTGGAGTATTTGAAGGTGTATGGTCTTTAATCAGGTATGGATATACAGAATTTGGCAATACATCTTTTTGTGAAGTTTTTGAGTTGCTGTTACGGTACTCTACAGGTGTAGAAATACCATGACGGCTTAAAACCTCACTTGATGGCATTACACAGGTATCAAGTAAATCCATAGGAAAGGCATCTTTGTTTCTCTTAACAAATCTCCAGTCCAGGCGATCCATATTTTTACCGTTTGAACCATCGCATAGTCTCTGCCAGCGGCCTAGCTCATAATATGAGTAGTCCTTGCTGTTCTTGTTTGGATTAAATACCGCTGTAACAGGCACTTTCTTGTAGCCATTGGCATCGCTCTGACCGTTATAACGCTTTGAGAGGTCATATCTTACATTTTGAGGAAATTCATCACCTTTATATAAAGGATTATTCATTCCCAGAGTGTGCTTGAAGCCGCCTTCTTCAATTGCAGCACTACGTCTCTCATCAGTGTAGTAAGACATAGTTAATTCACGGGAAATACGGTCGGCTTTTTCTCTTGAAAGTCTGTTATAGATAGCAGGATTATTCTGAAGAGCATTCTCAATCTTTGCACTTGAGCAGCAGTCCTCATCTTTATCAGATGTGGCACAGCCTGTAATAGTAAGCAAAACCATAGAACTTAAAGACAGAGCCATTACGCTCTTGGTGAGTTTTTTCATTTGAATTTACCTTTTGTACAAAAATCTATGTTGCTATTACACCTTATTTTTATACAAAGGTTATTTAGATAGAGGGGGATAATTTGACGATTAAAAAAATAAGAGTTTATAATCTGTTTTGGCAAAAAGGTCTTTTTGCCGTTAGTTATTAAACATTGAACTGGTTATCAAAACTGAAAGGTTTTGATGGCCAGTCCCCCATAATCATCTTGCTCATCATTCAAATAATGATATAATGAAATCACTTTTAGAGCACTGCTCTCGTGACGAACATAATGTTCCACCGACACGTAAAATTTCGGTACAACTCATCAAGTATTTGATGAGTTTAATGCAGTAAGGTTCCTTGCTGTTTCTTTAAAACCCAGAGGGGATAAAGAAATATGATTTATCCTCTTGTCAGGGGTAGAGGTGTGTATACACTTCAGTCATCATTTCTTTGTCTCCTCGTTTTTTGTGGTAATCCACACAGGAGAAGAAAAATGGATATTCTCAATCAGAATATGGCTGGTCTAATTGTAACCGAAGACAATATCAGATTTGATAAAGTCTTTGATGTGTGGTGCGAAGAAGCACAGGCACATCAACCACAGTTTTGTCATCACACTGGAAGAGCCATGTGGGATGGTGAAGTATGGTGGGGAGAATTCGTTGACGCCAACGGTGATCTTCACTATGGCAATTAGTACAGAGTTGTGAGAGTCTTTAGACTCTCACTCTCTAGGATTATTTCACTTCAAAATATTCTCAAATTTCTATTCTGCAGTAATCAAATATTAATCCTGTTTAAATCTTCCCCCCTAACTTAATAACTCTATTTACTTCAAACGTGTATCTTTGTACCCAGTTAAAAAGGATAAGGATCAGGTCATGAAGTTACCATTTTTCACAAAGAAAGAAGCAATAACTACCGTTTCACAGACAGAGCAACAGGTAAAAGTAAAAATTTTTAATACTCTCGATCAAGACGGTTATTACTGCTACAGCGCAGATGATTTACTTGCAAGCGATGAATTCAGACCGATAGTAGATAAGATTTCAACTGCATTAGGCGGAAGAAGAGAATTATTTGATAAATATCTGCTGCCTTCAATACAACAGGTAGCATTATTCTGTCAGAAAATTCCTGCATCTGAAGTTAAGGGCGGAAAGCCTAGTAATATCTTTGGCCATCATATGAGTGAGGGCGGACTGCTCCTGCATAGCCTTGAAACTATGTATTTTGCACTCAATGACTCACGTCTTGCTTTTTTTAACAAAGGTGTAAATCCGTCTGAACGTGATGAACACATGGTATCTGCAAGAATTGCCTGTGGTCTGGCTGGACTGCTACACGATATCGGTAAGCTTAACGATCCTGTAATTGTTACCTATAAAGAGGAGAATGGAAGGAAAAAAGAATATATCTGGAATTGTATCGAATCTATTCCAGACTTTCTTGCAAGAGTCCACGGAATAAAAAATACGCAAGTTTTTATTTCGCAGGATAATCCAAATCCACCTACATATATTCTTAAAGGCTGGAAAAAAGGAAGAAACGATAAGCACGAGATTATCGCTCCATTCCTGATGAGAAGCTTTATATCAAAAGCAACACTAAAGCTGATTACACAAGGTTCTGAAGAAATTCTTCACAACTTTATGACGGCCATAGACTGGCGTGTTTTATCAAACGACTATACAAATGCACGACAGAATATTATTTATGACATCTGGAGTAGAGCAGATACTACCTCATCAGAGAAAGACAGAAAAACTCTGTCAAAAAGCTCTCTGGCACCTATTAAGGTTAATCTTGAAATCAAGAAACAGCTAACCAGAGCCTTTCAGTTCTGTGTGGATAGAGCAGAAATATCTGTAAATCGAGCTGGTGATGAATGTTATATATTCTCACACGCCACAAATCAGTCTGAAAAACCTTTTGTTATCTTAATACGTTTTGATGATAAATCGCTTGGAATGTGGCTTAATATCATTTCAAGAGCATCGGACTTTTACAAATCTGACATTCTGCAGGATCATGAGCCTAATCTTGAAAATATTAAAGAGTTATTAAATCAGTGCGATTTTCTTCTGCCAGCTAACACAGCTGACGGTTTTTATACTGTTGAAAAACTTGTATCTGGTGGCATGAAAGAACAGTGGAAAGCTGTATGTATTGCAGATTACAAAAACGTCATTCTGCACAATGGCCAGCTATATTTAGCCCAGGAAGAAGACTTAAAAACACTTAAGGTTGTATTTGCCGATGGCGTTGAACCTGTGATTATTTCAAAGGAAGTCAAACCTCTTGAAGAATTAAGCTCGGATTTAGGTGATCCTAAAGCCAAACAGAAGAAAGTAAAGAAAGTTAAGCCACAGCAGAAGCTTAAAGCACCTGAGAAAGTTGTTGAACAGATAAATGAAAAAGAAATCAACGAGGTTGACGAGAGAGAACTTGATTCAGCAGAAGTTCAATTTCAGAATGGCTTTGTCAAATCAGCTGCTATCAAATCCAACCTTGAGCCGATAAGTCCTGAAGAAGCAGACAGACTATCTCAGCTTATTAACAATCAAACTGATTCTAGCGAGGAAGAACCTTCTGAAGAGGAGCTGGATGTAGTTGTACCTTTTGGGGGAAATGAAGAAAGTCCTGAAATAGTATCAGCATTTGACAGCAACTCAGATATTTCTCAAGTTGATGACTTGTCAGATGCAACTCCTGTAGAAGTCGAAACCGTTACCGAGAACATCATAGCTCCAGCTGGTTTTGAAGATTCAACTGATGTTGCATCCTCATTTGCGATGGGATTGTTTACACAGAATATAAAAGAGACAACTTCATCAACAGAAGAATTAAAGGAAAAAATAGAGGAAGCTTCAGTAAAAATAACTCCAGAGCCAGATGATCGACCACTAATCCTAGAAGAAGATGAGATCCGTAATTTTGATCGTGCGATTTATGAATACAAAGAAAAGCAGAAAGAGCTTGTAGAAGCACAGAAGCCGAATGCTATCAAACTCAAAGATCTTGAATCTTCTAAAAAAGAGCATAAGCGTGACAACCGTATTTTTCAGTCTGTTGACGAACCTTACTATAACGGTCTTACTGTGGAGGTCGTAAACGCAATAAAACAGGTCTGTGAAAAGATTAAAGACAAAAAATGCGCCAGAAACCTGTCTATTCAATTATGTAACAGATTAAAGGAAAAGGACTTTTCATATATTGATTTTGTTACTGTCGATAACAAGTACTGTTATGCAGCATATATGTGGAATGACAATATAAAAAAAGATGCAAACGCCATGCAGTACGTTAATCTTTTTGAAGAAGCAGGGCTGTTTCCTCATCAGCTATCAGAGCTGATGAGTCATTCCCGTGAACTCTACTACTTTGAACACATTCAGATGACTAAGGCTATCACCAACATCTTTAAAATAGCTGGATTAAAACCACTGAAGATTAAATGTAAAGATCATCCATACGAGAGCCTGAATGTAGATGTTACTGCTTCTGATGTTGTGGAATACGTTAAGCATAAGATTATCTCTCTTGACTATAACGAGGAACTATACGGCTATAAGGCAAAAGGTTATGCACACGAGAGAAAGGGAAGACGTATTGATAAGGAAGTTCTACGTAAGTGTTCAGAGTCTTTCAAAATTCCACTTAAAAAGACAAAAAATTTTCTGTCAATCAGCCAACAGGTAACACCACCTTACATGATTGTGGATGGTAATGATCTTGTTGTAGGTTATCAGAAAACTCTGAAGAAAGAGGATTTGAACAAAGAAGACAAGAATAATAAAAACGCAAAAGAAACAGTTGCCCAGGAAAGCGAAGCTGTTGGTATTTCTGATATGCCATTCTTTCCAATGTAAAAATTCTATTTTGCTAATTTATTGATAAACAGAAATAATCATTCATTTTTCCAATGCATTGGAAAATTTTAGGAGCAGGAATGAAATTCAACAATAAACCTTTTGACTACGAGCAGATTTATCGTCCTCTGTATGAATTCAGAATCGCAGCGGTCTGGTTCTGCTGTGGAGTCTTAACCTTCTGTAATTTTGGAATGTTCGCAACACTCTCATACAAAATGGCTGTTGTGCAATCTTCTGTGTCGTTCTTTATGACCTTTGTTTTTCTTCTGCAGGGCTATCCTGTATACAGATTACAGAGAAGGCTCTATGGAGCACCTTTTGTCTTTATTCCACTAAAACAGTTCGTAGTTAAGATACAGCAGATCTTAAATAAAGATGAATTTTACTTAGGAACAGGCTTTTCATGGACTCCAGAGCAGACACAGCGAGCATACGAACTAAAGAAGCTGGACTGGGCTACAATTTCAAGTCAGGAAAGATTATATGGGATCCCAAAACGACTGGATAGAATAAAAAAGGATTATGAAAAAGAGTTAAAGCAGATAGAAGAAACTGCATCTGAGAAAACTGACAAAAAAATCAACATCCTCAAAGCTACTGCCTTTACAGCCTTAGATTTCTTTAAGCCTCTGCCAAAAGTCCACGAAATGGGACAGCGTTGGATACATGGTCTATCGGATAAAGATGAAAAAATTACTATTCCTGCCTCATGGCTCAACGGACATTTGCTGATTCTTGGAACCACTGGCTCTGGAAAAACAAGGTTTGCCGATCTGATGATTTCACAATGTATCATGCGAGGTGATCCTGTTGTGATCATTGATCCTAAAGGTGATTTAGAAATGCGTGATAACGCACAGCGAGCCTGTGATGCTTACCGTGAATACTGTCTGGCCAATGGTCTAAAAGATCCTGGCGAAAGATTCTTCTTTTTTCACCCAGCTTTTCCTGAAGAGAGCTGCAGATTAAATCTTTTAGCAAATTCTAATCGTGATACTGACATTACAACACGTATTACAAACCTTATTCCGTCAAAGGGTGGTTTTGATCCTTTTACCGCATTCGGCTGGCTGTCTATCAACGCTATCACTCAGGCTATGCTGTACTGTGGAGAAAACCCAACCATTAACAGCATAAAAATGAATCTTCTTGATTCTATGGAAACATTAACCTCAAATGCCTTAGATGTTTTCTGTGAACGCTCAGATCAGATTGAGATCGAAGAAAAGGGAAAACTCTCTCATCCTCCTTTTAAGACAATGGTTAATTATGCAATTTCACAAATGAAACACGCACCGAACGATGAAGCAATCACTACAATCAAGTGCCAGATTTACAATCAGCATTATTCAACTGCAAAAGATGCAACTAACATTGCAGCACTTGTAAAACTACGCAATCATCCACGAGAGCACTTTTCAAAGATGATTAACAATATGCTGCCTCTCATGGATATGTTAACCACTGGTACTTTAGGCACTATGCTGTCGATGTCTGCTGGTGATGATCCAGATATGGCCCACGAACAAATCAATACAATGGATATTCTTGAACGCAACGGAGTTCTCTATATTGGTCTGGATTCCCTGTCAGATAAGATGGTAGGTCAGGCAATTGGTTCTCTTGCACTCTCTGATATAGCAGCTTCAGCTGGTGCAATCTATAACTATCACCCAGATAAGAAGCCTGTTGCTATATTCGTAGATGAGGCAGCAGAGTGTGTAAACGACAGCTTTATTCAGATTTTAAATAAAGGTCGTGGAGCAGGCTTCCGCTTGATGGTTGCAACTCAGACAATCTCAGATTTCTCAACTGCACTAGGTTCAAAGGATAAAGCCGAAATGGTTCTCGGTAACATTAACAATGTATTAGCCCTGAGAACTAAGAACCCAACTTCGCAGAAGTTTTTATCTGAAGATTTACCAAAAACAGCTATTAAGCAGCTTGTTCACACACAAGGTATCAACTCTCTGATTACAAACCCATTAGAGCATGGTTCCACTCAGAGTGAACAGTTAAAAGAGACAGAAGCTCCATTAATTGATCCTCAACTGTTTGGACTGCTGCCTAATCTTGAGTATATCGGCATCTTTGCTGGTGGCAATATCTACAAAGGAAAGATCCCTTTTATCAAGTCATCTTATGCCCCTAAAACTAAACAAATCTCAGAGGAAAAAGAGGATTATATGACTGAAATGGATATAGACAAGGAGTAGCCTAACAGCAAAAAAAATACCACAACAAAAACAAAATAAATAAACCACTAACATTAAGCTTTTAAAAAGAATAAACGAAGATGACTGAAACAAAAGTAAAAGACTACTATGTATTCCAGAATTTAACTGAACAGATTTTAAACAATCTAAAACATTCACTAAAGACCTTAGAGAAAGATCCCTATTATCTTGAAACACTATGCTTAGAAAACTTCTGCATGGGGAATGTCATTAGGAATGCTGTCTTGCTGCTCTCTGATTTCTTAGTTGACAGAGAATCTCTTGTACCAGTAGTTCATAAGATTATTATCGACTCGATGGATGAAATGGATTTGGAAGAGACTCACTGGGAAATGGACTCAAAGCAGCACTTGATAGAGTTTACAAAAAAATTAGTTGAACATATAACCCAGTATTATTCAATTGAGATTACATCCAATCTGCATGACTGGAATATTGAGGAAGGTTTAGAAAAGAAAGAACTGCTGTACGCAAGTCTTATTACTACAAAGAAAATTAAATATTCTATAAAACCTTACAAAATTAAAAACCTAGACACTTTTCAGCATAATCTCTTTAAGTTTCTGGCTCCTTCACTTGTGGACGAAAAGGTAATATTTGAAGAGACTAAACCTGTAGCTGATGTTGTAAAGAAAGAAATACCTATGCCTATGTTCAGAATTGTTGAGGAATAATAATGAAATCTAGCTGGGGTAAAACCTGTTTATTTATCTTTGTTATTGAGTTGCTGCTCTTAGTAACATTCATCAGTCCTGAAATGGTAACAAGGGTAATGGCTATGGAAGGCGTAAGCATTGAGAACTCTCTGGGTACAAGTACACTAAGAGAACTGGATAGACGCTCCTCAGAGAGTTTTGATTCCTTAGTCATTTCATCTGGCTTATATGCCGATATGTGGCATACTCTTATACCAACAGAAGACGAAAAGAAAGCATCTGGAAAACTTCAGAATACTGGAAAAGGTCTATTTAAATGGATGGAAGATAGACTCAACGTATGTATGTTCCTGTTTTTTCAGTTCCTGGAAAGACTGCATCTGATGGGGCTGTGGTTTCCTTCAAGTGTTCTGGTATTCATGGCAAGCCTATATTCAGGATTCACTCTCAGAAGGATCAAGCAGGGAAGTTTTGCTTTTTCATCACCAACAGCACATAGAAGCGGTGTCAAAGCAATTATGATTATGGTTACTCTATTGCCTTTATACTTCTTATTTCCTGCTCCGATTACACCGTATCTGTATCCGTGTCTGAATATCCTCTGGGCGTTTATGCTGATGACAATCATTGCAAATATCGCAAAGAGAATCTAAAAGGGAAAAGGCGGTTTATCCGCCTTTTTCTATTATGAGCACGCAAAAAATAGGCTATAATTAAAACGTAAATAGCTATATTTAGCTCATCAAACTGCAAAGACGTTAACAGCGCAATAACGGTTGGGAGTATTCCTGACTAAAACCGTCCTCAGTGAGGCAAATGAAATTTGTCTCACGAAGTAGAGGACGAGTAACATGAGAAATCAAAGACAAATGGTAGTGAGAGATCATGCTCTCGCACACTAATGAAAGGGGGCAATAATATGGAAAGTTTAGCAATCTCAATTTTCATCGTATATATTGTCATTCCATCCATTGTTTGGATTATTTTTAAAATCTTTGGAGAGAAGAGTGTTGATAAGGAATTTGAAAAGATGAAGAAGTCTTGGAGATGATCTTTACATCACTTTTCTGTATATGAGCCTCCTTTTTGGAGGCTTTTCATTTTTTCCAATGCATTGGAAAATTCTAAATTCAAAACCTTTTAATCTAATCAGTAAAAAATCCCCCCTAAAACAAAATATGTCTTAGCTCACATTTAGGCACAATACAAACAATAATTTTTTTAGCTAAAGAGATTTTGTTTGTATGAGCGAAAAACCTATCGAAATACCTCAACATCAGGACGATCCCCAGTGGATCATGATTTGGCCGATTGATGAATTACTGCCTCTGGTTATTGGTCTTTGCTTTGGACTTTTAATCGGACAGGTTTTCATCTGTACAGCAATTGGTTTTGTCATTTCAAGATTCTACAAAAAGGCAAAATCATCACATCACAATGGTTTTGTTCTGCACTGGCTCTATGGCCACGGTCTTCTATGGACTAAGAACAGAACCCTGAAGAATACATATAACCGCAAGTTTATACCTAGATAAGGAAGAGAAAAATTGGACTTAAAGAATTGGAAACAGTCATATAGATCATTAAAGACTGAAGTTGGTATGACACGCATCAGTTTAGCTGGCTGCGCTGTAGCACTGGCTCTACTGTCATTCAATGCCTTGTCAAAAAGTACAACTGTAATTATTCAGCCTTACGGTATGAATACAAAGGCTTATGTAAGTGAAAAGAATGCCTCGCACTCATACAAAGAGTCGTGGGCTTTATTCTTGGCTGAACTCATTGGTAACATCAATCCTGGCAATCTGGATTTCGTCAAGGAAAGCATTATTCCGCTCTTACCATCTAACCTGTATCAGGAGACTGTCACAAACCTTACAGCTCAGGTGCAGATGATGAAAAAGAACCGTGTTTCAACCTCATTTTCTCCCCTCGAATACACCTACGAGAAGGCAACTGACAAAGTATTCGTTTACGGATTCTACACAGCTCAGTCTCCATCAGTGAAGGCTAAAAGAGAGAAGAGAACCTACGAGTTCAAGATCTCAGTTGAGAACTATCTGCCTCAGATTGTTCATATGGATACCTATGAGGGAGAGCCTCGAACTCTTGAAGTTTTGGAACAGTTGAAGAAGAAGGAAGCAGAAAAAGCAAAGAAAGAAAAAGAGCAGGGAGTTAATGCATAACAATGAAACAGTTCAGAATCTCTACAATTGCGTATTCATGTGCTCTTGCCATGATTTTAACTATGCCTACAATTGCAGCACAGAACGGAAATACTGATAATCCGCTAATTGCAATTCCAAATCTAAACAATGCAAGTTCATCAACTGCTGCAGCTGCACAGGGTACACCTCTTAATGCTTCAGCTGCGACTCCACTTATTGATCCTGCTTTAATCAGAATCAAACAGGAACAGGATAATGCAAAGCTGAAAGAGCAGATTGAGAAGCTAAAGACAGAGAATCAGCATTTAAAAGAAAGCATTGGTGTTGAGCAGACCAAAATCCCTGAGGTTCCTGCTACAGTGCTTACAAACAATGTACCTAAATACAACGTTAATGGTACTGGTGCTGCCTCCGCATCTGGAAAAGAAGCTAACGACATCGTAGTTTCTCCTGGTGTAAATCAGTTGGTTTCTATTGCTGTCGGGCATACAAACCGTATTGTTACACCATTTACCCATCCACAGGTTAGCTCTGCAACCTTAACAGGCGGTGAACAGGGTGAGGTTATGGTTAAGGACAACGTGGTTTATGTATCAACTGCAAAAACCTATCCTCTTTCTATGTTCATCACCGAAAAAGGACAGGAGAATCTGTCTATATCACTGACTCTTGTTCCTCGTAAGATTCCATCCCGTGAAATCTCTGTAACCTTCAAAGATTCAAATGTTCAGATGAGACTTGCCTCAGAAGATGCAGAAGCATGGGAAAAGAGTCAGCCTTTTGTTTCAGGAACCAATAAGAATCTTCGTGAAGTCGCACTACAGGGAATTCCTTCAGGCTATAACCTTTCATCAATTCCTCGCAACTACAAACTACCTAAGTGTCGTGTAGAAGGTTTTAAGGTTGACTTTTCAAACGGACAGCTGATTACAGGCTCAAAACTTCATTATGTTATCGGCAAGGTTACTAATGTGTCATCACAGACATTGGAGTTTAAAGAAGCTGGCTGCGGTGACTACGATGTGGCTGCTGTTGCCCTTTATCCTACAAATGTATTTGAACCACATCAGTCCGCTGAGATTTATGTCATCAAACACGCTGTTGGCCGTCAAGAAGTTAAACAGGTTAGAACCTCAGTATTAGACAAATAAGGAAGGCTCAGATGTTTCAATTTCCAAACAAGAATAACAACAATAACAAGGATTCATGGTTAAACAGACTTAATCCTACAACCCGTAAATGGCTTTATGGTGGTGTTGTGGGAACAGCTGTTGTTGCCGCCTGTTTTGCTCTAACTTCTGATGTTAAGCCAAAAGATAAGAATAACGAGATCAAGAATATCCTTACTGATAAAAAGACAGACGATCTCGGTATTGAATCACTGCTGGCACAGATTAAGATTTCAAATGACAACTTTAACAAGCTGGAGAGTCGTCTTGATAAGCTTTCAAAAGAGAATCAGCTTACCCGTGACGAGTATCAGAAGAACATGACAGCTCTTAACAAGGTTAACACCTTAGAGAGAACTGTAAATTCTTCATCAAAGACTTTTGAAACTCAGATCAAAGCATTATCTGACCGTATTACCGCTCTGACGAACGATACTTCAAAGCTGCAGAAAGAAGTTATCAATAACGAGAATAAGAATTCCCGTAATACTAACGAGCACGAAAAAAACACATCTGCCCCTGCTACAGCTCAGCAGCCTGAAAGAATTGATATGTCAGATCCTTACAAGCTGTATGCCAATGCACCAACCCCAATGGCCGATGGTCTAACAGATGAAAATGGCGTAGTCCAGACTCTTCAGACAACTGTTTTCTCTGAGGATTTAAGCAAAAAGAGTAAGAAACCTGAACATAAAGAGCCTGAAATCTACATTCCTGCTGGCTCAATGATGCGTGGTGTGCTGTTAGCTGGTTTAGATGCTCCTACAGGTACAAACGCTAAGAAAGATCCTTTCCCTGTAAACGTACGTATTCAGAAAGATGCAATCTTGCCAAACGGTTATTCTGCAGATGTCAAAGAGTGCTTTCTGCTGATGTCTGGATACGGTGATCTGTCATCAGAAAGAGCATTACTGCGTTCTGAAACGCTTTCCTGCATTAAGGAAGATGGAGCCATTATTGAGGCTAAAGTTGCTGGATATGCATCTGGTGAAGATGGCAAGGCTGGAATCCGTGGCCGTCTGGTTTCAAAGACAGGCTCTTTGATTGCTAAGACAATGATCGCAGGTTTTGCTTCAGGTATTTCTTCAGCATTCGATGTAACCATGACACCAACAATCAACACTTCTTCTAACGGCACTGTTACCTACGAGAAGGTTTACAACAAAGAGGCTTTACGAGGAGCTGGTGCAAAGGGTATTTCCAAAGCATTTGACAAGCTATCAGATTACTACATGAAGATGGCGGATCAGATGTTCCCAATCATTGAAATTGACGGTGGCCGTGACATCAACATTGTTGTAACCAATGGTGCAAAACTTACGACTGTACGTGATGCAAATGGAAATCCTGTAGGCCCAGGAATGCTGGATGAAGGTGTTCCAATGTTACCTCCTACACCTGATGATGTTCCTCCTTCAGCAGAAGGCTAATCAAAAATTCCCCCGAAAACAGCAGATGAACAGATGGGGGAATTTATAAACTAAGCAAAAATCAAAACGGATTACAGATTATGAACAGTAAAAGATTTTTAAAAGCAACAGCTCTATCAGTAATGCTCTCAGGAACATTACTTGTTAATGGTTGTTCTCTTGGCATTGGTGAATCTGAGTTCTCATGTAAAAACATTGGTGAGGGCACCAAATGTACTAATTCATGGGATATCTACAAGATGACCAATAATGGCAAATCTCCATCTGAGATGAAGAAGGAAGCTAAAGCCGCAAAAGAAGCTGAAGAGAAAGGATTAAGTAATGTACCTAATACAACAAAAGGGGGTAGTAGCGACACTGTAATAGATAACTTTGTAACACCAAATCTGCCTAATAGACCTGTACCAGTAAGAACTCCTGCTATTGTTATGAGAGTCTGGTACGCACCATACACCGATGCAGACGGTAATTTTGTCGTACCTGGTTATTCATACATCGAAATTGAGCCTAGAAAGTGGACTCTTGGAGTACACAATCAGGGACAGACTGTTGCGAATACCCATGTGTTTGAGCCATTAAGGACGCAAACAACCACAGCAACTAAATAACAGTTTTCTTAATTTTTATTCTTTACAAGGAAATATCAAATGAACGATAAATTTGAAAAAGCAACTAACTTTATAAAGTCAAACAAGATGTCACTTGCAATGTTAATTACAATGGTGGCCGCTTTCTTCTTTACCAACGTACACGCTGGGTCTCAGGGACAGGAGTTCAGCTCTGTCTACGACATGATTACAGGCTGGGCACAGGGTACTTTAGGTAGAATTATCTGTATTGCAATCGTGCTGGTAGGTATTTCTGCTGCTGTTAAGAACGGTACTTTAATGCCAATCGTTATTGGTATCGGTGCTGCTGTAACTCTATACAACGCTCCTTCTATCGTTGAAGGTATTCTGTCTGCAACTGTTGATGCAAACGTAGCAGTTGAATCACTACGCAATGTTTCAAATGGTTTAATCAAGTAAACGAATCATATTTTTTCTCCACATACACTAAAAGCCTTAGCTTTTGCTAGGGCTTTTTTCAAGGAATAAAGCAAATGAAAAAAACTACTTTAGCACTATCTGTTTCAATTCTTCTGTCTTCCTCAGTTATGGCCGCCCCTATTTTTGATGGGACCACTATGGATAAAAAGACAGATATAACAGAAGAGAACAAGGTTGAGATAAAGAAAGAAAAATCATCTGCTGGAACTCCTAATTACGTAATCAAAGACAAAAACGAAAAAGTTGAGATGTTGGATATCAACGAATACTTTGATCTTAAAGTAAAGAAAGATAATCAGGGCAAGGTTAAGGACTTTTCCTTTAATCAGGACAAAGTTAACGAACTATTCAAGATCTCAGCTCCTTTGAAAGTAGGCACTCTGATGGCTTTTGAACGCAACGGCAAACTAGCTTTTGTTTCAGAGAATCAGCGTTTCTATTTTGTCGGAGAACTCTACGATATGTTCAACGGTATGAGAAAGATCAATACACCTGATGACATTAAGAAGTTTGCAAACCGCATTGATTACAAAAAGATGGGAATTGATCTTAATACCCTAAATTCAACCTCTGTAGGAAATGGTAAGAATGAGGTTGTTATCTGGGTATCACCTGATTCCCCATTTACAAAGACCATCATTGAACAGGCAATATCAATTGCAAAAAAGGATATGAGTAAATATACCTTTTATTTTGTGGTAATTCCTTCTGGCACTGAGGACAGCTTTGCTTTAACAAAGAAATTCTACTGTGGCCGTTTAGACGGCAACACAGAGATAGGCAATATGCTTTATGAGGGCAAGCTGGATAATCTTACAAAATCAAGCTGTGATTTAACTGGCTTTGAGAAAACACTGGCAATTAAGTATATGTCAGATGTTGATCTTGTACCTTTCGTAGTAGCACATGATGGCCGTGTATCAAGAGGAGTTCCTTCTCAGGGACTAGAGGTTTTTCTAAATGAGGCAAATACAGATAACGGTTCTATTGATAATGATGATGAGAATCAGATGAAGCTTAGAAAGGAGCTGGAAAAGAAGATCACCGAGGAAGCATTGGAAGATGATGAGAATAACCGTCTAAACAACGTAGATTACGACACATTATCTACTAAAAATCCTGAAGTGCTGACTCAGGAAGAAATTTCAAAGCGCATAGAAGAAATCAAAAACAATTATCGTCCTCGTCTGCAGAAGATTCAGAACCGTATTGACGGTGAGAACATGAACTACAAGAGAGAAAGAAGCCGTGTGGCCAACGCTCAGAATCAGCTGAATGATGACAATCGCATGGATGCCTCTATCAAGCTATCCAAACTTCAGGACTATCAGAACCGCCTGAATGCAATTGATGAGAAATACAACAATACAATTGATAAATTCAACAAAGAGAAAGAACAGATTTTAAAACAACAGCAGACTGAAATTGAAAATTTAACTGCTAACTACGTTAATAAGGAATAATCACAAATGGGATACAAAAACACATTAAGTTCAATCTGTCCTGTTATCGCCTATGACGAGGACAAAAAGATATTTTTACTCGATGACAATACACTGGCTTTTGGATTCCATTGTACGCCTCTGCCAGGCACAACTGACTCGCTACAGGCTCAGATGTCATCTGTACTAAGCACAGAGCTGCCAAAAGGCTCTATGATGTCATTCATGCTTTATCGAAGTCCTGATGTTGATGAGATTCTGGATAATATGCTTGCAATGCGAGCTTCACATATTCATGAACTGCTGTCACCTATTATTGAAGATCGTGTTAACTTTCTGCGTTATCACACCCGTAATCATATTCTCGGAAAATCAGGTCAGAGCTACTACAACTCAGGAATTATTGTAGACGTTAAACTGTTTATTACAGTCAAGATCCCTGTCAAATCAGGAATTGATCCAACTGAAGTCGAAAAAAGCAATGTAAGCGACTGTCGAGATAAGCTTCAGTCCTCACTCTCAGAATGCGGTTTTGCACCTCGTGTGCTGGATGCAAAGACATGGCTTCGTTGTATGAGTACACTGTTCAACTGGTCTGACAATGCCTCATGGCGTAACACCATCACAGACTGGCAAAGAGACATACCTTTAAATGAACAGTTCTATGATAACGATTCAGATCTTGATGATACTGATCCAACCCGATCATTCATTGGCATCGGTACAAGATACAGTCCAAAGGATGGGAACGAAGAAAACATCTTTGAAACATTCGTTCAGATGCTGTCTCCTAAATCGTATCCGCCATCCATGTGGTTCGGTTCTGCAATTCGCTACATGGGGGACTTCTCTGGTGCAGACAAAACAATTAAAGAAAACTATGCAATCATCGCCCACGTCTATTTTGCAGATCACGACAAACAGAAGTCTTTCTACGGTAAACGCAGACAGACAACTGCTCATTTCGCCTATGGACCACTGTATAAGATGCAGCCAGCCTTAGAGTTTGCCATGAAAGATCTTGAATCATATAACCGTGGGCTTAATGAAGGTGCCAGAGCAATGAAGATTGTTATGTCTGTTATGCTCTTTGCGCCAACAAAGAAGAGACTGCTTGCAGCTTCAACCGCAATGCAGCAGCAGTTTGAAATTGACAAGTTTAAAATCCTGCCAGATAAATATGTTCAGCGTGAGATGTTTTTCAACGCTCTGCCTTTATGTGGAGAGATCCCTTTCCTGTTTGGAAATGAAGCCAAACGCTCACTAAGTGTTACCAACGAGAGCGCAATTGCACTTTTACCTATTTTTTCCGAATGGAAGGGAACAGGTACAGGACACGTTGCACTTATATCACGTACAGGCCAGCTCATGACTGTTTCTCTGCATGATTCACAGACCAACAAGAATGCTGTGATTGCAGCTGAATCTGGTTCAGGTAAATCATTCTATACCAACGAGCTTCTGACTATGTATATGTCGGAAGGTGCACGATGCTGGGTAATCGATATCGGCCGAAGCTATGCAAAACTGTGTGACAGCTTAAATGGTGAGTTTATTTCCTTTGAAGAAGCTAAAAACCCATGTCTAAACTGCTTTGAGCTGGTTAAGGACTATAAAGAGGAAAATAACTCCTTAAAGGCTATTGTACAGACCATGATTGCTCCTAACTCAGTATTAACAGATCAGCAGACCTCTGTTCTTGATCGTGTTATAGATGAGGAGTGGGAAAAATATGGTCATAAACTTACGATTGATATTATTGAAAAGGCCTTAAGAGAAAAAGCAGAAAAAGAACTAGATGGCGATCAGCGTGTAATCGATATGGCAACTCAGCTGTACGCCTTCACCTCAAAAGGCTCCCACGGCAAGTTTTTCAACGGTAAGAATAACATTACCTTTAACAGTAACTTTACAGTTCTTGAACTTGAAGAGTTGTCAAGTAGACCAGCACTAAGAAAGGTAGTATTGCTGCAGCTAATTTTCCAAATTCAACAGGCTGTATTCCTCTCAAAAGACCGCTCAGAGAAGAAAATCGTAATGATTGATGAGGGCTGGGATTTGTTAAAAGAAGGTCAGTCAGTAAAGTTTATGGAACACGCTTACCGTAAATTCCGTAAGTACAACGGCTCCATGATTATTGCAACCCAGTCTTTAAACGACTTGTATTCATCAAATGAGGCTGGTAAGGCTATTGCAGAAAACTCAGCATTCTACTTCTTGCTTCATCAGAAGCCAGAAACCATTGAACAGGTAAAGGAAGAAAAGAGACTGGACTTGTCTGAAAGTGGCTATCACTGGTTGAAGTCTGTTTATACACAGGCTGGTGCATTCTCTGAAATCTTTGTGAAATCTGGTGCAGGAAATGGTATTGGCCGTCTGATTGTATCTGATTTCCAGAAACTTCTATACTCAACTGATCCTGTCGATGTTCAAGCGATCAATAACTATGTTAATAACGGATATACGTATACACAAGCTATTAACTGCGTATTGCTTGATAGAGGACTGTATCACGATTTCTCACCTAAATCAGGACAGGATCCTCATATTTCAGAGTCAGAAGCTAGAGAATTTGATCCTGGCATGAAATATAGCGAAAAGGAGTTAACGCAGTTGAGAAACTTGTGTATTTCACAGGCTGTTGCTGATTATAAGAATCAGATTTACCTCTCAGCAATCAAACAGCTTGAAGCTGACGGTCTAAATGAGGAAACACAGGAAAAACAGCAGGAAATTTTAAAAGAGCTGGGATTACGAGTATTACACAGTGATGTCCCAACAGAAGTGACCGAAGCTGGAATAAAGAACTTTAATGAGCTTTTGTCGCTAAAAGAACTGATGCATCAAACAAAAGACAATGATGACGAATTAGAGGAGCGCAAAGATGCCTAATAAGACACAGAATATTATTTTCTACATTCTGGTATTTGTAACTTTGGGTTTAGCTGTTATGGTCTTTAATTTACAGAGAAATTACAGCGAGCTTAAAGCTGTGTACGAAAATCAGCCCTCAATCATCGTATTTGACTGGTCAGAAATTGTTAATATGCCTGATAAAGAGAAACAGGCGATTTATTTTAACGAATCAAGACAACTGTTAAACGAGCTTACATCAAAGAATGCAGTTGTACTTGATAGCCGATATATAAATGCTGCGCCTAAAGATTTAACTATCGGGCTAAGTACAATTCAGCACAGGTATGAAAATAAAAAATAAACCAAAACTGTTAGGCAAAGAAAGTACATGGGGGCGTTTGCTCCTTTGTACTTTCATGTTTACAGCAGTATTCTGCATGGGATCAAAGGTATTAGGAACAAGATACGGAATTTATGCAGACGGAAGATTATACAAGTGTATGCCATATACACTTTTCATTTTGGACAAATGGGATCACAAGGGCGAGGTAGGGAACTATTTCGCTTTCCACGCTAAAGATACAACTCTATTCAAAGACGGAGCAACTCTTGCTAAACAATTCGTAGCAGGTTTTAACGATTCTGTAGAAATCAACCAAAACGAAGCAATTCTAATCAATAACAAAGAAGTTCGTAGAGGTCTTAATCTTGCTGACATTATGAAGCGAGAAAGACAGGATTTTATGGGTAAAGCTGTAATTGAAAAAGACGAGTTTTACGCATTAGGAAGCACTTCAGATTCATTCGATTCAAGATATTGGGGAACGGTAGATGAAAATCAGATTATTGGCAAGTTATATCCTGTTTTCTAGTATCACAACAGGCATGGCTCTAGCCCAGAATACAGATTTATTAAATTCACCAGTTGTAGTGGGTGATTATCAGAGTCGAATAAAAGACAGCGATTTAGATCTTTTCAGAGATTTAGCTCAAAAACAGAAAGATTTAGGAAACAAGCAGAAAATAAAATCTCCAATAGATTTAGAACTGTCAGATGATGCAAAAAAAGTCTTTAATCGTTATCAGAATGAAACTCAGGCTATCAATGCAAATCTTCAGGCGCATCAGAAGGCAAAACTGAAGTCTTTAACAGGTGGCGAGGAGACAATCGGCAATGCAGATATGTCAAAGGCTTCATATACAACCTTAGTCTTTGCTTCTCTTTCTATGCCTAAATCAGACATTGAGGATATGTACCGCTCATTAGCTGGTGCAACTGATACTACTATTGTCTTTAGAGGTTTACCAAAGGGAACAACTACTATCAATAAGGCAATTATGAAGTTTCAGCAGATTGCCAGAGATATGAAGCTCAAAACCACACCTAACGTTGTCATAAATCCTGTTTTCTTCACTCAGTATAACGTTACAGCGGTGCCAACAATTATCAGACTGGCTGAACCTACTCCAAACCGCTCTGGTGATCCTGCAACTGGTTTGGTAAGACCCCATCCAAAGGAGATTGCTTCTGTTCAAGGTTTAATTAGTCCATTATGGCTGTACGACAGAATTAAGGAAGGAAGAAGAGGATATCTGGGCCGTCAGGGTGCCGTCTATGCCATTGAGGAATTAGATATTATCGAGGAGCTTCAGAGACGAGCACAGAAGATAGACTGGGAGCAGAAGAAGCAGGAAGCATATTCACGCATCTGGAAAAATGTACCTTTTGAAGAACTGTCACCAACAGCTGTATACGAGAGAAGAGTCTTTGATCCTACTTTTGAGCTGAAACAGGATATCAAAGATACACAGGGAAATATCCTCGCACAGCAGGGTACAAGAGTTAACCCTCTTACCGTAAGGAATTTTGACCGTCTGTTAGTTGTCTTTGATGCTTCAAATCCTCGTGAGGTCTCTTACGTAGAAAGACATCTGCCACAATGGAAGCAGACTCATAATCTTAATACCGAAAGAACTCAGCTGATTATGACTGGCTTTGACCGTGAAAAAGGCTGGGATGAACATACTCGTTTAACCCAGCGATTCAATACCCGTCTGTATTTGTTACAGAGCGATATCAAGAACACTTTCAGACTGAGACATCATCCTTCAATTGTTTATCAGCAGGGAACCAATTTCGTGGTTGAGGAGTTCAAGGTTGATTAAGTTCAGTAAGTTCACAAAAAACGCAATTGCCTCAGTTGTAAGTCTACAGTTGATTACTTTGCCAATAATAGCAAATGCAGATGTTTCAATTGATGAACTTCAGAAACAGGCAGGAATCGTTAAAGAGGATGATCCGAATCTCGGAGGAGGTAACATCGGTAATGGTGTTGGCACCTCATCAGGAAGCTCTGCTCTTGATGATATCAACAACGCTAGATGTGTTGATACTCAATTCCTGTCTGGAAAAATGATTACAGATGTATGCTGGACTTGTATCTTTCCGATTATCTCTTTAGGAATGCCTTTGGGCGCTTCAAAATCTGAGGCTCCTGATGATAGAGCTAAAAAGATCGTATGTCTCTGTAAGGACGATCTCGGAGTACCATACCCAGGATTTACCTATGGTATGTGGATGCCATCAAAGCTTATAGAGCTTGTAAGAATGCCTGGCTGTCTTGCAACATTAGGCGGTGTTACTCTTAATTTTGACAAGATAGATCAAGGAACATGGCAAACGCAGGAACAGACAACAGAAATGACACAGGCGGCTCATGCTCACTACCATACATACGCATTTCCTATCTTGGTAATGCTGAATATGTTTGAGCAGTCTGAATGTATCAAGGATCATTATGTGGATATAGATCTTCTGTATATGTCAGAGTTTGATCCTACATGGTATGACGATAACATAGCGTTTTTTACAAATCCTGAAGCGGTGTTGCTAGGAAATCCAATTTCAATGCTGGCCTGTGTTCCTGATGCCTTATCTTCAACAGCACTTCAGAAACCTATCAACTCTTTATTCTGGTGTGCTGGCTCTTGGGGAAATATGTATCCACTTACAACAAACGTAAGCTCTGGTGGTGAAATCATGGAATCGTCACTGATGATGGCCAGACTTTTATCGGCATTGCACAGACGATTCTTCCTGAAGAAAACATATACAGATGAGGCTCTTTGTTCATCAACTATGGCTTTCTTTATTCCAAAGACACAATACAAAATTACGATGATTTACCCCGTTCCTGAACGAAAATCGGCTCACGTCATAGGAGAATCAGATATATTCTGGGGCGCAAATCGTTCTGTTCCTGTTACAGGAGAGGACTTTGTCTATCTGATGTGGACTTGGAATGACTGCTGTATGTCAATGGTTGCTGGCTCTGCAGATCAATAAGGTTACAGAATTTAGAGAAGAATAGGAAAAGATAGTTATGGGATTCATAGAATTTCTAGGCTCAAAGACCACTAAATCAATCTGTATGGGGCTAATAGTTGGCCAGATAGGTTTGCTGTTTAACAATATCAGCTATGCCGCAGGATTAAGTTTACCAGCAGATCAGGCACAAAAAGCACAGAACGCCAAAGTTGAGGGTAACAGTAAGGGCCTTGAATATCTGGAGAACCTTCAGAAAAATGCAAGATCAACTTCTTACGCTGGCAATGGTGATATCAGATTTGAATCTGTAAAAATTGACAATTCATCAAAAGTTACAGCCAATCAGATCAACGACATCAGAACCAGAGATGCCAATGGTAATATGGTTGGTCTGAATCTCAACAATCTTTCTCCTGATAAAGCTAACTGCGGTGATCCTGAAAAATGCAGACTGTACTATGAGAACGGACAGTTACCTGATACAGAAGATCTACAGGGACTGTACGGACAGGATGAGAATAGATTACAGGAAGCAGCTCAGTCCACCCACGATAATCTTGGAACTGTAGCTAAAAGTGGCAATAAGAATATGTCCGTTCAGGGCCATGTTTATGCCATTATGAATGGTGTTGCCAACTTTCAGAAACCAAATCTGAAGAATGATCCTATCTTCAATAATGCCCGTGGAGTGATGAACGGTTCTGTCTCAAATGTTTTCTCTGACTGCGGACAGACTGATGCATTTTTAGCAAAATTAAAAACCACAAATCATACACCTGTCTATAAGACCTGTGTAGAAGAGAAAACAGAAAGCTGCAACATTGTAAAACAGCCTTCTCTTTCAATTCTTACCTATGCATCTGGTAATAATGGCAAATTTATATACGGTAGCTGTGGAGAAAACTGTACTACATATTATGTTGGTGATACAGCACACGGCAAAGATGCTGACTATATGAAAGCCATGAATTCTGGAAACTGTCAGACTAACAGCGTAATTGCCACTATGTATGTTGCTAATCCAGAAGCAATTACAAATGTAAAACTACAGGCTATGACCTATGCTGGAGCTGTAAAGGTAATTCTGGATACAAAAAACGCTGGCACACCTAATCTTACAGCGATTAACATGAATTCCTACGGTACGGAAATTGACAAGTCCTACGCACTAAGCTGTGTAAATAATCATCCATATGTAAGACGTAATGCAGAGGTCGATTTAACCAGCTACTTTAAAACAAAGGTCGGTTCAAATCAGTACATAAACTTTACAATTCAGTATGCTGGACCAAAGCCAATTTTAGAGCTAGAGGTCAAATATGATCCCTCAAAAGCCGCACAAGATGATGTGTGGTCTGGAACCAAAGACTGTCTGAATAAAGCTGAATCTATTACTAATGGCTCATTAAACGGAACTGTAACCTGTGATAAAGCCTTTGATGTGTACTCAAACGGTAACATTATGGCCAACGGCACAGAAATCAATCCTAAATATATGCGCTCTGAGTTCGGTCTGAAAGGTGAGTGTTCAGCTGCAACAGTTAAGGTAAAACTTGATGATAACGAAAAAACAGAAGATCAAACCTTATGTAGTGAACTTCAGAAAAAAGGCTGTAGCTTTGCAGCAGCAAAATGTGTAAAAACAGGAGAAACAAAGTCAGGTCAGAATGAATGTGTACTCTATAACTACACATACGATTGCGGATATGACACTGATGTAAGCACACCTAGAACATCAAAAGCTATGGCCTGCCCAGGAGATATTGCCTGTCAGGGTATGGACTGCATGAATCTGCTGGTTAACAGTGATGCGACAGACAATGCCAAAGATTTTAACAAGGCACTTGCACTGTTGAATGAATCACAACATGCAGCAACGGACATGAAGTGTACCTATAAAGCTGATGGTACACTAAGCTGTACTTTCTTTGGCGGTGAAAGAAAAACCTGTAATCATAAGAAAATGCTGGGACAGTCAAATGACTGCTGCGAATCGCCTCAAACCGTAAATGTAAGAGAGCAGATTGCAGCTGGCTTGTATGCTTCAAAGGTATTCTTGGTTAAGGATATGGCATACGCCCACGACATCTTTGATGGTACAGCTACATCATTAGGTGATTACACCACATGGAATTACAGCGGAACAGATAGTGTAGGAGCCGCTGAAGGTTATTCTATGATTGGTGGTGTAGCATGGGATTTCTTCAAAAATTATACTGGAGTAGGACAGGCTTATACAAAACTCACCAACCAATTGAATAAACCTATTGTAAGTACACTTAACAATATCCTACCTTATGCAGGAGAGGTATTTGCAGGAGCTTTTGATGCTGCAGAAAAGGTTATTATGGGAGATTTGATCGCTGTTGGAGTAGAGAAGATCGTTGATGGTGTCATTAAACAATGGGTTGAAGATACAGTTCAGAAGATATATACACAGATTATGGACTGGTGTGGAAAAGAAGTAGCATCTTCCATGGTGGAAGGTGCCACCTCAACTGCCACACAACAGGCAATGCAGAATACAGCGATGCAGACATTAGGAACCTGTATCTGTGTTATCGGCTGGATTTATGCTGCTTACAGTGTAGCTAAAATGATTACTGCAATTATGATTTCATGTGATGAGGAAGAGTACGAGGTGGCATCAAATATCGAACAGAAACTCTGTGATTTAGTAGGTGGCTACTGTGCGCATAAGTTCCTAGGTAAATGCCGTGAATACCGTAATGTATACTGCTGTTTTGAATCACAGCTTTCACGAATTCTGAATAAGCAGATACGCTACTCTTTAGCAGGACACCATATCATTTATCCAAATGACTATCCTCAGTTGGCATGGGGTGGTCCTAAAGAAGCAACTTGTCCAGGTCTCACAGAATGGGAAGTGCAGAATGCAGACTGGACTAAAGTAGATCTTACCGAATGGCTATCACTACTCAAAGCCTCTGGTAAGTTGTCATCTGACAATATCAATTTAGATTCTCTGCGAAATAACTATCTGCCAGCTGGCGGATATAACTCAGCAGGCCAGAAGAATCAGGGACAATATCAGAATATACGCTAACATCAGAATAAAGCCTCTATTACAGAGGCTTTTTATTTTTCCAATGCATTGGAAAATTTCTGAAGAAAAAAAAGTTGGCATTAGTGCCACTAATTTACTCTTTTGTCATTATGCTTGTGTTAATATAATTGCACTTTTGGAAATACTCCTTAGGAATAAAGTGTAACTAAAAGTATTTTTCGTTTTTATTTATTTATAAACCTTGCCTCTATCTAGCCGATAGGGGCTTTTTTTTATTTTTCCAATGCATTGGAAAAGTAATTAGTTCTCAATTTATCCCCCTTTTATAAAAAGTTCTCAATCTTTTCAGTTGCTAGAATACAAAACTGAAGAGGAGTCTAAAAATGGAACTTAATTTAACCAAGAAAACAGAATTAAAGAAATTCTTTCTAACAGACAATAAATACAGTCTTAATGACTTAAAAAAGATTGAGAAAGGATTATCGGACATAATCAAAGTTCTTGAAGAAAGAGAAGAAGCTCTTAGACTTAAAGAAGAACAGAAAAGAGAGAAAGTCAGAAAAGTTATAGCTGCTTTGGAATCAGAGGGAGTAACACTTGATGAGCTTCAGTCTTATATTGGCAAAGGAAAGAAGAAAGTCAAAAAGACTGAAGTAAAAAAAGAAGACAAGGTAATAGATGCAACTGACGATCTTGAAAAATTGACAGATGTAACAGATGAAAAAGAACCAGAAGACAACAAGCTAATATCTTAATATTGCTATTTAAAAGCAGCAGAAGCGGTTGTATAATAAAAGCATCTTTAGAGCAT
>ONFP01000073.1 GCA_900317105.1 uncultured Succinatimonas sp. | reverse complement strand
CACCATAGGATGATTTTGACTGATTGTCCTGTACAAATCTGCAGTCAATGCCATTGGCCTTGAATTCGTTTTCATTGTAGCTTTCATAAAAATAGCCTCGGGCATCGTTAAATACCTTTGGCTCAACAATTACAACACCATCAATGGCTGTTTTAATAAAGTTCATGCTTTTCCTCTAATACCTTTATCAGATAATCCTTATAGGTTCCCTTCTTAAGTTCATCAATCAGAGACTGCATTCCGGCATCGTCAATATAGCCCATGTTGTAGGCAATCTCCTCAAGACACGCTATCTTAAGGCCCTGTCTCTGCTCAATAATCTGCACGAAGTTGCCTGAATCCATAAGTGAATCCGGTGTACCGGCATCAAGCCAGGCATTGCCTCGTCTCATTGGCACCACGCTTAAACGGTTTTCCTTTAGATAAAGGTTGTTAAGATCGGTAATCTCATACTCACCACGGGCAGATGGCTTTAAGGTCTTGGCTTTAGCTACCACATCCCCAGGATAGAAATACAAACCTACTGAAGCATAGTTCGACTTAGGCTTTGCAGGTTTCTCCTCAATGGATACCGCCTTGTAGTGCTCATCAAACTCAACTACACCAAAACGCTCAGGATCATTAACGTGGAAAGCAAATATTGTAGCATTCTTTCCCTGATTTGCCTTAACCTGCTCTGAGAATTCTCCAAACTGAGTTCCCATGTAGAAGATGTTGTCACCTAGAATAAGACATACATCCTCATCAGGATCATCTAGGAATTCCTCACCTAAAATAAAGGCCTGGGCAATTCCGTTTGGCTCTTCCTGAATCTTGTACTGAATTTGGCTCTTCCTGAATCTTGTACTGAAGATTTAATCCCAGCTTGTGACCATCGCCTAACAGGTTCTGAATGTTAGGAATATCTCTTGGAGTGGATATGATAAGAATATCCTTGATGCCAAAGAGCATCAGGGTTGACAGCGGATAGTAGATCATAGGCTTGTCATACACTGGCAGAAGCTGCTTTGACATAGTCTTTGTAAGTGGGTATAGTCTGGTTCCGCTTCCGCCTGCAAGTAGTATTCCTTTCATAAACAATCCTTATTTTGATGATCTGTTTTATATATTTCTTTATAAATTTCTAATTGAATAATTCTATCTCTGTAAGTTTAGTATTCTGTCTCTTACAGTTCACTATTATACCGCTTTATACTTTAAAAGGCCCTTGACCACGTTCTCAAAGCTGTATACCTCTGCGGCACGGTTGATTTCAGAGAGATACTGAGGATAGTCAGTTTTAAAGTTATTGATAAACTTAACCACTTTTTCACGTGTTTCCTCATAATCCTTAAAATCAAGCTTAATGCCAACCTTATACTCATCTAATAGCTGAGGGTTGACACTGTCTGAGATGATTACAGGTTTCTTAAAGCCTAAAGCATTGAAACACATGGCGCTGTATGTATATAGGTATTGTTTTGAGTTATAAGGCGCAAGAATAACATCTGAATCATCTAAGGCTTTCTGCCAACTTTCATCTCTGAGATAGGCCTTTGTAAAATTAAATCTTGGGTTATTACCGTAAAGAGCAATCAGCTCATTACAGGAATCTTCATCTTTCTTATTACTGGTTACAGCCTGCAGAGTAAATCTGACTGGTATATCATAATCCTCTTTTGCAAAAATATCGCAAAGCATTCTCACATTATCGTCATGACGGTAAAAACCATATAGAGATAAATTCAGAGGAGTATGACCATCATAGTACCCATTTGGTTTTATAAGCGTTGGCTTGTAAAAAGGAGGATTAATGTACTCAACATTAGGCAGATTGGTCAGGAAATGATTAGGACTGGTAATGGTAATATGGATATTACTGTATTTCTCAAGTTTCTTGGCTAAAGATAGAAACTGAGGTAATCGGCCTTTCTTTTCAAAGGAAAACACCTGAAGATTTACAACTACAGGCACCTTTGATTTACGTAAATTACTATGAAGAATTGAACGAAGATATCTTGGGGTTGCAGTTGGAATAACAATCAGAGAAAAATCCTTTTCTGAAGCTATTCTGCAGGCGCTGTCAAACCAGCATTTTCTTCTGTACTCTCTGGTAAAAGATAAATAGGCCTTTCTGAAAAAGCCGGCTTTACTATAGGAAACCGCCTCACCACCTGACAGATATTCAACAGGAGTACCATAATCTGTCTTAAAAGGATAATTCTCAGGTACAAAAAAAACAGGAGAATGCCCTTGTGCTCTAAATTCATTCACAAGACCTCTGTCATATTCAACTTCATGACCAGAGGGTACAACGGTTTCTAAAATTGCAATTTTCATAGGTAAATCAGGAATTGATAAATGGATACAGATTATTTATTAATTTCTTTTAAATAATCATCATACTTACGGATATACTCACTGCCATCATAATGAGTACTGGCCAGAACCATCAGAACAGCATCAGGAGAAAACTCATACATCTCCTTCCACATCATTTTAGGAATATAAACTCCGTCACGAGGACGGTTCAGAGAAATAATCTCCTTACGATGTCCGTCTGTAACCATTACTTTAGAAGAGCCGGAGACATTAATTAACACAAATTCAGAGAAGCGGTTGGCGTGACAACCTCTTACAACGGTTGCATCAGAACCGTAAATAAAGAATGCCCTCTTGATCTCAAAAGGAATATCCAAAGCACCTTCAACTACTACAAGATTTCCTCTTTCATCTCCCAGCTCAGGAAAGGTAATTTTTCTGCATAGCTCATTTGAGGACATATTTTCTCCCAATACCATTAGACCGTACTACCTCTGATACTCGTTAAGTGACTTAACAACATAATCAACTTCATCATCAGTCAGAACTGGAGAAATTGGCACAGAGAGGATTGTTGAGTGAATAGCTTCACTGATAGGATATGACAGTGTATTCCACTCTTTGTATGCTTCCTGTTTATGAGGAGGAATTGGATAGTGAATCAGTGTCTGAATATCTTTAGATTTTAGATAATCTGCCAGTTTATCCCTGTTAGCTGTTCTAACTGCAAATACGTGATAAACATGAGATAGCTCAGAATAACTCTTTGGCAGAATGATGGCTTCATTTCTGATATTCTCACAATAATACTTCGCAATTTCTCTGCGTCTTGCATTATCAGAGTCAAGATGTTTTAATTTAACATCTAAAACTGCGGCATGTATTTCATCAAGACGGCTGTTTACACCTTTGTATATGAAGTGATATTTATAGTCAGAGCCATAATTGGCTAGAGCCTTTACCTTTTTATAGATTTCTTCGTTATCTGTAACGACTGCACCGCCATCACCCAAACAGCCTAAATTCTTACCAGGATAGAAGGAGAATGCTGCAGCATCAGATAAATTACCAACTCTCTTGCCCTCGTAGATAGCACCATGAGCCTGAGCGCAGTCCTCAAATACCTTAAGATTGTATTTTTTGGCAAGCTCCCAGACCTTTTTCATCTGTACAGCCTGACCATACAGATGGACCACCATAATTGCCTTGGTCTTTGAAGTAATCTTTTCTTCAATCTTATCAACGTCAATGTTGTAGGTATCAAGACTTGGCTCAACCAGAACAGGAGTACAGCCATTGGCTGAAATAGACAGAATAGTTGCGATGTAGGTATTGGAAGGAACAATAATCTCATCACCTGCTCCAAAACCATGAGCCTTTATAATCAGAGTCAGAGCATCCAGACCGTTAGCTACACCGACACAGTATTTTGTGCCACAGAACCTGGCAAAATTTGAACTGAAGATTTCATTCTCAGTTCCCTGCAGGTACCATCCTTTATCAAGAACAGTCTTAATTCTTGAATCAATTTCATCTCTGAAACGATTGTTGATTTTCTCTAAATCTAAAAATTTAATCATATTCTGTACTGGCTCTGTTTAATAAAATCCGATTAAGCAACCAATTAAATCACTATAAATATAGCTAAAACTAATCACTGTTTACTCAATTTATATCTTACCACCATTACGATTTAAACTATCAAGTTTTAAGTACTTCTCCATAGTGTAGAAATAATGTAATGCGCTAAAGATAAAACCAAGTTTTCCATCTAAAAAGCCTCTATGAATAAAATAAACCTTGATAAAGGCCCAGAGAGGTTTTATAACGATATCTCTTGCAAAATTACATCTCTTACCTTTGCTGCGGTATTTCTCTGCCACCAAGGATGAATAATAGTTTATTTTATTCAAGTGTATTTCCCAGGTTTTATAAGGGAAGTGAATCAGTCTTCCATTCAGTCTTTTGATAGGAGATGAAGAATGAAGCCTTTCATGAACATTTCCTTCATAATGGGATTTAGCTTTAAGAAATAATCTTTCCACATGATCAGGTCTCAGGTCCCCGTGTAACACCACCCCTGAAACAAAATGGTTCTCTCTTGAAACCTGATAACAGAAATCTTCATTGGAATTGACTGCGGCAATTATTTCCTTCTGAAGTTCCTGAGTAATTCGTTCATCCGCATCCAGCATAAAAATCCAGTCATGATTGGAATTTTCAATGGCAAAATTTCTCTGAGCAGAATAATCGTTATTTAAATCTCTGTTAAGAACTTTTGCCTTCATTTCAAGAGCAAATTCTACAGTTCTGTCTGAAGAATTATTTTCAATAACCAGAATTTCATCAGCAAAAGAAGCACTTTCTATACAGGCTTTAATATTCTCTTCTTCGTTTCTTGCCAGAATAACGACAGATAAAGGTAACTTAGAATCATTCATACCAGACTGTAACATTACAATTTAAAATAATTCCGCTTTATTTAATATAGTAAAGAAACAGTAAAGAGCTTTTTCAAAATATTATATCTTTACTACTTGGCACCTTTGCCGAACAGAACCACCTTGATGGTTAAAAGCACAATTTTTATATCCAGAAGAATTGACCAGTTATCAATATACTTCATATCAAGCTTTACTACATCCTCAAAGTTCTTGATATCAGAGCGACCGCTCACCTGCCATAAGCCGGTAAGACCAGGCAGCATGGAAACTCTGGCCTTGTGCTTTGGCTCGTACTTGATATATTCATCCACTGTAGGAGGTCTGGTACCTACAAGAGACATATCGCCCTTAAGCACGTTAATAAACTGAGGCAGCTCGTCAATACTGGTCTTGCGAATAAAACGACCGACTCTGGTGATGCGGGGATCATCCTGCATCTTAAACATCAGACCGTCAACTTCATTCTTTGACATCAGATCCTTCTTTCTGGCCTCAGCATCTGCACACATGGAGCGGAACTTGTAGCATTTGAAGATACGGCCGTTCTTACCTACACGTGGCTGTGAGAACAGAATCGGACCTTTTGAATCAATTTTTATGATAGGGCCTACGATTACATAGAAGATACAGAAGATTAAAAAGCCAACAAGTCCACCACTAAAGTCCATCAGATGCTTTGCAAAGAGTTTCTTATGTGACATATAGTTGCGGCTTACAGATATACACTGCACATTTCCGATCTTGTCAAACTTAACAAAGGAGGATGGCATATAGTCAAAGAGGCTCAGATTAACTCTGATATCAACCTTAATGCCCATTTCCTCGGCTTTTGAAAGAGTATCCTTAAGCTCTGTATCAGAATCATACTCATCAGTCAGAACCACCAGCTCATCAACCGAATTGCGGGTCAGATAATTTAAAAGCTCATCATTAGAGCAGATGACCTTTTTGCCATGGGTACTCCTACCGATAAGAGATACATCAGAGGTAGAGATACCGATGATATTACGGGTCCAGTCAAGCTCCTTATCAAAAAGTCTTACAGCCTGTTTATAGGTCTCTGGGGCTGCTACCACCAGGACTCTTGAGGAGAATTTGCCCTTTTTAAAATATGAAAGCAGGATGTACTTTATAAAACTGCGGGATACATAATCCAGAATTACAAAACCTATAAAGAAATAAGTCACTATAAGTCGGCGGGAGTCTGTAAGTCCGTGCAGCCAGAACAGCACGATAATCAGACCGCATACCATCAGTAGAGCTATTTCAAAGGAAACTACAGCTTCTCGATAAATACCTCTGTAGATAAAACTCTTATTAAGACCTGTAAAGAAATTTACATAGAAAAGCTCTGCACAGAGAATTAGGAAATACTTAATCGGAGTTGAATATAAAAAGATATTAAATACTTCATTGAAGTAAACGAAATGAGCTATCAGCAATGATAGTACAATACAGGTGACACCGGAGAAAGTCAGAATCCAGTTTAAAAGGCTTTCACGTTTTGATTTTATATACATTAGATACCGTACCTTATGTATTCTCTTTTGTATTTATCTTATAGGGATATGGGTATGTGTTTTTTATGCTTTTAGGTTTGTACATCAAAGCTAACTGTTATGCATTAAAGTTTATATACTTTAAATCATACTTTTTTGTGTTAAAGCCAGCCTGCACAAATATCCTTTTATGATTTTACTATATTACCTCACAATCTAAACCATTCCCTCAAACAAAACCTTATTACCAATCTGAACTCTCTCTACGCCAGTTTTCTTTTTCTTATTAAAATTAAAGCTCAGCATATAACCGGTATCAAGATTCCAGTAATCAAGATACTCACAGATCTGTTTTTCACCATCAAGGTTATATCTGTCACCATGCCAGATCTTAAGCTCAATAATGTACTGCTGACCAAGATAATCAATAATTACATCAGTTCTTCTGTCATCGCGGGTCTGAGCTTCTATGTAATAATTTCCAGTTCCGTTGATAATCGGTTTTATATACAGGAGGAATAATTCTCTGCCATCCTTTTCTTTAAACCTGTCTTTTAATGGACCATAAATCTGAGTGTAGGTCTTTATAAAATGCTCCATAATAAGAGGCATATTAAGCCTGTCATCCTGTACAAAGATATTTCTGTTTACACCTGCATCTTTTGAAAAGGCATTGTTTTTTATTTCCTCATCCGAAAGGAACAGGTTATATAACATTGTTTCAAAGATTCTGTTAGAAACTCTGACTGTATTATGGTCATTTCTGATCAGCCCATACATCTGCAGCTGAAGTAATGAATCCTGCTGAGCATTAAATGAGAATCTGGCTCCTTCCATCAGTATACGTCTTATAGATTGTCTTAACTCAGGATAATTATTCAAGACCTTGGTTAAGGACTGAAAAAGAGTATTATTCTCAGACAGGATAAGCTTAACAGCTTCATCTACACCTCGCATTGACCATGCAGATAGAGGATTTCCGAACTTATTCACCACCTCATTGTCTATAAGCTCACAGATACGGCTAACCAGATAAGGATAGCCACTTGTGTAGTCATAAATAAGTTTTGAAATATACTCTGTATCAAACTCAATGGCATGATCCGCTTTGTATTCACAAAGCATCTTACAGATACCTTGCGAAGGAAGACTCATATCCACAGAAAAGTCAGCAGCAATATTCCATGGACTGTTTTCCCTGCTGTCTTTATCCTCTCTGAGTTTTCCCTTTAGATGTTTTACATCAGTAACTCCGGCTAAGATTACAGAATGAAAGGCAGGATCACCGTTTGTATCTCTACTTATATATCCATATCTTAACTGCGAAAGAAAATCTAAAAACACCTGATTATTTGTGGCACTGTCAACTTCATCAATAATAAGAACAACCTTTTTATCTGACTCACCACACCACAGATAAAGGTGATCGAAAAGAGTACTTAATCTTGTATCTGGAGTCTGAGTATCTCTCCAGGCCTCGAGTTTAGAACAGATATTCTCAGGAATATTAAGCTCAGCTTTTCTTTTTAAAACCAGTCTGCAGAATTCCTGAACAAATTTTTCTTCTGTAGAAAAACCAGAATCGCTTATCTGCTGAAAATCAAGTGATAGCACAGTATAGGTATCTGAGAGATATTTTTTTAAAGCAGTAATAGTAGTAGTTTTTCCATACTGTCTAGCTCGATTTATGGTGAAATACTTACCTTCATCAACCATTACACTTATCTCTCTTACTCTTTGAGTAAGATCAACCATATAATGCTTTGATGGTATACAAACTGCGGTTGTATTAAACTGCTTCATAAAAAAATCCTAGTATAGTGCACCCAGATTCCAGACAATTTAATTAAAAATATAATCTCGTTCTCCAAGAGTAGCTTTGTTTATTACTCTTGTTCAAAATTTTTATCTTCACCATCTGCTGAAGATTTATCCTCTTCAGAGGACTCATTCTCTGCAGCAGCTTTATTGGCAAACTGAGAGTTGTATAGAACAGAGTATGCCCCCTGCTTTTCTAAAAGCTCTGCATGAGTGCCCTCTTCAACCAGTCTGCCGTCATTGATAACCAGGATCTTATCAGCATCCATAATGGTTGATAGTCTGTGGGCAATAACAATGGTGGTTCTGCCTTCCATAAGTTTATCCAGAGCTCGCTGAACAACCTTCTCTGACTTGTTATCAAGAGCGGAGGTTGCCTCATCCAGAATTACCACAGGAGCATTCTTTAAAATAGCACGGGCAATAGCAAGACGCTGTTTCTGACCGCCGGATAACAGCAGACCTCTTTCACCGATTAAGGTATCAAGACCATGAGGCAGCTTACTGATAAAATCATCTAAAAAGGCTGATTTAACAGCAAAATCAATCTGTTCCTGAGATGCATTCTCATTACCGTACATCAGGTTCTCACGGACAGTTCCATCAAAGAGGAAGTTATCCTGGAAGACCATGGAAATATTCTCTCTTAAGGAGGAGATTGAGTATTCATTGATATCGGTACCATCAACCAGGACTTTTCCTGAATCAAGCTCATAGAGTCTTGGGATAAGAGAGGTAATGGTTGATTTACCTCCACCTGAATTACCGACAAGTGCAACCTTAGAGCCAACAGGAACATCAAAGGAGATATCCTTTAGAATCTTTCTATGACCATCATAGGAGAAATCCACATGCTCAAAGCGGATGGATTTGTTGACTCCCTTTAAGCTCTTCTGATTATCCTTTTCCTGCTCTTCAACACTGTATAAATCCAATACATCATAGATACGCTCTAAAGCCAATAATGAAGTCTGAAGTCCTACATAGTTGTTACCGATACTCTTGATTGGGGTATAGAGCATAATAAGAGCAGCGATGAATGCCACAAAGGTACCGGAAGTAATAACACCGGTGGTAATAAGATGCAGACCGTAATAAAGCACACCGGCAACACCTACAGCGGTCACAATATGCATAACAGGACCAAGCCAGTTGGTATCACGGGTCATCTTCATGGAGATTTTGAAAAGCTCTTCGACATTGACATTGAACTTATCAAACAGAGTCTTCTGAAGATTAAAGGATTTAATAATCTTAATACCTGAATAGGTTTCTACATATCTGGTAGAAAGCTGAGTGCCGGATTTAACAGACTTGGCAATGCTCTTTGATACCTTTTTTCTGACAATACTGATAGGAATAAAAAGGAATACCAGTACACCAACAGCAATAAAGGAAAGCTGCCAGGAATTGTAAAGTAGAACACAGACAAGACCAACTGAGGACCAGAATTTAGACAGGAAAAGTTTTGCGTTAGATACCAGACCGTTGGTAGCAGTATCAGCATCACCAGCAAAACGGTTCATTACAATACCGGAGGTATTCTTGTCAAAGAATGAAATATCAGCATTGAGAAGTTTCTTATACAGAGTCTTCTTTAAATTGGTAGAGATTCTGGTACCGACATAGGTATTAACCAGATTGGAGGCATAAATACATATACCCTGGACAATGGTAAAACCGACGATGATGTAAGGAACCTGTTTAGCAAACTCAGTGTCCTTTTCAACCATTACATTGTCCATAAATGGTTTTAGGAAGGAGGCTACAGCAGCATCAAGACCACCCACAGGGATGGTCAGAAGAACACCTAACACCAGCCAGAAGAATACTGGTTTTAGAAAAGGCCAGAATCTTTTAAAGCCTTCTAATGAGGAATAATTAGGTTTTGAGGAAACAATATCAAGTCGTTGTGATTCTTTTTTACTCATAGTTCTTTTGGTTAATGTATTCAAATTCAGCGTTATTATACCCAAACTTGAAGCATTTAGACAGTTGAAACTATAGACAAATTACATCAAAGCGACTTTAGATGAGACTTGGGGAAGATAAGTGGTATGAAATAAGTATTATCACGTAAATCAAAAGACATTAACAGAATAATATCCATAAACTATTATGTCGGTGCTAAAACAAGAACAAAACCGATGTCTGACTGCAGATTAGTAGTATTTAAATTTTTTTAAGTTATACAGCCAGACCAAGATTACGTTGGGCACCACTCAATAAAAAAACAAAAATCAAAGAAAACGCTCGTCGTATGATACATCACCAGAGTATCTTAATTTTCATGCCCTCAACTTTTGCAGTTCAATATTAACTGATAAAGACTTTATAGATGCGGTCTAGCACCACATTTGCTGTTTAAAAATCAATTTCTTTATTTATTTTTGAATCGGATTAGAATTGAGGATTTTGAAGTAAAAAATCACAGTTTTTATATTGAAAATCATATAGTTAACTGTGATTTAAATGGTGTTCTGTGTTATAATATTTCTTGCTAAATCAAATAGATAACACGAGAAACACCATGGATAATATACAACAGATCGCTTCAAATTCCAAAACATTTTTATCCTTTTCATCTGTCCTTTCTAAGGAATGTCTGAATATCTCCAAACTTTTACATCAGAGTGGATTTAGAAAACGTTCTGGAGCGGATATTCTTACCATGTTTATGGTTTTCATAAAATCCATATTCTGTGGTGCTTATTCACTGCATGACAGGTATTCTCTAAACGATGTTGAGTCTCCTGACTGCAGTTACTATGCTCTGATGAGAATATCTATCATCTCATCTCTGAATAACAAAGGTCACATCTATACTCTGTGCGTTGATGACACTGTAATAGAAAGACCAAGAGGAAAAAAGATAGAGGGGCTGTCCAGAACGTTTAACCATGTAATAGGAAAGACAGTAAAAGGTTACGCAAATCTACTGATTACTTGGACTGACGGTATTACCAATATCCCTGTTGCCTCTGAGCTAATGTCTTCAAGAAAGGAGGACTGCGTGATCAGGAGTCACAACAAGCGAATTGATAAGCGTTGTGCCGGAGCTAAAAGAAGAGCCAATTCAGTCATGAGAAAACCTA
>ONFP01000160.1 GCA_900317105.1 uncultured Succinatimonas sp. | reverse complement strand
CAAAGCGCAAAGAAAATAATCTTTGTGCTATCATTAGCATGTTTATTTTTATGTAGTTAGATAGGATTTAAAATGACCACCATTGTTGGTAAGGATGCTCCTTTAGAGCAGAGTATTGAACATTTTACTGATACTTTAAAGAAACTGAATATAGAAGTTGTTGAAGATAACTGGTTAAATCCTCTAGATAACGTATATTCAGTTCACTTGGCAATTGCATCTCTTCCTTGCATCTATACCAATGGAAAAGGTTCATCCAGACTTGCCGCAAGGGCTTCAGCCTACGGTGAGCTTTTTGAGAGACTGGCAACCCATCTGTCATTTTCAGATTACTATCTTGGACTTGATAATTCCAATGCACCATACGTTCATTTTAAAGATGAAAAATGGACTGTTATTGATCAGGCTGATCCTAGCCTTCCTACAGATGTACTTAATGCCTCACTGCGCAAGTTCTATTCAGAGAATACCGATCTAAATCTTGAGGATCTGGTTGACCTTCAGTCATCATCGTTCTCCAGAGGCGTCTGCTCTATTCCTTTTACAAACGCCAGAAACGGTGAAGTCGTGTACTTCCCAGTAAATCTTCTGGATAACCTGTACGGCTCTAACGGTATGTCTGCTGGAAATACAGAATATGAAGCTCTGGTACAGGGGCTTTCAGAAATTATCGAGCGATATGTTAAAAAAGAAGTAATAAAAAGAGGTCTCGCTCTTCCTGTAATTCCAGATGAAATTCTCTCAAAATACGAGAAATCCTATAAGACCCTGCAAGAGCTCAAAGGCAATCATCTGACTGCCGTTTGTTATGACGCTTCATTAGGAGGAAAATTTCCAGTAGTCTGTGTAGTACTGTTTAACCAGAGCAACGGAACCTGTTTTGCATCTTTCGGATCACACCCTATTTTTGAGGTTGCGCTGGATAGAACTCTGACAGAACTGATGCAGGGTAGAACCTTCAGCGATCTTGATAACTTTGATGCCCCGGATTTTGATCTTGAAAGAACTTCTGACATAGTTAATCTGGAAAGTCATTTCGTTGACTCAACCGGTATTCTTCCAATGCAGATGTTCAAAAAAGTTCCAGATTACCGTTTTGTAGCCTGGGATTTCAGTGGCAATACTCAGGAACAGTACAAAGCATTAAGATACATGATTGCAAAACTTGGTTTTGATATCTATGTCCGTTCCTACAATTACCTTGGTGTCTGCGTCTACCGTACTGTTGTTCCAGGAATGTCAGAAATCTATCCTGTAGATGATCTTATCTACAACAACACCAACAGCGGCATTGATTTCCAGGAGGCACTGCTATCTCTACCTCAGACAGAGGAATCCGTAGAGACCTACAAGAGCTATCTGGATGAACTGGAAAATGAAAATGTCGATAATGACGCTCTGGTCTGTCCTCTATTAGGAATTCTACCTGACAGCAAATCTGCCTGGGAGAGCCTGCGTATGGGAGAGCTTCGCTGTCTGATTGCTCTGGCAGCAGGAGAACACGAAAAAGCTCTTGAGTATGCCCAGTGGACAATCTCTTTCAATCAGGTTAATTTCACGTTGGATAAGATTGCCTTCTACCAGTGCATCACCAAGATTCTTGAATGTAAAACTGAAGGCTCACTAAAACTAGAGGACTACCAGCAAGGTCTGCAGCTTTTATTTGGAAAGGAAACCTTTGAGTCCGCCCTTGATCACGTCAACGGTAATGCAAGATTTGGCAACCTTATTGCCTCCGATCTGAACCTCAAGGGATTTTCTGCCCATCAGGAGCTGATCAGAATCTACAATATTCTAAAAGAAGCTCAGGAAAACCATAATGTTAAAAAGTAAACTTTATCTTTATGTTATCTGTGCATCAGCATTCCTGCTCAATGCCTGTTCTTCAGGAATTGAAGAAACAGATTTTTCAAAACTGACACCTGAACAGCGAATCGAAAAAATTTTAAAGATCAATGAATTAAAAGAAAATAACAAAATTGCCCTTTTCTCAACAAAAAATAAAAGCAGACTAGCGGTAAACAGTGTTTATCATTATAAAAATAAGGCTTTCTCGTTAGAATTTTTAGGCCCTATGGGGATGCGCTATGCAAAACTTGATGTACTGGCAAACGGCACAACTTACCTTGATGTACAGGGAAGAAATTTTAACGGAGATAATGCAAGAGCTCTACTAAAAGAACAGTTCAATCTTGATATTCCAGTTGAAAAACTTCCTGATATCATGTTCGGAATTCCAGATGGCAAATGCTCATACGATACTCACGGATATGTGAACAAAGCCACCCTTTCAGAAGGGTATGAGGTTGCATACAAGCAGTACAAAACATTTAAAGGCGGGGTTGTGCTACCTTCAGACATTGAGATAATCGCCCCAAATAATAAAGTGTTAATAAAAGTTAACAGCGTTACCACTCTAAATTAATAAAAAAATGAAACATAACTTTCTAAGTCCTTGTAAGCTTAATCTTTTTTTATACATTACAGGTAAAAGAGAGGATGGATATCATAATCTCCAGACACTGTTTGTGGTTTTGGATTATGGTGACATGATGCATTTTGAAACCACTGATGATGGGAAAATTGAATTAACCACAGACTTTGGGTTTGATGTTAAAAAGAATCTGATTTACAGAGCGGCAAAGCTGTTACAGGATAAAACCGGCTGTTCCCTTGGTGTCACTATTTCCATAGACAAAATTCTTCCTCAGGGAGGCGGTCTCGGAGGAGGCTCAGCCAACGCTGCCACAACACTGCTTGTGCTAAATAAGCTTTGGAAACTGAATTTTTCTGAAAAAGAGCTTATAGAAATGGGAACAGGACTTGGTGCTGATGTTCCGATCTTTATAAAAGGGACAACCTGCTTTGCCGAAGGTATAGGAGAAAAGCT
>ONFP01000059.1 GCA_900317105.1 uncultured Succinatimonas sp. | reverse complement strand
ATGCCTGAAGAGTGGAAACTCACTGCAGTCAATAAATTCAGAGATACTTAGCGTGATTTTATCTTTCATCAACATCAGCATGCTCTCTTCAATGTGCAAGAATTACTTTGGGATTATGGCTAAGCTTAAAAAGAGGAATTGCCTGTTTATCAATTCTCAAGCTTAACTGCACATCCTTTGTATTTGCTGAAGCAATACTGAAGTTCTCAGTTGCATCAAGGAATACTCGATCACAGATTTAAAAAAAACTGTTTGACTTCATTGAGTCAAACTGTTGTAGAACCTCTCCTAGCAAGAGAGATTTACGGTTACTGAAAGATCTTCCGACTTTAATTGGGAAGATCGTCAGTATGAATAACATTAGGGGTGTTAAAAATGCTTAACACCCTAGGTATGCTTATTTATACAGATAAAAATGAAGATACAACATTCTCATCTGTAGAGTCTCGAGGAGAATCATATACAATAGAGCCATGTTCCATTACAACAATTCTGTCGGCAACATCCAAAGCAAAACTTAAAACCTGCTCTGAAACAAAAATTGTCAATCCTCTCTGATCTCGTATCTTTCTTAAGGTCCTTGCCATCTCCTTGATAATAGATGGCTGAATACCTTCTGTTGGTTCATCAAGAACAAGCAGTTTAGGATTGCTTGCAAGAGCTCTGGCAATTGCCAGCTGCTGTTGCTGACCGCCTGAAAGATTACCGCCTTTTCTGTGTTCGAACTCCTTTAAAATCGGAAAAGTCTCAAACAGATCTTCAGGGATATGCTTTGATTTTGTCACGGTAAGACCGGTTTCAATATTCTCCTTCACACTCATGCTGGAGAAAATCATTCTGCCCTGAGGTACAAATCCAATTCCAGAGGCTACTCTCTTGTAGCTTTTGGTATGAATAAGATCCTGTCCGTCCAGAATACATTCTCCCTTCTGTGCTGGAATCATTCCGATTATTGACTTCATTAAAGTGGTCTTACCCATTCCGTTACGACCAAGCAGTGCCACGATTTCACCTTTTTTTATCTTTAAGTTAAGGTTTCTGATTACACAGCTGTCTCCATATGAAACCTTATAATCTTTTAACTCAAGCATAATAGGCTCCTTTTTTACTGACCAAGATAAACATCAATAACCTTCTGGTTTTTCTGAATAGACTGCATGCTACCCTCTGCCAGAAATTTTCCCTGATGAAGAACTGTGACCCTATCTGCAATATGCTCGACGAACTTCATGTCATGCTCAATCACAATTACACTTCTGTTCTTGGTAATGTTTTTTAACAGTTCTGCTGTTTTCTCTCTTTCTGCTACCGACATTCCGGCAACAGGTTCATCCAGCATCAGAAGCTTTGGATTCTGAATCAGCAGCATTCCAATCTCCAGCCACTGTTTCTGACCATGGCTTAGAAGGCTTGCCTTTACATCAAGCTTGTCATCAAGGTAAATCATCCTTGCAATCTCTTTTACCTTGTTTATAACCTCATCAGTACGCTTGAAGAACAAAGCTCCAAAGACTCTTTTTCCCTTTGGATAGGAAAGCTCAAGATTCTCAAAAACACTAAGAGCTTCATAGATTGAAGGATTCTGAAACTTTCTTCCTACACCGGCTTCAACAATCTCATGCTCCTTGAGCTTTGTAAGTTCAAGATCATGGAATTTAATTGAACCGGATGTTGCCTTGGTCTTTCCGCAGATTAGGTCCAACACGGTTGTTTTGCCAGCTCCATTTGGTCCGATGATTACTCGGATTTCGCCTTCATCCACATAGAAAGAAAGATCATCAACAGCTTTGAAACCATCAAATGAAACGGTCAGATCCTCTACTGAAAGGACGATATCTTTCTTACTCATGAGACTTCTCCTTTGCTGCATTTAAAACAGCTAACTTTCTTAATGAATCTTCACTTAAAAACTGTCTGCTTACGGACATGAATGAGTCCGTCATTGATGAATTTCTAAGTTCTTCGATAACTCGGTTATGCTCTGCTCTCAGTCTTTCAATGGAGCTTTCAATCTTTGAATCAATAAGCTTAAAGAAAGGGACAATGTAATCGTTATAGATTCCTGACAGTCCATTTGGGAAGAACAGAACTACACCGATAAACAATGCGCCCATTGCAAAAAGCCATAATTCAGGGAAATTCTCGGAGACAGCTGTTTTAGCAGAGCTGACCAGAAGAGTTCCATAAATTGCACCGAAGATTGAAAGTCTTCCTCCTACAGCACAAAAGATAACCAGCTCAATAGAAGCTACAATACCCACAAAGCTAGGAGACATAAAACCAACCTGCAGTGTGAACAGAGCTCCGCCAATGGCAGAAAGTGCAGCAGAAAAACAGAAGATAAAAATCTTAAAGTTAGCTACATCATATCCAGAGAATCTAACGCGCTCCTCCTCATCTCGAATTGCAACCAGAAGTCTACCAAGCTTACTTTTTGCCAGAAGACAGGTTATATAAACTGTTACAATCAGTGTTATTGCACATAGGTTGTAGAGAATAGCCTTAGCATGGTCAGTTCTGATGTCAAATCCAAGACAGGTTCTCAAATCAGTAATACCGTTCACACCACCGGTATAGCCCTGCTGACCGATAATCAGAATGGTTAGGATTGAAGCAATGGCCTGAGTGATAATTGAGAAATAAACACCCCCAACTCTTCTTTTGAACAGAGCCACCCCCAGCAGATAAGCAAACAGGGTTGGAACTGCAATCATTAGGATCATGGTCAGAGGAAAGCTCTTAAATGGCTCCCAGAATAAAGGCAACTCAGTAATCTGGTTCCAGTCCATAAAATCAGGAATACCAGGAGTGGTCTGAATTGCTGTAGCCTCAGGGCTTGATGCTTCAAGTTTTAGGAACATGGCCATGCAGTACCCGCCTAGACCGAAGAATATACCCTGACCAAGACTTAGGATGCCACAGTAGCCCCAGCACATAACCAAACCAATTGCCACAAAGGCATAGCTTAAATACTTACCTACCAGATTCAGTCTGAACACATCAAGACTTGCAGGCATAACAATAAGTAGCAATACAGTCAGTACCAGAAGATTCAAGAGGGTACTCTTACTACTTTGAGCTGATAGTAAATGACTTCTCATAATAATTCTCCTTTTATCTTCTTACCTTTACACTAAACAGTCCCTGAGGTCTTATCATAAGGATTCCTACAACAAACAGCAGGGTTAAAACCTTTGCCATGGAACCGCTCATGAAGAACTCCATAACACTCTGAGCCTGAGCAATACCGAAAGCAGAAGCAACTGTACCAATCAGGGTTCCAGCACCACCGAAAACAACTACCAGGAAGGTATCTACAATATAGAGCTGACCTGCAGTTGGACCAGTTGAACCAATCATGGTAAAGGCACAGCCTGCAACACCTGCAATACCACATCCTATTGAGAAGGTGATTCTGTCAATAAAAGCAGTGTTAATACCTACAGCTCCTGCCATCTTTCGGTTTAGAACAACAGCACGCAGCTGGCAGCCAAGACGGGAGCGGTACATGATAAAGTAAACAGCCAGAGTTACGATTACGGTCAAACCAAGAACAAACAGGCCATTGATCGGAATTTCTATAGAATCACCCAATGTCAGTGACCCCATCAGCCAGTCAGGAAGTGTTACACCTACCTCACGGGCACCGAATACTGAACGGTAAAGCTGCTGTAAAATCAGGCTCAAGCCCCAGGTTGCAAGCAGAGTATCAAGAGGTCTTGAATAGAGGTGTCTTATAAGCAGCCATTCAAAAAATGCACCTGCGGCCGCAGTTACAATAAATGAAAAGAACAGTGCAATAAAAAAGTAGATTCCATATAAACCAGGAAACATTGTTTCAAAAACATGGGAGGTCAGATAGGTAATATATGCGCCTAGAATCATAAATTCGCCATGAGCCATGTTGATAACGCCCATCTGACCGAAAATAATAGCTAGTCCCAAAGCCATCAGTAGAAAAACCGAAAATAGACTCAGACCGGCAAAGCCCTGCATAGCGAAAATCGAGGCTAATTCACTGAAACTGTAATCCGAAAACATAATAAACACCTCTCTGTATATAGGCTTTTAATACTGAGGGCCTAAGCCCTCAGTGAGTTTTATTATTGATATCCAGCTGGGAAAGGATTTGGCTCAATCATGTCAGACTGATAGACAACCTTGAACATACCATCCTTCTGGCCTTGACCTACCACAGTCTTCATCCACAGATGGTGGTTATCGTGAATTTTAACTGGACCGTTAGGTGCGTCTGCGAACTCAACGCCAGGTAGACTCTTTTTCAGCTTATCAATGTCGAATGAACCTGCCTTTTCAACAGCGAACTTCCATAACCATGGGCCAAGGTAAGCGGATTCGGTAACATCACCGATAACACTCTTGTCACCCCACATCTTCTTGAACTCAGCAACAAACTTCTTATTGCTCTCGTTATCCATTGACTGGAAGTACTTGGTAATTGAGTAAGCGCCTTCATAGTTTTCACCACCGATACCTAAAACCTCATCCTCGGTAACAGAGGTTGACATCAGTAATGGCTTCTCGGCAGTTAAGTCAATACCTGCAGCCTTAAGCTGTTTGTAGAAGGACACGTTAGAACCGCCAACTACAATTGAGAAGATCGCATCAGGCTTCTTGAGCTTGAACTTGTTGATCACAGAGTTGAACTGAGTATGTCCTAATGGATAGTATTCCTCTCCAACTACAGTACCGCCGTTCTTTTCAATATGCTTTCTGGCAATCTTGAAGGAAGTACGAGGCCAGATATAATCAGAACCGATAAGATAGAAGGTCTTAGCTCCCTTGTTCTTCATTACCCAGTCAAGACCAGCAAGAATCTGCTGAGTTGCTTCCTGTCCGGTATAGATAATATTGTCTGACTGCTCCAGTCCTTCGTAGAAGGTTGGATAGAACAGCATGTTGTTGTACTGTTCAAAGATAGGAAGTACAGCTTTACGAGATGCTGAAGTCCAGCAGCCGAACACTGCGGCAACCTTGTCGTTTACAATCAGTTTCTGTGCCTTTTCAGCATAAGTAGGCCAGTCACTTGCGCCATCTTCCTGAACGAACTCAATCTTTCTGCCAAGCACACCACCGCTTGCATTTATCTGTTCAATCGCAAGCTTCTCAGCCTCAACTGAACCGGCCTCACTTAAAGCCATGGTACCGGTGATGGAGTGCAGAATACCAACTTTGACAGTATCTGCTGTAACAGCCAGACCAGTAGTGTTTGCATCATCTGCGTATGCAGAAGTTATATTCATGCTCAGTAATGCTGCCATACCAATGGCCTGACACATTTTCTTAACAGTATTTGATTTCTTCATATCTCTTCTCCATTTAGCGGTAGTCAATCTACCTGTGGTAATTATTAAATAATGACCAAGGTCACAGAAAGGCGACAAATGCACTATTGACATACGTTAAATTACGTATCCGCAATTTCACTTGGATTGTGCACAATACGGAGGCACAAGGCTCCCATTTTTATGCATTTAATGCAGATTTAGTGCAGAGAAAATGAATCAAAAACTGTGATGCTAGAATACAAAAAATTGATGAGGTAAATAAGAATTAGTAAATTAGTCCTGAATTCACGAAGATCATATAACAAATATGTTGCAAACCAGACTCTTGAGGATTACAGTCTTCGCTATACAGCTAGATCCGTGAGAAAACTTGATGTATCCTCAGTGGTTATGACCTCCATTGGCTCAATAAGCTTTCTGGCTCTTGAGGTAATTGGTGCAAACATTGCTATTTTCTACGGCTTAAATCACCTGATTTTAGCGCTTTTAATTACTGTTCCTCTAATTTTTGTCCTTTCACATCCAATTGCAAAATACGCTTCGATTCATCATATTGATATTGATCTACTGACAAGAGGTGCAGGTTTCGGATATATAGGATCTTCAATAACATCACTGATCTATGCCACCTTCACCTTCATATTTATGGCACTGGAATCTGCAATTCTGGCAAAGATGCTCAATATCACTCTGGGAATGAATCTCTCCTTAGGCTATCTGTTATGTTCACTGGTTATCATTCCTCTGGTAATGCATGGCTTCAGCTTTATCAGCAGGCTTCAGAAATATACAGAACCTGTATGGGCTGTACTTCAGATACTGGCAGTTTACGGTCTTATCAGAATGTCCGGCGAATGTTCTCAGGGCTTTAGCTCCGTTTTCGAGCAAGACAGTTTTAATGCTCTTTATTTAGGGTACTCAATATGTATTGTTTTAGCCCTTATCTCACAGATAGGAGAACAGGTCGATTACATCAGATTCATGCCCGAATATGTAAAGTCCAAAAGGAAGGCTATTATTTTCGGAACAATGATCTCAGGTCCATTATGGATTGTACTGGGTGGTCTTAAAATTCTTATAGGAGCCTTACTGGCAGTAATGCTTATCGCCAAAAGTGCGGACTACATGGTGGCCACAGATCCGACATATATGTATATGTCAGCCTTCAGCAAACTCTATGACAACCATGCACTTGTAATGTTTCTTACAATTTTCTTTGTTGCTGTTTCTCAGATAAAAATCAATGTAACCAACGGTTACGCCGGATCTATTGCCTGGTCAAATTTCTTTGCCCGAATGACTCATACCCACCCGGGTCGTATAGTCTGGGTATTCTTCAATGTATTTATCTCATGGCTGCTTTTGATATGCGGTGTCTATGAGATCGCAACTACGGTACTGAATCTTTACTCGATTCTTGCAATCTCCTGGTGTGCCTCCCTATCAGCAGATTTATCCATAAATAAAAGAATCGGTCTAAGCCCTAAAGAAATCGAGTTTAGGAGATCAAAACTATATGACATTAATCCTGTGGGCTTTATTTCAATGTTCATAGGGGTACTTATAGGAACTGCCGCCTACACAGGATTATTCGGAAGCTACTGTGAAGCATACTCTGCAGTAATCGCACTGGTGGTAGCCTATGTTCTTACTCCTGTAATAGCTTATGCAACCGGTGGCAGATATTATCTGAACAAAGAAACTTCGAATGAGAAAACACATAACCAGACACTGCATAATGAAAATAAAAACGACAGGATCTGCAATATCTGCGGCAACAGTTTTAATCATGAGGATCTCTGCTACTGCCCTTACTATAAAAAACAGATCTGCTCTCTGTGCTGTACTCTGGAATCAGGATGTAATGGAAAATGCCGTAAAGAAGCTCTTATAACCAATCAGATATGTGCTATCTTTCCTTTTCTGAAACAATATCCTCTGGTTTTCTTTATCTTCAGACTGTTAGGCTTTATGACAGTATTCTCCCTTATAAACCTCTCGATACTGTATATTGGCTTCAGTTCATTTGAATCAAGTTCACTAGGCAGACTCTTTGGAAACACAGTTTTTCTGAAGTGCTTTATCCTGATTGAAATTGTAACCGGTATTTTTACAATGCTGTTTGTACTGGTATCAGACAGCAGAAATCTGGCTCAGGAGCAGACTGAAAAAAATCACAAGGCTCTGGAAAATGAGATTGAGGAAAGAATAAAGGTTCAGCACCAGCTTGTAGAATCCAAAAGGAATGCGGATGCGGCAAATATGGCTAAAAGCCGTTATCTGTCAGGAATCAGTCATGAACTGAGAACTCCGTTGAACAGTATATTAGGTTACTGTCAGATACTATCATCAAATAAGAACACCTCAAATGATTCTTCTGCAAAGGGACTGAATATTATCTCAAGAAATGCGGAATATCTATGTTCTTTGATTGAAGGTCTTCTGGATATTTCAAAAATAGAAATCGGCAAACTTGACCTCAACATGAGAAAGATAAGAGTTGAACCTCTGCTCAAAGATCTGATCATGTATTTTAGAACCAAAGCCCAAAACAAGAATCTGATTTTTGAGTATATCGAGCATTCCCATCTGCCAGCATTCGTCAAAACAGATGAAAACCGACTAAGACAGATACTGACAAATCTCTTATCAAATGCTGTGAAGTATACGCCTAAGGGAAAGGTAACCTTCGAGGTTAGCTACAGAAGTGATGTCGCCCTGTTTGTGGTAAAAGATACAGGAATTGGTATTGCCAAAAAAGATCTGAAAAGAATCTTTGAGCCTTTTACAAGGACCGATTCCGCAAAAAAATGCAATTCCGGTTCAGGTATAGGTCTTACTATTACCAACCTGCTTTCCGTAGTTATGGGGGGTGAGCTTACAGTAGAAAGCACGGTAGGTGAAGGAAGTGAATTCAGGCTGAAGATTTATCTTCCAAGGGAAAATCCTGATAAGGAGGAAATGAAGAATTACAGCAGAGTAATTGGCTATAAGACAGAAGACAAAAAGAAAATCAGGATTCTGACAGTGGATGACAATGAGGATCATCGTGTCATCATCAGAACACTGCTCTCCCCACTTGGCTTTGAAATTGGAGAGGCCAATGGATTTGATTCGGCAATGAAACTTATTGGAAAAGAGAATTTTGATCTATTCTTTGTTGATTATTCCATGCCAGGACATAACGGACTCTATCTAGCTAAAAATCTTCGCAAACGAGGGATCAGTGCACCGATTATAATGGTCTCAGCAAATGCTTCTGAGCTTAGAGTAAATGACAGTCACGACAGACGTGTCTATGATTTTCACATCGTTAAACCTTTTAGAAAAGAACAGCTTCTGGATGCTATTGTTCACTTTCTGCCGATCGATTATATCTGTCAGGATCACCTTTCTGACTCTTCTTTATCAGAGTCTATCAGAAGAGTAACTGATAAAGGACCCACAGATAATGGATGCAATTGCAATGAGCAAGATAAAACAGCAGATAAGACAGAACAGGAAGCTGATGCTCAAAAGCTTAAGGAACAACTTAAAGCCTACCTCGAAACAGGTTTTATTAAAGGAGTTCTCAACAATCTTGATACCCAGTATAGTCTTGGTTTGATAAACGAGGAGGCATTCAAGAAATACAAGAACAAAGCGGAACGATTTGATTTTGAATACATAAGAAATGCTTTACATAACAGCTGAACTATTCACAAGCTCAGCAGCTTCGCCTTAGCTACAAACTACATGACATTTATATAAGAATATTTAACACGTATTGAAGGATACGAGCTAACAGTTTGGAAAGGAGAATGTATCCTCAAAAGACATAATATGCAGACGAGGATTACAGAACACTATTATGAACAATTTAATGCAGAAACTAATTCTGATAGTTGATGATGATCCAGATTCCGTTTGTATGCTTAACGAAGCTTTAGATACGGAAGGTTTTTCTGTTCTGGTAGCTTTAAGCGGAACTCAGGCATTATCTATTCTCAGCAGAATAACCCCTGATCTGATTCTTCTTGATGCTGTAATGCCGTCAATGGATGGCTTTGAAACCTGTAAACGTATCAAAGATAATCCCCGTCTTACAGAGATTCCTGTTATCTTTATGACAGGCCTGGACTCGGACAGCAATGTAAGCCAGAGCTTTGAGTGCGGAGCCGTGGATTATATTCAAAAGCCGATCAGGATCGTCGAGTTGGTAAAGAGAATCAATCTGCATATTGATAAATCAAAAGTGATGCTCTCCACCAAATTTCTACTAGATTCAAATGGGCTGTCATCCTTTCTTGTAGATAAATCATGCGTCATTAAATGGTATACCCCGGATGCAATGCATCTGCTTGAACAGTGCGGCTTTGACAAGATGACCTTCTCATCAAAGATACAGTCTGTGCTAAATCCGATGATCCAGAAGGCAGAAATCGGAAAATATATAACCATTGACAGTAATTCACAGTCTGCTGAGCGTATCACTATTACCCTGTCCCAGATAAATGATGAAGGATTTATATTTGCTGTTAAGCGGGATCAGAATGTCAATAAGGTTGAAATCCTAAAACAAAAGTTCTCTCTGACACAACGAGAAGCTGAAATTCTATACTGGGTATGCCAGGGAAAATCAAATAAGGATATGGCGATAATTCTTGATATCAGCCCAAGAACAGTAAACAAACATCTTGAGGCCATATTCTCGAAAATGATGGTTGAGAACAGAAAATGATGGTTGAGAACAGAACAACTGCGGCTAATATGGCGTTAAATTCTCTGCTCTCAAATTCATAGTCATTCTTAAAAAAAAACAGAGAGCATTTTAAGCTCTCTGCTAAAGTGAATGTAATGACTATTTAACTTTTAAGCTGTCTGGCATAGGACCGTACTGACCACCGTTTGGATAGTACTTCCAGCCATCACGGATCTTAATCTTCTCATCCCATGGCAGCTTGTATTTGCCTTCAGCCAGGTCCTTAACCCAGGTCAGGTAGTTTGCCTTCTCGCCACCTGGTTTGCCAACATAAGCACGGCAGCCAAGGTTGAAGATATTGTTCTCAAGAGCCCAGTTCTCACGAGCCTTATCAGCCATACGAGGGAAGAGTTCTGCGGTAACAATTTCCCAAGGATTTCTCTGACCCTGCTGAATTACGTTACCGTCATAGTTACAGATTGTACCTTCACCGAAGTAATAGAAGACGTTATCGTAACCTGCCAGGTTTACGGCAACTGTATACATCAGGTTCTGCCATGCATTGGTTCTGTTAGTGATAATCCACTGATCGTTAACCTGTGTTGAGTAACCGGAAATTCTGATATATACGTTACATCCTTTATATGCAGCCTCTCTAGCTAGCTCAGGGAACATACCGTCGTGACAGATACAAACTGCTAATTTAGCACCCTTAGGGCCATCACATACAGGCATACCAAGATTACCAGGAGCCCATGGTTCTACTGGAACCCATGGCTGTAACTTACGGTAATGCAGAGCAATTTCCCCCTTATCATTGATAATGATAGCTGTATTATATGGAGCGCCACCTTCAGGATTTTTCTCCATAATACTGAATACCCCCCAGACCTGGCTCTTCTTACATGCTTCTTTGAAACAGCCAACTTCTGGACTGTCTAAGGTTAATAGCATTTCATCGTAGGACCAGATTGAAGTATTCAGGCCCTGAGTTGAATACTCTGGAAATACAATCAGATCTAAACCAGGATAACCTGCTTTGGTATTAGCGACTGCCTTGCAGATTTTCTCAACATTTACCTTGATATCAGCAGGACCTGTTACAACAGGTACTGGATACTGAATTGCTGCAACTAATAGAGATTCTTCCCATGAACTTACTGAACCTGTACTACCCATAATAATCACCTCTTACTAATACTGATGGTTAAACTTGGAAAGTTGTTTCAACCTTCTCTGGGTTCTATTATTAGATTTTCGGAGTAGCTTATGAATCAGCAGAACACACTATTCACATACGCAAAATAACGTATAAAAGCTTTTGATTTTATATCGATGAATTAGAGAAAAATAACTAAAGCATATGATTAACCATATGTTATACAAAGAATTATTTTAAAAAGGAAGATTAAAGAAATGCGGTATCTGCAGGAGAGTAATCTAGCCTGTTAGAGTCACAGCTCATGGCTCTAACAGTTGCTATTGACCTGTAAAATTATCAGCGAATGGTTCTGATTACTTCAAAAAAACATTCTCCAATAAAGACTTTTTATCAGTATCTCCAGTCTAAGGTTGTAATAGGTGCACCAGGTTTGATAGAACCGTCATCAACCTCTTCCTTTGCAGGAGGTACATCATCCTCAGGGGCTATCTCGTAGGCATAGGCCTTCTTTCTGGCATGAACAACCTTGTCTTTGAGATCAGAGATTGCAATACCGCGACGAAGCATCACTCCACCAATAATCATCTGAGATAAAAGCAGCAATGATAAGCGGTTGCTGAAAACAGAATCATTGGCAATATCAATACTGTCGGAAGACTTTAAGATGAGATCAACCTTTTCAGAGAGTTTGGATTCGTCAGGACAAACACCAATCAGACAGGCACTGTTGGCCTTGATAATTTCAACCATATCAAGGATATCCTTGTTGCAGCCTGTAGATGAGAAGGATATAACCACATCACCAAGACGCAGGGTTGATAGAGCCAGCAGCATTGAATTTCTGTCAGTGTAGGATTCACATGCAAAACCAAGATTTAGCATTCTGGTGACAAAATCAACGGCTATAAATGAGGATAAGCCCTGAGATAAAACCACAATGCGATGAGACTGACTTACCACATCAATAACACGGGCAAGCATTGACTCATCAACGTTTCTTTCGGTTGCAGATACACTCACCTTGGCACCGTCAATTACCTTTGAGGCGATGTCTCCTACAGTATCTCCCTGCTTAACACTCTCAATTTTTTTAAGATTCTGAGATGAAACTAGAGAACTTAACACAAGCTTGAATGCAGGAAAGCCTTCTGCGCCGAAACGCTTACAGAATCTGAATACAGAAGGTTCTGAAACTCCTGCTCTTTTGGCCAGCTGAGCAATATTCTCGTTAATGACAGAAGCAGGATTCTTCAGAATAATTGATGCTAATTTACGTTCTGATTTTGTCAGTTCTGTTTCATTTGCAATTCTGTCTAAAATATTTGAAGCCATAATCTTAAATCAACTCTAAACTATTCTTTACGTATCCGTTCTGCACCACATACTGAATCTTAAACTCATCATCAAATACAACCATATCGGCAATGAAACCGCCTTCGATACGACCGTATTCATTAAGACCTAAAGCTCTGGCAGGAGCAGTACTTGCGGCATAGAGAGCATCATCCAGAGAGAAACCACAGCTTTGAACCAGGAACTTAACACCATCAAACATAGAGATAGTGGTACCGGCAAAAGAGCCTTTTGCATCAATAAGACCACGCTTGTGATCAACAAAGATTTCGGTTCCACCTAGGACAAAGCTTGCTGGAGCTTTGGACATTCCAGCTACAGACTGAGCATCAGAAACAATGTAGAATCTATCACCCAAAACCTTATGAGCAAGATTTACAAGTGCAGGATGTACATGTTTTCCGTCTGCAATAACAGAAGCAAAAACTTTTTCACTCTGAAGAGTTGCACCAACCAGACCAGGCTCTCGTCCGACAGGAGCCTTCATTCCGTTAAACAGATGGGTAACGTTAGTAATACCAGCCTTGAACGCCTGCATAGCCTCATAGTAGGTTGCGGAACTGTGACCTATAGAGAGTTTTATACGATTGGATAACAGTTCAACAATGCCTTTAGGTCTTACAACCTCTGGAGCAATTGTCACATAGGCAATAGCATCTCTGTTCTCAAGAAAGAAATCAAAATCTGCAGGAGCATATGGACGTATGTAGCCAGAAGGCTGAAATCCTGGATGAGAACTTGAAATAAAAGGACCTTCCATGTGCAGACCAGGACATACTGTAGGATGCTTTTCTTTAAACTCAGCAACCGCAGCGATAGCTTTTGAAAGGTTCTCTCTTGGTCCGGAAATCATGGTAGGAACAAAGGTTGTAGTTCCGTGAGAGGTCTGCCAGCGACGCATTGATTCCAATGTATCAATGGATGGGTTCTGGGCAAAAGATACACCGGCGCATCCGTTTACCAGAAGGTCAATAAAGCCAGGACAGACATGACAGCCCTTAACATCAATTTCTTCAGCTGTACCGTCTTCAAGAAGAGCTGGACTCATAGGAACAATTCTATGATCCATAATTGCAACGGTATCAACATCCACAAACTCTTCGGAGGTCAAATGCAACTGAGCATTTCTGATTACGGTAACTGCCATAATAAATCCTTATATCTGAAGGTAGGTTATTTTATTCACTGCGTGCTCTGGCGGCCTTCTTTGCACGCTTTGCTGCAAAGTCAGGTTTGCCCTTATTCTTCTTGTCGCGCAGTCTATTTTTCTTGTGAGGCTTCTTGTCTTCTTCTTTCTTTTTCTTGTCAAAGCCTCCATTACCGCCTACTGAAGCACGGGAACGTTTCTTCTCTGACTGATGATGTCCCATAGTCTTTTCTGTAGGGAACTCAGCACAGACATTCTTAATAGCCCGCTTTTCGATGTCCTTTCCTGTGTAGCGTTCAAGCTTCTCCAGGAAGGAGATTTCATTAGCCATAACCAGAGTGGTTACTACGCCCTTCTCTCCTGCTCTGGCAGTTCTGCCTGCTCTGTGGACATAGATAGCGGCATTGGCCGGCATATCAAAGTTATACACATGAGTTACATCAGGCAGATCAAGACCTCTTGCAGCAACGTCAGTTGCAATCAGAATATCCTTGTCTCCAACGGAGAAATTCTTAAGTGCAGCCTTTCTCTCATTCATGGAAAGATCTCCCTGAATAGAGGCGCACTTGAAGCCCAAACGGCGCAGACTTGCATCAAGTCGCTGTAAACGTTCCTTGGTCTTAACAAAAACGATTGACTTACCTTTAATAGTAGTCAATAGATGGTGAAGAATTCTAATTTTCTGAGGATCTCCTGCTGCATAATATGCGCGGGACTGCAAAAATTCAGGAAGAACCTCATCTTCTTCACCGCCGGCCCCCAGACGTACTTCTATAGGATCGTTTAAAACAGATGAGGCAAACTCTTCGATTCCTGCACCTTCAAGAGTTGCAGAGAACAGCAGAGTCTGATAGCGGTTGTAAAGCTCTCGGGTTATTTTAGCTACATCATCCCTAAAGCCCATGTCCAGCATTCTGTCAGCTTCATCAATCACGTACATTTCAACAGAAGAAGTATCAATCCATCCCTTTTCAATATACTCAATCAGTCGACCTGGAGTTGCAGCAATAATTGAGCTTGGATTTTCTCGCTGAACCTCTCTTGAACCGCCACCGATAATAGTACCGGCTGACAGATCATTAAATCCTCCGATAAGCTCAGAGCAGACACTTTCAACCTGCATTGCAAGTTCTCTGGTAGGCTCCAGAATAATTGCTCGGATACCGCTCTTCTTCTCAAGAGACAGTCTGGCAATGATTGGCAGTAAAAAAGCAGCAGACTTACCGGTACCGGTAGGTGCTCCGCCCAAAATATCAAAACCTTCCAGAGCCTTTGGCAGAACCAGTGTCTGGACAGGGGTTGGTGTTTCCCAACCTAATTTCTTAATGTTCTCAACTAAAAAATCTGGTAGACCTAATTCGGAAAATAGCATTAAACGCCCTCTTTACCCATGCGTGTGGCATGGCATTTTTTAATATAAGCAATCACATCCCTGCGTGACTGTGTATCAGCCATTTCTGTACCGTTGAACCATCTGACAAGCTGAAGATCAGTTGCTTCCAGCAGATCGACATAATCTGCAAGGAACTTTTCGTCACAGTTCTGCAGATCGTTCTCAACAAATGGCAGAAGCATCAGATCGAGCTCGCGCATACCGCGTCTTGACTGCCACTTAACTTTTCCTGTAACTTCAATCATCAGACAGATACAACTCCCTTAATAGCAGGATGTGGATCATACCCTACCAGCTCAAAATCTTCATACTTGTAATCAAAAATAGATGGAGCCTTGCGCAGAATATTCATCTGAGGAAGAGGTCTAGGCTCACGTGTCAGCTGAAGCTGAACCTGCTCAAAATGATTCTTGTAGATGTGGGTATCACCACCAGACCAAACAAAATCGCCATACTCAAGATTGCATTCCTTGGCAATCATCATAGTTAGAAGTGAGTAGCTTGCAATATTGAAAGGGACACCAAGGAACATATCAGCAGAACGCTGATACAGCTGGCAGCTTAACTTTCCGTTTGCGACATAGAACTGATACAGAGTGTGACAAGGAGGCAGAGCCATTCTGTCTACATCTGAAGGATTCCATGCGCATACAATAATACGTCTGGACTCTGGATTGTGCTTTATCATATCAATAGCATTGGAAAGCTGATCGATATGACGTCCGTCTGGAGTTTCAAAATCACGCCACTGCTTGCCGTAAACAGGACCTAAATCACCGTTCTCATCAGCCCATTCATTCCAGATACGAACACCGTTCTCCTGCAGATACTTGATGTTGGTTGAGCCGGAAATGAACCATAAAAGCTCGTGGATAATTGATTTTAAGTGACACTTTTTGGTAGTTACCAGAGGAAAGCCCTTTGAAAGATCAAAACGCATCTGGGTACCGAATATTGATCTGGTACCCGTACCGGTTCTGTCTTCACGGTCAGTTCCCTCTTCCATGATTTTCTTTAATAAATCAAGATATACCTGCACCTGTTGCTCCTAAAAATTAACGATTCTTACCTAATGATAAAGTGTCAATGACTGAATAAAGTCCCTTTGACTTTGCATATTCAATATAAAGTTGCTTGATTTTGACACTTGAGTTTAATGACATTGCCTGCTTACCTACAGCCTGAAGATCCTGAAGGTTAATATTCTTAACGATATATTTAACCATAGAAATCTGAGAGTAGTTCATTGAAAGTCTGGTATAACCCAATGACATCAGCAGCATACAGCCGATTGGGGATCCTGCGATTTCACCGCAGACAGCAATAGGTCTCTGCAGAGAATTTGCTCTGTCGATTAGATACTTGAAGTATCTGACCGCAGCAGGATTAAAAGCATCAAACAACTTTGATACTTTTGGATTTGCTCTGTCAGCAGCAAACAAATATGAAATCAGATCGTTTGAACCGATTGAGAAGAAATCACACTCACTGGCCAGCTCATCGAGCATAAAGGCCACACAAGGAACCTCGATCATCACACCAAATCTTGGGCGTGGAATCTTAGAACCAGTCTCTTCCTCGATTTCATAAAAAGCCTCATTCAGAATTCTCTTAACGATTACAACTTCCTCAAGTCTGGATACCATAGGAATCATAATCTCCAGGTTTCCGAAATCCTTGTTAGCAATAAGCATTGCACGAAGCTGAGTTTTCAGAATGTTTGGCTGATCAATGCAGACTCGAACTCCTCTCCATCCTAATGCAGGATTATTCTCCTCAATTGGAAGATAGGATAGTGACTTATCTCCACCAACATCCAGTGTTCTCATACATACAGGAAGACCTTTGAACTGTGACAGTAGCTTTCTGTACCAGCCCACCTGCTGATCTTCTGATGGCAGAGAATCACACAGCATAAAGGAGATCTCGGTTCGGTATAAACCGATTCCGTCAGTCTGCTCAGGCAGATCGTCATCATCATGATTCAGACCTGCATTAAGCTGAATACAGATTTCCTTGTTGTCCTGAGTAACAGCCTTCTCATACTTTCCCTCATTAAAGAGGTCATTCTGCTTTTTAGATGCAGCTATAAGCTGCATGTACTCATCAATAAGGCTTGATGAAGGATCAATAAGCACCTCTGCATTCTGTCCATCTACAATTATGGTTCTGCCATCAACATCGTTAATATCAATGTTAACGCCGATAACAGCAGGGATACCAAGATCCCTTGCCAGAATTGCGGTATGAGAAGAAGTTGAGCTGTCAATACAGATAAATCCCGCAATCTTATCCTTTGTCATCTCGGCAACCAAAGCCGCAGGCATACTCTGAACGACTAAGACCACTGGAGATGACAGTTCTGTCTCCTTAGGAGCCAGATGGACCAGTCTTGTAATCAGGATTGAGGCGAAATCCCGCATATCCCTAATCTTTTCCTTATGTCCATCATTCTCTGCAGCTTTAATTCTTCTCATGGTTACAACCTTGATGGCAGAAGCTGCAACGTAACCATTTTCAAAAATCTCGTTATCAACCTCATCTTCAAAGGTTGGGTCATCAAGCATACTGCCATAACCTGACATATAGCCTGAGGAAGCCTTTGAATGAGAATTCTCCTGAAGATAGAGATTTGCCCTATCCATTTCCATCTGCAGCTGGAAGATTGTCTGATGGAAAAGCTCTGACTGAATATCCTTCTCATCAGAATACATAATCTGAATGGTTTCAAAGGTTACAGGTGGTTTCCAAACCACCGCCTGAGCAATGGCAATTGAACCGGATCCTGTCTTACCCTTGTAACGGGATACTCGGAAATCCTCATTTTCCTTTATGGTTCTAGTTATGGAAATAATTGAGGCTATCTGAGCTGATAGAGTAATGAGTAAGGTTTCTTCCTGTTCACCGAAAACACGGTTTTCCTTACACTGAATAACCAGAACACCAAGAAGCTCTCCCTGATTGATTACAGGTACACCTAGAAAAGACTGATACTCATCCTCTCCAACATCCGGAAGATATTTGAAATTTGGATGATCCGGAGCATTCGCAAGATTTATGAGTTCCTGTTTCTGAGCCACAAGACCAACCAGACCTTCACCTATCTGCAGCGTTGCCTTGCCGATGGAGTCCTTCTGCAGGCCTTCAGTGGCTGCAAGCTTTAAGATACTCTTTCGGGATGAAAGCAGATAGAGCGAACAGCAATCTGCACTGGTCGCATCCCTTATCAGATCTACAAGTGTATTTATGGCATCCTCAAATGACTTCTTTGAAGATACCTCCTGAATAATTTTACGTAGGGCTAGCAATATTGAGTTCTGACTTTCAGACATAGCTACCTTACCCTCCTCGTTGTTCTGGTATTCTTTTTATAATTCACAGAATGCGGACCGAACAGTGCTACCTGAGAAAAAAAACTCAGCACCTGTCGATACACATCTCTTTTAAATGCAACCACCTGCCGGACCGGATACCAGTAACTTACCCAGCGCCAGTCATCAAATTCAGGATGACCTTTGCGGTTAAATTCAATATGTTCAGATTTATCTTTATTCAAACAGAGTAAATACCATTTCTGTTTCTGTCCGATACATAAAGGTTTCTCATTCCAGCGGACCAGTCTTTTAGGGAGTCTGTACTTAAGCCAAAACTTTGTACTAGCCAGAAGCTTTACATCATTCTTGGTTAAGCCTAACTCCTCATAAAGCTCTCGATACATAGCGTTCTCTGGAGATTCTCCAGAATCAACTCCTCCCTGAGGAAACTGCCAGGAATTCTGCCTGATTCTTCGAGCCCATAAAACCTGACCTGAGCGGTTGCAGATTACAATACCTACATTAGGTCTAAATCCGTCTTTATCAATCACAAAAAACCGCCTGATCTTTATCTTTTAAACTTATTGCAATCTGCAAAGTTATACTGTGTGTTATTATAACAGATAGGGGCCTTACAAAGCTCTTTGTAGATCACGTAAAAACCTTTTTTTAAAACTATTCTTCAGGCATTATTTCCAAGGTTCAGATATGGAGAAGGAAAACAGAAAAAATACAGTTACCACTCCTCCTCATAATTTTGATGAACTAATCGCAAACCTAAATTTCATTGTAGGGAAATCACTGACGGAACTTGCTGAATATGCACGGGTTCCTGTACCAATTGATACTTTGCATGGAAAAGGGTTCACAGGAGAACTTATAGAAAAATGTCTAGGAGCAAGTGCAGCAAATCAATCTATTCCTGATTTTCCAGAACTTGGACTTGAGTTAAAGTCAATTCCGGTTGATGACAATTTATGTCCTCTGGAGTCAACTTTTCTGTGCTATGCGCCTCTCACAGGAATCAGACACTACACTTTTGAAACCTCCCCGCTCTATTCAAAAATCACTCGCGTGCTTTTTGTTCTGATCAGAGCCTCTAGAGACCTGGATTTTAATGAAAGAGTTGTTCTTGGTTATTTCTTCTTCACACCTTCTGAAGACGAACTTAAAACCGTCAAAGAGGACTTCAATGAACTTTACGAGCTGGTAAAAACAGGTAATGTTGAAAGAATCAATGCCCGTATCGGACAGATTATCCAGATGAGACCAAAAGGAGCAAACGGGAAGGTTCTTACAGAATGCATTGGCCCTAAGGGGGAAATTATCCGAACAAGACCAAGAGGTTTTTACATGAGAAGAGGTTTTACACAAAAGCTGATACAAAAGAATCTAGTACAAGATTAGAATATGCAAAAATCGCTGGTATGCTAAAAAGTCACATCTCAATTCACCATAATTGTGCATCCACCTCATCTAACTTAATAATTCGTTTTTTTAATAATCAGTAACATCTTGTTTTATAAGATATTTTTATAAACTAAAATGTTAGTTATAATACTTAATACAGTCTATGTTCCGACACTTTTTCTTAATATTTTTACTTATACTTTCAATAAGTTAACTATATAAAAAGTAAATAATTTTCATTTTTAAATATTTATAAAAATACTTAGTTCGTCACACATTTGATATGTATATATTCTATCTGTTTAAAAATATTACTATTTTTGCACTAATTGGGATTACAATGAAATCGAAATTTAGTGGAGTACCGTTTTAGTGTTTGCTACTTACAAAGATCGGTACTTAACATTTTTAAAGGGGAAATTATCGATGAGCGTTTCTAAGAAATTTACAAAAGACGCAAAGGTAAATGTAACTTTCACTATTAAGAAAGCTGCAGCACAGGGTGCTGTTAAAATTGATCTTCTATGCGAGCACAACGGCTGGCAGGCAGTTGCAATGAAGCCACAGAAGAACGGCACTTTCAAAGGCATGATCACTGTTCCAGAAGGAGAGAAGCCATCATACCAGTACAGATTCAAGTACACATTTGAAGACAATTCTGTAAAGTATGACAATGACTGGGATGCAGAACAGTACGTTTCAAATCCTTTCGGTGGAGACAACTCTGTTTTCTCAGCTGTTCGCGATTAGTAAAAAGCATTTCAAAGAATCAATAGAACCGATGTGATACACCAGCATCGGTTTTTTATTATCTGATAACTACACAATATTAAACCAACTCATCTTCAATAGAGATCCGCATAAATAAAGGTATTGGGCACTAAATACAATAACAAATACAGTAAAAACAGAGCATTAAGATATACAACTTGTAATATTTTCACCTTTCTTCGCTTTTTTCGTTTAATATATGTAAATTCACGATTTTCCAAGCATAATAAAAAACCTCACTATTTTTAAGGCAAGACTAATATCTGTTGTTTAATCGAATTTACAAACAATTTAGATGCCACAATGTCTACAGTACAAAAGCAAACACTGTTTTGGCATACTCTCGTAAATAAATGTGTAACTACATTATTGAAATGTAGTCATAAAATAACAAAATCTGTGATATATACGTCAACTTTGAACAAATTGCCACAAAATACATAAAAGTAGTCCTAACTATTAGGAATTTTTATTTATACTTAAGCTAGAGAGTGAATGATAAGAATCTGATACACAAATAAGAACACAGATTTATTCAAAAGATTTTACAACTAAGAGGTAACTATTATGACAGTAGGTTCAATTTCAACTTCAAATGTAAATGCAATCAAGGGTACCAACTTAGAGGGAATGTCAATACAGATGATGGCTGCTATGGTTATGCTAGAGGTTGGTGCCACTAAAAAGAAAGAAGCAGAATTGAAGATTGCAGATATGAAGGCTCAGAATGATAAAGCTAAAGCGCTGAATGCATTTTTGGATAAACTAAATTCAAAATTAGGTGCTTTTACTAAGGATGAAGATACAGACAAAATAGGACGAGGAAAAGTTCTTAATGAGCTTGCAGATGAGGCAAAATCGTTTGGCCTTGATACAACAGGTTGGAAAGCAAAATGGGTACAGCATGAAATAAGAATAATTACTAAGGTAATTAAACTTCCTGGTCACTATAACTATAAAGCAACAACTGGGGACCAAGCAAGAGCAATTGCCTCACAAATCCAGCACATGGCAGAGAACTGCAACTCCGACAACCAGACTCAGATGGTTAAGCTGCAGGACTTTATGGGACAGTACAACAGCTTTATAAGTGGTGCAAGTGATCAGATCAAGACTGCAAATCAGATCCTGCAGGGCCTTACAAAGAATTAGTATGAGAAATGCAGCTTGTTGAGAATGAGAATACACCGTCAGTAATAGATTTCTTTGATGAGTGTATGCATCAGATAACAACATGCAGTGCAGTTGTATTGATGACAAAAAGATT
>ONFP01000043.1 GCA_900317105.1 uncultured Succinatimonas sp. | reverse complement strand
GATATCCAATAAAAAGATTGTCTGTTCAATTGCCAACAGGCTTGCCAGAGTGGCATGGACTATTGCCAAATCAGGACAGCCGTTTGATGCTAAGAAATGTAGATTGTTAGGCTAAAAGCCTTATTTATAATCGTCTAAAAATGAGCTTTGAGATTTCATAGAGGTGGCTTGGTACCGTTCACTCTTTATGAGACTGAAGCAACGGCGTGCATGGTAAAAGGATGAGGTCCTTCATGAATAAATTTCTTTAAGCGAATTATCCCTCTTTCCCATGTATATAAGGTTTTGGTTTAAGAATGAGTAAATTCCTTTTGAAAATAAAATTGATGGGAATTATCCCTCTGAACCAAATCTGCCGGTATTCGAACAGTCATTATGGGACGATAACGGCTCTTTGAGCCTGGCTGTTTTAAATTTAAGGTCAGAATTGAGATGATAAGATTGTAAGCCCTGCTAAAAAAAATTTTCTAAGGAATTAATCCTCTGTCATCTGAATTCGATTGAAGTTAAGAATGCCATACAGACTATAAAAAACATTCTTTCTAAATTATTCCTCTGACAGACATCAGACCAGATATTGAAGCAGACAGGCTCAAAGGGCGGTTATCATAAGCCCTGATATAGAGATGGTCATGAACTGACGATTAACCAAAAGAGATCACTCTTTAGACAAAGAAAAAGGGTGATCTCTTTTCTTTTATAATCAGCAATATCCAAAAAAAGCCTTTAAGGCGAAGCGTCATCAGCATGGGGCTGAGCGCTAAATGATTATAGAAGAAGTACAAATAGAAGGAGTACAAAAGATGACCACCCACAGCTATTCTACAAGTCCACGTGCCATTGTTGCAAGTCTAAACGAGTCAGTAAATCAAAATAATACGCAGCCGGCAGTATCAGTAAACATCAACAGTAGCAGAACCATTACACTCATAGATGGATTCAAGCCAATGGGCATTGATCTCGCAGCAAGGAAATATCAGATTTGCTATCAGGACAGTATGGGAAGAATGATAAACAAAGAGGTAAGCAAATCTGAATTAAGACAGTTTCTAATCAATGCAGAGGATAAGTATCTGATAGGAATTGAGGCCTGCTCAGGGGCATCCTACTGGTCAAGATTTGCTCAAGCTTACGGACATACGGTAAAAGTTATGTCAGGTAGGATGACCAGAGCTTTAAGCTGGCATAGAAACAAGGATGACTTTACTGATGCCTACAGTCTTTATCAGATTCTTAATGAATGTTGGTTCAGAGTATGAGCTATACATTCCTTCATATCTTGGCTACGGCGAGAATGCTGTTGGTCAGTTCATCAAGCCAAATTCTGTACTTATTTTTGATGTAACTCTACTCGGTATAAAATAGAAATTTTTAAAGTTCTAATGTTTTGAATTTCGATTTAACTAGAAAGCAATGTTTAAGAGCAGTCTTAGACTGCATCTTACCAGCCTAGTGAAAGAAATATTAAAACTGTAGAATAGGAATTAATGCATTAAACATAGTTAAATATGTTTAGTGCATTCTTATTATAGGACTCTGCATTTCTCTGTAATGAATGGATTATCGTTTCCCTGAATCAGCTCAATAAGTTCATTACGTCTACATTCATTCTTGTCTGGTCTATATTTCTCATTCCAAGCAGTAAACAGTTTTTCTTCAGCAACAGTTAATGCAAGATTGTAGCGTTGACTCATGTATAAATAAGCTCTGGCTATAATGCCCTTTGCTCTGTCGGGAGGAACAGCTTCTCCTAATTTAGGAGAAATCTTCATTTTACATTGACCGTAAGTAAATGTCTCAGAACCGGAGTTAATGCGGTTAGTGAAGCTATAGTTTCCTCTATCGCCATTAACCTCTCCTATGGCGGGATAAAGATTATGTAAATCCGACTCCATTACATCAAAGAGTCTGCTTGTAAGCTCACACTGCTCTCTACCATGTCCTTTAGGCGCATTTGCCCAACAGGAAAGAGTATGTCCAAACACGTAGGCAGGAACGATATGTTCAGCTTCAATACGACTTGCTCTCTCCTTATTCTCACGTATCGCATACCCGCAACTGTTCAGCTCAGGGAAATAGCGATCCTCTGATTTAAAGATAAGTCTGCAGCCACAGTACAAAGTAGTTGGCTTATCCAGCTGTGCTACAATGATTTTCAGATCTTCCTTTGCAGACGAGAAATCAGCATACACAGGAAAACATACGGCAAACAACAGAGTTAATGCTGTAGGAAAGGCTTTTAGAGTCATAGCTCCGGAACTCACATCCCCGAAAATGTCCCCTCTTAGTAAATATGCCCCACAGGTCTTTAGTGCATGATGTGGGTGTTTTTTATTCAGGAGAACACATTATGTTTCTAAAGAAATTTAAAAAAGATAATAACGCAGAAAACACAAATCCGGCAGCAGAATCTTCCAAGGCAAATCAAACAGATAATAAAAAACCATTAAATATCAGCAAACTAGCAGATGTGATCCGTCAGATAATTTCCAATAAAAGTTCCCTGGCACTCTGTACTTCATACCTGGCGGTAGGAATCGCAACCTTTGCTTCTGTAACTGCAGTTCGTAACAGCCACAATAATGTGTTTCTGGAATCCGATGAGAATATCTCAAGAACTGTACTGTCTCAGGATGAGAATGCTGCAGCGCCATTAGATAACAAAGCAATTGCAGAACTTGAGGATCGTATTACCGCTCGTGTAATCGAAAGTGTCAGTGCTGCAGCAAAGAATTCTGAAGTATCAAAGGACACAGAGAGCTCTATTTCAGGTGGTACGGACAGCGAAATCCGCTTTAAGGACAAGCAGGAGTTTGCTCAGGCAGTGTCTGAAGCTCTTGAAGATATCCGCAATCAGGAAGTACGTAGAGAAGTTATAGGAAAAGAAGTCAAATACGCCAATGCTCAGGATACCGTTCCTAATAACCGCCATCTATACGGCAATCCTCAGGCTCGTTTCCTGATTAAAGAATTCTCTGATTTAGAGTGCCCATTCTGCAAGAACTTCTTTGATACCCCTAAAGAGGTAGCAGATCAGTCTAACGGTCAGGTAGCAGTGGAATGGGTACATACACCGCTTTCATTCCACGATCCTATTGCTACCAACGAGGCTATTATCACCGAATGTATCTTCCAGCAGAAAGGAAATAAAGCATTCTGGGTATCTCTCCAGCACCTCTTTGATACCACCTTCGGCAATGGAAAAGGCTCTTCAGCTTTAGCATCTATTCCAAAGGCTTTCGAGCTAGATGAGGCTGAATACCTTTCATGTCTGAACAGCGACAGCACCAAAAAGATTATCGAAGACAGCAAGAAATATGCAGCTGCTAAGGGCGTCAGCGGAACTCCGGGCTCACTCATCATTGATACCAAGACCGGAAAAGAGCAGTTTATCGGTGGAGCACAAGATCCATATGTACTCATGGAGGCGATTGAGAAGCTGAACGCTGAAGAAGAACTGGCAGTTGAGAATAAGGAGAAGAGCCAGAAATCATAGGCTCTGAGGTTACACAAATGAACGTTCGTAAGACCTTATTTGCCGTTGCTTTAGCCTGTGCGTTAACCACTCTTGTTAATGCCGATGACAGCACATTTGGGTTTGAGTCCCAGGAAGAAAATCTGAATGAATCAACCTTCGGCTTTGAGTCACAGCTCCCCATGTCCGATGAGGAGCAGGAAATCCTTAAGCTCAAACAGCAGACCATGTTTGAGAATATCAAAGAGAAGCTGATTAAGAAGGACTACGGCAAATTTGTAGAGAATGAGAAGGTACAGAACAAGACCAAGATGGTCTATACGCTCAGAGAGCTGCTTAAAGATCCGAATATATCTGCAAAGAGAAAAGCCAAGCTCACAGCGCTGCTTAAGAAATACGAGAAAGAAGAGCGTGAGCAGCATAGAGACTATAAGAACTTTATGCGTCAGACCAATAAGGAGCTCTCTAAAAACCGCAAGGAGCGACAGCAGAAGCTAGATAAGGCTGTTGAGGAGATAAAGAACAGAGCTTTGGAGAACAACGGGGTATCCCATGGGGAGCAGAAAGACTCTGATGGTTTCTTCAACCTTCAGGGATATGTAAAACCACAGATACAGTACGTGCGTTATGAGCCTTCTGAGACACAACAGTTAAAGCTTGCCTACCCTCGTCTTGAAATGAGTGAGGGTGACTATCAGCGCTTATACAGACCTGTAGATTACAACTACCGCACCTTAAACGAGGCGCAGAGAGACCTTTCTGACGGAGTAATTCTTCCTAACCGTCCGGTTTATGTATCACCAGAACGCAAGGCGCAGATGAAGAAAGTCATCAGAGCTTTCTTTAATCAAGGCGGTATTGCAAGGATGAAGGCTTATGAACGTGAGGCTTTCAACGCCATGATCTTCAATTACGGACTGCAGCTTTTAGAAACCGGCGAAGTAGTAGAGCTTGAGTTTATTGACGATTACACCGGAGGCAGACCAATGCTGACACCGGACATTCCGATGCCGGAGAACGCCCAGCAGGTCAATATTGGTGGTTACAACAGCAACGATAGTGGTATGGAGGTTTATTAAAGCATGAGCAGTACAGAGAGAGCCTTACGCTTAAGGAAAGTAAAAGATCATATCAATCAGATTTTAATGCTGACCAATGACGGCTGATCAACATTTTTGTCCAGCTTTGCACAAAAAAAGTTTATAAAGCAAAAAATACGTTATTTTCTAATATAAGGTTGTCGATAGAGACACAAAAGTTTTAAAATAGCGTCGACTTTTGCGTACAAAAGTCAAATTCATCTTTTATTCAAATCAATCAGGATCATTCATCTTATGGCTGATATGAAGCTCTTTGCCGGAAATGCAACTCCGGAGCTAGCAAAAAAAATTGCAGATCGTCTTTACACCCGCCTAGGCGATGCTACCGTTGACCGTTTTTCAGATGGTGAAGTTCATGTACAGATCAACGAAAATGTACGTGGATGTGATATTTTCGTCATCCAATCTACCTGCGCTCCAAGCAACGATAATCTAATGGAACTAATCGTAATGATTGATGCTCTACGTAGAGCATCTGCAGGACGTATTACTGCTGTTATTCCTTATTTCGGATACGCTCGTCAGGATAGACGTTTACGTTCAGCTCGAGTACCTATCACTGCAAAAGTAGTGGCTGATTTCCTATCAAGTGTTGGTGTTGACAGAGTTTTAACCGTCGACCTGCACGCAGAGCAGATCCAAGGATTCTTCGATGTTCCTGTTGATAACTGCTTCTCCAGCGGAATATTTGTAGAGGATATGCATACACTGAATCTGACCAATCCTTGTATTGTATCTCCTGATATGGGCGGTGTGGTTAGAGCAAGAGCAATTGCAAAACTACTAAACAATGCAGATATTGCCATTATTGATAAGCGTCGACCAAAGCCAAATGTTGCTGAGGTTATGAATCTTATCGGAGATGTTCAGGATAGAGAATGCATCATTGTGGATGACATTATTGACACTGGCGGAACCCTATGCAAAGCAGCAGAAGCTTTAAAGAAGAGAGGAGCAAAGTCAGTTATTGCTTATGGAACCCATGCTGTACTGTCAGGAAATGCCTACAGCAATATCGCTGAATCTCAGATTGATTCTCTGGTGGTTTCTGATTCAATTCCTGCATCAGAAAAATTCAAGAAGCTTAAGAATTTCAGAGAACTGAGCTTAGCCTCAATGCTTGCAGAAGCAATTCGCAGAATAAACAACGAAGAGTCTATCTCTGCAATGTTCGAACAGCACTAGTTCATAAAAAGGGGAGCATTAGCTCCCCTCTTCATTTCGGTATTTAATTTTCAGCCATCAAGCTAAGCGCTCTCAGCAGAATTCTGAGCAATATCCAGAGCTTTTAAAACAGTATCAGCCCAGAGAAAAGCCTGAGAGATATAGTTATAAATCTTATCCTTATAAAGCTCCATTCCTTCTTCATAAGCAAGCTCTAGTGCTTCTGCAACCTTGTGTTCAAACAGCAACGAAAGCGTTCTTATTATTTTACCAAGCTGTTCACCTCCGCCCTCCTTAAAACATGAAGATACGGCATCAAGAGGAAACTCTGAGAATGTAGCCTTTTCTGTGTCATGAAGAAAAACGTGACAGTATCTCATAAATCCAGAGATAAATGCTTGAGGAGCAGAAATATCATCACATAACTCCTGTCCCATAAAATCTACGATTTTTCCAAAAACCAAAGCCTGAATAAATGGATCATAGTTGATATTTCTCATATCAAAAGGATGATGATTAATATCGCTGATCTTTTTATCAGTCAGTGTAAACAGATTAAAAGCTACGGAAATAACCAGATAGTTTCTAAGATCATTCTGAGTTAAAGACTGATTTTCAGCAAGCATCTGATTTTTTGTCTTTGACCGCAGAGTCAGAACTGTCAGAGCCTTTGAACTCATAAGCTTTTTCATGGCTGTACCCATCAGAGGGTACTGTGCAACGATTTCACCAACCTCTTTAATGTCATAAAAAGAGGAATACAGCTGAGCAAAAAGACGAAGCATATCATGCTGCCATTTAGGTCGAACTCCGTCATATTTAATAAGCTCACTCTGCACCATACCTAAAACATAATCAAAATTATTAGCTTCATTAGTGGAAAAATTGAATATGGAACAGGTATCCTTGAAACCTATGGTTTTAAGATTTTTATTATTCTTTTTCAGAGAACTTAGAATATCGGCGTATTCCTGTGGTTTTGCAGCATCAACAAGAACATAATCGATACAGCTTAAAACTTCACTGTTGGTCGGAATTTCCCCCATTGCATCAACGCGAACAGCGAACTTCATCCCCTGTTTATAAAGACGAAGAATACTTTCTTTGTATTCTTCAGTAAGTTCTAGAGAGTTCTCAAGCCACATTATTACCGTCTTAGGATCATACTTGCGGGCTTGCTTAACCCATAAAGAACAAGGAACAGAAGGGATCATGATACGTTCATAAGAACCTCTCAGAACCTTCATATTCACAACTGTAAGCACTTCTCGCAGCAGACTCTGAACATTTTCCTTTCTGCAGAAACCAAAATCAAAGGTATTTCCGGCAGAAAGTTCCAAGCAGTAAAACTGAGTTTTCCCTAAAGGATTCTGCACTGCAAGACGGTCAAACACCTTACACTGCATAGACGGAGAGTCAAAATCCAGTTTATTGGTAAATAAATTCCTGTTATCAGACATACAACTATCTACTTGTTATGTAACTTATCCAATAATTTCTGATGAATTCCGTTGAAACCACCATTACTCATAACAAGAATTGTGCTATCAGTATGACTGTGGGCAACTATATCATCTAGCATTTTCTCAAAATCAGAATAAACCAATAGAGTTTTTTCTGACTGTTTTTCTAATTCTTTTACATTCCATTTTACTGAATCATTGGCATAAACAAAGATCTCATCAGCAGATTCAAAGGACTTTGCAAGCTGTTCGTGATTTGCCCCAAGTTTCATTGAATTTGATCTTGGTTCAAATACGGCAATCAGCTTTCGCGAATCACCAATTTTTGCTCTTAAACCTTCCAAAGTAAGACGAATTGCGGTTGGGTGATGAGCAAAATCGTCATAAACCGCTACTCCGTTCACGACGCCCTTTAACTCCATTCGTCTTTTTGGGAGTTTAAAGCTTTGAAGCGCTGCAGCAGCATCTTCAGTTGAAATTCCTGCATATGAAGCAGCCTTGATTGCCATCAGGGAATTATTCACATTATATGTGCCGGTACAATCATACTTAACGGTTGTAACCAGTTTGTTTCCGTCATATATTTCAAATTCTGAACCATCAGCCTTAAGTAATTTTGCATGCAGAGCAGAATTATCACCGATAACATATTTATTAGACCAGCACCCCATCTGTATGACTTCATTTAGATTCTTATCATTGTCTGGCATAACAATAAGTCCCTGACTTGGAATCGTTCTAATCAGATGATGGAACTGTTTCTGAATATCCTTAACAGAATCGAAGATATCAGCGTGATCATATTCAAGGTTATTCATAATCAGACAGGATGGATGATAGTGAACAAATTTTGATCTTTTATCAAAAAATGCACAGTCATATTCATCAGCTTCAATCACAAAATATTCAGAATCAGAGTTTCTTGCGGATATTCCAAAATTCTCAGGGATACCACCAATCAGAAATCCAGGATTTCTACCATTGGCCTCTAAAATCCATGCTAGCATTGATGAAGTGGTAGTTTTTCCGTGAGTACCGGACACAGCGAGTACTTTCTTATTCAGAAGGTAATGTTCTTCAAGCCACTGAGGGCCTGATACAAAAGGAATTCTCTCATTTAAAAGTTTCTCAACGATAGGCATGCCACGTCTCATCACATTGCCAACCACAACAAGGTCTGGCTTCATGTCAAGCTGTGCCTCATCAAAGCCCTCAATCAGTTCTATTCCTGCAGCTTTTAACTCATCAGACATTGGAGGGTAAACATTTAAATCTGAACCGGTAACCTTAAAGCCTGACTGTTTTGCAATCATTGCGATACCGCCCATGAAAGTACCGCAAATTCCTAAAATATGGATATGCATAAGAATCCTTATCTTCATTATTCCTTAATCATGATTTTATTTTATCGCATCATACTTTAAAAGCAGTAATGTTTGCCCCCAAAATTTGACCTTAAGAGGCTACATTTTCATTGCAAAGGAAGAATATGCAGGATAACAATGGAAAAAAGAAAATATCATGAAAATTGTCGAGGTAATTGATTCTGTATTCGAAATTACAGAAACCTGACAGCTGCAAGATCCTCCTTTCTCCTAACAAAGAGGAGAGGAAGGATCTAATGGTAAGAAAAGAATTAGTTTGCTTTGTTTTCAGTTCCGCACTTTAGGAATGGCTCAAACTGCTTGGTGTGACGCATAACTGGTTTACCATCCTTGTACTCAATGGTTGCCAGAGGATAGTTATTTTTCTCACCCCATTCCAGAGCCCTATCAGCCCCAAGTACTAAAAGTCCTGTATCTAGGGCATCAGACTCAAATGCACTGTCAGAAATAACAGTAACAGATAAGGTATTATGCGATACAGGATAGCCAGTTTTAGGATCAATTGCATGGGAATAAACAGTACCGGTCTTTTCGTCCTTAAAGAAGTTTCGGTAGGAGCCTGCTGTAGCTACAGCCTTGTCTAAGGCACAGATAGGAACAAAAAGCTTGGGAGCTGGTGAGGTTGGATCTTCAATTCCAAGTTTCCATTTACGGCCTTCTGCATTAACTCCGTATGATCTTGAGGCTCCAGCCACATTGACCATGAAATTCTTATAGCCCTGTTTAATCAGTTCCTCGGCAACAGCATCCGCCCCCAGACCTTCACCTACAGTTGAAAGATCAAGACGAACATTCGGATCTTTTTTAACAAGATAACTCTTCTGGCCATCAAAACGGAGTTCAAACTTATCAAAACCGACTAACTTCTTGACCTCCGCAATCTGCTCTTCCGTTGGAGCACTGTCATTACGTTTGCTGATTCCAAAGCCCCACAGGTTAACCAGAGGACCTACAGTAATATCTGTAGCCTCATCAATTCTTCGTCCCTGATAAACGGTATCCTGAATTATCTTCGATAAATCAGCAGAAATTTCATATGGCTCTGTTGATTTAAATTCATTGAATTTTGCCAGTTCTGCGTTTTTATCAAATGTAGAAATCTCATCACAGATCTTCTTAAAGCAGTTTTCAGCAAGATCTGTAAGAGCACTTTCTCCTCCTTTATATCCGCCCACCACATTTACCGCATAAAAAGTTCCCATAGTCTTTCCCTGAACCTTGGTGGAAACAGTAGCTTTCTGCTCGGAAAGATTAGAAACACTGCGCTCATCACAGCTACTAAGAACAGAAGTTAACATGATACAGGCGATTGTAGAAAAAATAAGACGATTTCGTTTCATAAAAATCCTTATTCGGTAAAGAATGGTGAATTGTAAAAAAGCTCAACAAAACGCCACCATTATAGATGGGGAGGCTTCCTGTAGAGAGACAATGTTAGTTATACATCCTTGTGAGGTATTTCAACCTCGTTGAGTTCATTAACATTACACTTGATTTTGTCTTTAACTTTCTTAGAAACCTTGGTTCTTCCTGCCATTGCACACATCTGCTGACAGGTGGAGCAGGCAATATCTCCCATAATAGCAGCAGTAGCCTCATCCTCGGTGATAAGAGGCTTTTTTCTGAAGATAAGCCCCAAAGATAACGCTAGAACAAATAAAAGAAAAATAACAAAACTTGCGATAAAAACCATACAGGGAAATCCTTTACATAAGATTAAAAAGTTCCAGATTAAGAAAATTTTTCTTTTTCCGGAATATGGCTGCAGGTTAACTTGCTTAAAGAGAACTCCCGAAAAGAGTTATCAATACAAATATATTCCACTAACTCTCAGCACCGTAGATTATAGCATTTATCTTTTCTAGCAAGTCTGAGAAAAAATCTTAAAGTAAAAACGCACAAATGAGGCAGAAAAGGAAAAAATCCGCTTTTTTCGGAAATGATATCAGGGTCAAAAAATGATATACTGCTCACCATTAATTTTAATTGTATAAAACGGAGACGAATTTTCCTCTCACATAATAATTGAGAGCCATTCGCTAATTAAATATGAGAACTAGTCAATTTCTAATTTCTACATTAAAAGAAGATCCAAAGGAAGCAGCTGTTGAAAGCCATCGTTTAATGCTTCGCGCAGGAATGATCAGACAGGTTGCATCAGGAATCTATACCTGGCTGCCAACAGGAATGAAGGTTTTATCAAAGGTTCAGAATATCGTCCGTGAAGAAATGGATAAAACCGGTGCTTTAGAAATTGCAATGCCGATGGTTCAGCCTGCAGATTTATGGAAGGAATCCGGCAGATATACAAAGTACGGTCCTGAACTGTGCCGTTTTAAAGATAGAAAAGAGAACGAATTCGCTTTAGGTCCAACCCACGAAGAAGTTGTTACTGACATCGCCAGACGTGAAATCAAATCAGCAAGACAGCTGCCAATCTGCCTGTATCAGATGCAGAACAAATTCAGAGACGAAATCAGACCTCGTTTCGGTGTTATGAGAGGCAGAGAGTTCCTAATGAAGGATGCTTATTCATTCCATATGGATAAAGAATCTCTGAACAAAACCTATCAGGATATGTATGATGCCTATTCACGAGTATTCACCAGAATGGGACTGGAATTCAGACCTGTAGAGGCTGATACCGGCTCCATTGGTGGTAACCACTCTCATGAGTTCCAGGCTCTTGCTGAAGCTGGTGAGGATACTATTGCCTGGTCAGACGGCTCATCATACGCAGCCAATATTGAAATGGCAGAAGCTCTTGCACCTACCTACGATAGAGCTGCTCCTGGTGCAGAGTATTCAGAGGTTGCAACTCCTGGCTGTCATACCGTAGATGAGGCAGCAAAAGCTTTAGGAATTGAATCAAATCAGGTTCTAAAGAGTCTTATTGTACATGGTGATAAGAAGGAAGACGGCACAACCGAACTTGTTATGCTATGTCTTTGCGGCAATCAGGAATTAAATGAAGTTAAAGCTATAAAGATCCCTGGCATAGCAGATCCTCTTGAGATGGCAACCGAGGAAGAGATCAACAATTTCACCGGAGCTCATACCGGTTCTCTTGGTCCTGTTGGTTTTAAAGGCAGAATTCTTGTGGACAGAACTGCAGATAAAATGGCTAACTTCGCATGCGGTGCAAACAAAACCGGATTCCACCTGATCAACGTAAACTGGGATAGAGATGTTCCAAAATATGAGGTATTTGATCTGCGTAATGTGGAAGACGGAGATCCTAGCCCAGACGGCAAAGGAACTCTGCACCTGCGCAAGGGTATTGAGGTTGGTCAGGTTTTCATGCTGGGAACAAAGTACTCAGAAGCAATGAAAGCTACTGTTAAAGATGAGAACGGCAAGGATATACCAATGATCATGGGTTGCTACGGTATCGGTGTTACCCGTGCCATAGCAGCTGTTATAGAACAGCACCATGATGAAAGAGGTATTATCTGGCCAGAAGCTATTGCACCATTCAAGGTTGCGATTATCGCCATCAAGCCATCTAAGTCACAGGAGGTTAAGGATGTTGCCGAAACCCTCTATGCAGATCTTCAGAAGGCTGGAGTTGAGGTTCTTTACGACGACAGAGACGAGCGTCCTGGTGTTATGTTTGCCGATATTGAGCTGATGGGCATACCTCACATCATCACCATCGGTGAAAAGAGCCTTAAGGATGGCATGATTGAGTATAAGCTGAGAAAGACTGGCGATAAGGAAACTATCCCTGTTAAAGACGCTCTAAAGACAATCATGTCAAAGTTTGAAAACTAGAATTTATTTTATTAACCAAAAGCCTGAGATTTTTTTTCTCAGGCTTTTTACTTTCTGTTTACTAAATCACTTCAAGTTTTCCATCTATTGCCCCGGCTTTATCCAGAGCCTCAAGAACTGACATCAGATCACCAGGAGCAAGCCCTACCTGATTAACAGCACGAACGAGATCGTCTAAGGTTGCACCGGTATCAAACTTAAACATTTTGCCCTTTTTCTCCTCAACGTTAATCTGAGAATCAGGAACTACAGTAGTCTGACCTTGAGAGAAACTGTTTGGCTGAGAAACTCTAGGATCTTCAGATACAGTTACAGTCAGTCCACCATGTGTAACAGCAACAGGCTTTAATCTTACATTGCTGCCGATAACAATGGTTCCTGTTCTTGAATTAACTACAATTCTAGCTGAATCATCTCCCTGCTGAATATCAAGATTCTCGAGACTGGCAAGGTAAGCTACTCGCTGAGCAGGATTTCTTGGAGCACTTACACGTATAGAGGTTGAATCTTCTGCAATAGCGCTTCCATCTCCATACATATCGTTAATAGCATCAACAACATTCTTGGCTGTAGTAAAATCTGAGCGATTCAGATTGAACACAAAGGAGTCTGTATTTGAAAAATTATCAGGAACCTCTCGCTCAATAATTGCTCCATTTGATATTCTTCCTACAGTAGGAGTATTTACGGTTACCTTTGAACCATCAGCGCCTTCTACACCTAAACCTCCTACAACCAGAGAGCCCTGAGCAATAGCGTAGACATTTCCATCTACACCTCTAAGCATAGACTGTAGAAGTGTACCGCCTCTTAAAGAGGCAGCTTCACCAATAGCAGAAACAGTAACATCAATAGTCTGACCAACCTTGGCAAAGGGTGGCATAGTAGCATGAATTGCTACAGGAGCGACATCCTTGATTTTAAGGCTAGTGCCCTCGCTGATCTTTATACCGAAGGTATTCAGCATAGAACGGAAGCTCTGCTCTGTAAACTTGGAGTTTTTCTCACCAGTACCTGACAAACCAACTACCAGACCATAGCCTAAAAGCTGGTTATCACGAATTCCCTGTATCGAGGCTATGTCCTTCAATCGCGTAGCCTGAGCAGGGAAAGAAGCTGCTGTCATAAAAATGACAGCACCCGTCACAATGTATTTAAATAATCCTTTTAATAGTCTCATAGCCTTTCTCCTGCATACTAGAAGAATATATTAAAGGCACTGTTAAACAGTCTTGAGAAGAAACCTCTTTCCTGAGTATCTGCAAAATCTCCGGTTCCGCCATACTGTATTCTAGCATTTGCTATTCGCTGTGATGAAACAGTATTATCAGAACTGATATCTGATGGTCTAATCAGGCCGGTAACACGAACGTATTCATTACCGTTATTAAGCATCAGCCACTTTTCACCCTGTACCTGCAGATTACCGTTTGCATAAACCTTAACTACACTCACAGAAATCTGACCTTTTAAACTGTTGGACTGACTTCCCTTACCAGTTCCATTAAAGGTATTTGAATTATTGGAGGTTAAGGTTGGGTTATACCTGTTTATGTATTTGTTTGTATATTTATTCAGAGTGTTATCATCAGTACCAAAAGCCAGATTCATACCGTTGTAATTATTCTGGTTGTTCTTGGTGAGAGAAGTATTGGCATTCTTGCTAGCAGAAGTTGCCTCTTCAAGATTTACCGAAATAATATCACCTACTTTGTGAGCAGAGGTATCTGAATACATTCCGTTATTCAGAGTATAAGGATTATAGATTCCTCCAGTAGGAATCACATTTGCATAATCCTCCTCAGGCATTGCTGGAGCATACTTAGGATCATCTGGCTTTGGCGAGAATGTATCCAGAGCGCAGCCCTGAAGAAGCAGTGCATTTACAACTGCACCAATCAGTACAAGCTTATTCATTTCCCCTCTCCTCCTCTAATCAAATGCTATACAGACTGAATCAGTGAGCCCATCATTGAATCAACAGTTGTCAGCACCTTTGAATTCATTTCATAGACTCGTTGAGCCTGAATCAGATTTACAAGTTCCTCTGTAACCTTAACATTAGAGGTTTCAAGCATATTCTGACGAATGATGCCCATACCGTCCTCACCACCGATTCCCTGTTGAGGGGCTCCTGATGCTGTAGTTTCAAGGAACAGATTGTCACCAATGGACTCAAGTCCTGTTGGGTTGATAAAATCAGTTACAGTAATCTGTCCTAAATCCTGACTGGTATTCTCATTTGCAACCACCACTGACACCTGTCCGTCACGGCCTACAGTAAGTGATACCGCATTCTCAGGGACCTGAATCTGAGGCAGTAAAGGATAGCCTTCACCAGAGGTCACAATAGTACCTTCCTCATTTTTGGTAAACTGACCATTTCTGGTATAAGCAGTTGTACCGTCTGGAAGCTCAATCTCAAAGAAACCTCTGCCCTGAATCATCAGGTCAAATGAGTTGTCGGTGGTTTCAACGTCACCCTGACCAAACTGTCTCTGAGTTGCAACAACCTTTGCACCAGCACCAATCATCAGACCTTCTGGCAGATATCCGTCAGCAGATGATCTTCCTCCTGGCTGGTTAATCTTCTGGTACAGCAGATCTTCAAAAATAGCTCTGCCACGTTTGAAACCAACGGTTGAAGCATTGGCAAGGTTGTTAGAGGTTACAGAAATATTGGTCTGCTGCGCATCTAAACCTGTTTTACTAATCCATAATGCCGGAATCATAATCTTCTCCTTGCTATTCGTATGTCAAAAGAGTATTTTGACGTTCATCCATCTGATTAGCGGTTTCCATCAGCTTAACTGTTGCATCGTACTGTCGCTGAATTCTAATCAGGTTTGTCAGTTCTTCAACTGGGTTAACGTTAGACTGTTCTAACATACCGTTTCTTACTCTAACTGTATTTTCCTGTGCAAGAGGTGTGCCATCAATTCTTCTGAAAAGACCGTCATAACCTTTTTCAATATCCTTGTAACTCTCGGGACGAACCAGTTTTATGCGGGCATATTCTTCAATTACATTAGAATCACCGCCCTGAGGTCTTCCTGAGATCACACCATCCTTACTGATGTTTATATCAGCAAGCATCAGCGGAAGAACAATTGGTTCACCATCCTCGTTTAAAACATTCAGTCCATTTGAAGTACGAAGATTACCTTCAACATCAATCTCCATGCTTCCATATCTGGTATAAGCCTCACTTCCAGACTTATCGTTTACAGCAATAAAACCGTCACCATCTATAGCGATATCCAGTTCTCGGTCAGTGGTCTCTATTGCACCACCCTGCATGTTATAGCCAGGACGTTCGGTCATAGCAAATGCACGAGTAGGATAAGCATCTGCAAATACAGACATGGCTCGGCTGTTTTCAAAATCGGCTTTGAAACCAGTGGTTGCTGAATTCGCTAAATTATTGCTTCGAACAGCCAGACTATGGAAATTCTCCTTAGCTCCTGACATTGCAACCCACAATAACTTATCCATCTGTACCTCCGGATAAAAACAATTATTACGAAGGTATTAGCAAATTACATGCCATTTAATATTTTGCTTTATAATCAGAAAGTTAATAAAAGATTAAAAATAAGCTGACAGGAAATTGACAAGAGTTCTCAGAACGAGAACTCTTGATAGATAAACAAATCGAAATTTAAAGAGAAATTGAACCGACGTCTTCAAGTGAAACTTCACCGTATCCAAGAATATTCAGTTTAGTATCACTTATATTGTTACCTAAAACTACAGAACCAACTGTTCCATATGTCTTAACCGGCAAATTGACTTCCTTGCCCCCCTGCATACCGGATACCATCACAGTATATTTGCCGGCAGGGAACATTTCGCCGCTTTCGGCATCCATAACACCATCCCATGAGAAGTCTGTTACACCATCAACTGATGCGGCGGAGAAACTGGATACAATAGAACCAGCTGAATCCAGAATTGAAACCTTAACATCTGATGCACCTGAGCCAGCATCAATCTGAGCCACAAGTGGAGAATTGCCATCAAAGAATGCAGTACTAGAATCAACCAGCACACTTCTACCAACCAGACTTGAGGCAGACAGAGCTGAACTTGAGGAGATGGAATTTACAATGTTGTCCATGCCATTGGTGATAGTGGTTAGGTTTTCAACAATGGAAAGCTGAGACATGGTGCTTACCATCTGATTGTTATCCACAGGAGAGGAAGGATCCTGATTGTTTAACTGGGTAGTTAACAGTTTCAGGAAGTCTGCCTGATCAAGTGCATTATTATCCTTCTTGGCAGCTGCTGTGGCTTCTTGCTGCTTAATATAACCGGATGTTTTACCGACCGAACTGAAATCGAAATCCACTGACATAAAACTATCCCCCAAACCTTTTTTCCATACCGGCAAACTTTGCCGGTTAACTAAATGTTACCATATACGATTCAATTAGCAAGATATTTTATTATTTTCTGAAAAAATGTTCAGAGAATAAATTTGCAGAATATTCTGATAACAAAAAATCTGACAAGAATCTTCGACAGAAGAATATTCATTGTCAGATTATTATGGATTGAGTATAGGTTAATTAACAAAATTACATATTAGGATTGGTACCGATTTGCAGCGTTGCCTGCATCATCTTCTTTGCACTTGTTGCCATCTGAACAGCAGTCTGATATGAACGATTTGCACTGATCATATCGGCCATTTCCTCAACTGGATTTACGTTTGGTCTATAGATATAGCCATTTTCATCAGCCAGAGGATGATTTGGATTATATTCCTTGATTGTAGGAGCATCGGATTCAATAATGCCTTTTAGGGCTACACCTACTCCATAAGGTTCACCTGTTGCAGGATCAACTGCTCCTCCTTCAGAAACCTCAAACTGCATTGCCTCATCAAAAGCTGCAGAAAAAAGAGGACGTCTTGCCTTATAGGTAGTTTCTACAGATGAACTTACTGATTCTGCGTTTGCAAGGTTTGAAGCTGTAGCGTTCAGTCGAACAGACTGAGCATTCATTGCTGTACCGGCAATATCAAGTATTCTGAAAATTCCCATCTTACACCTCAACTACATTGCAGGTCTTAATGCACTTTTAAGTTTTGCGATTCTTCCATTTAAAAACTGGAGTGTAGCGTGATATTCAAGATTATTGTTCACGTACTTCATTCTCTCAGTAGAAACCTCTACTGTGTTACCATTACCGGTATCAGCCTGATAAGGCATGCGATACTTCATGGTAAGTTCTGGTTCATCTTCAATTGCACTGTGTTTCATGTGTTTTGCATTAGTAACAACCATGTCAGAAGGTTCTTCCATCTGAACATGAGCTGCATTCTTAAAAGCGATATCAAAATCGAGATCACGTGCTTTAAATCCAGGTGTATCTGCATTTGCAAGATTGCCTGCAAGAACTTCAGCTCTCTGATTTCTTATACCCATTGTGTATTGAAAAACACCAAAAGCTTTATCAAAACTGATACCCATACTCATCACCATATTGTCAAAAAAATATTATTTTTTTTGTAAATACTTATGAGCAAGTTTTATGCCATAAAAAAAAGCGTTACCAATCAAGTTGATAGCGCTCTTTTTAACAAATGAAGTTAATTTCAATCTTAGAAAGCGAATTTCTGAGGTTTCAATCTGTAAAGAATACCTGGACTGTGTCTTACCATTTCATATTTATCTGCAACGCCCACAAGAGTTTCAGTTGAACCTAGAATCAGATACCCCTCTGGATTTAAACACATGGTAAGCTTGCGCAGAATTTCAGCCTTCACGTCATTTGAGAAATAAATCAGCACGTTTCTGCAGAAAATAACGTCAAACTTACCCATTAGCGCATATGACCCAAGCAGATTCATCGGTCTGAATTCAACCATAGATTTAACTCTAGGATCAATCTGCATGATGTTAGGATTTCTGGTTGGTTTAAAGAACTTAGACTTACGCTCTGCAGATAAACCTCTAGATAATGCATGAACATCATATTGACCAAGCTTACAGGTAGCGAGCATCTCAGGAGACAGGTCTGTTCCAATGATCTGAGTCTGTTTAGGATCAATATGGATCATTTTTGCCATCTGTTCCTGAACCACGATACCGATTGAATAAGGCTCCTGACCTGATGAACATGCTGCTGACCATATTCTGACAGGATACTTACCTTTCTTAGCCAGCTCTGGAAGAATGAACTGCTCTAAAGCTGTATAAGGATAGGTATCACGGAACCATAAGGTTTCGTTAGTTGTCATCGCATCTATAACAGCATCCTGAATCTTGTTATTAGGAGTATTCTCCATTGCCTTGTTAATAAGCTCATCGACATTTGAAATACGAAATTTTGAAAGAAGAGTGGACAGACGGCTGTTAACAAGATACTGTTTGCCGACACCTAAAACAATACCGCATTTTTCCTCAATAAAAGCAGCAAAGCGTCTGTACTGAACATCAGTAACCTCCTGACCAGGAGAAACAGCAGGAGCATTTCCTGCATCAGAAGAACCTGAAGGCAGAGATGATCTTTTAGCAGTTGAAAGCGCAGCCTTTGTCTCAGCAAATTTCTTTGCAAATTCATCGCAGCTGACAGGAGCAGAGGTTCTTGAACCTAAAGTTCCTGAGACCGAAGTGGCAGATGTCGCCGTAAATGCAGAAGGTCTTGCAGCAGTAGAGACTGTTGAAGTGAAGGATGAAGTCCTTGTAGCAGCGATTGAAGCGGCTGAAGCAGTTGCTGCTGTCGATGAAGTAAAAGCAGATGGACGAGTTGCGGCACCGGCAGATGAAGATGGTTGCGCTGTAGTACCAAAGGCAGATGGTCTTGCAGCTGTAGTTGATGTTGCTGTAAATGCAGAAGGTCTTGCTGTTGTAGCTGTAGCCGCTGATGTGGCAGATGCATTAGGAGCGGTTCCAAAAGTAGAAGGTCTTGCCATGGATGAACCAGCAGCAGAAGCTGTTGAAGCACTTGCAGGTGCTGGAGGAACAGGACTTGGAGACAAAGCTGCAGGACGGGCAGCAGTTGCACTGCTTACAGAAGTTAAAGGCACGGTCTTGCTTTGAGCAGTTGACGAAAATGCAGAAGAAGCACCAGGTACAGATGTTTTACCGGCAGCAAACTGTGATGCTGCCGAAGCAGTCGCTCCACCAAAACCTGCCGGCTTAGCAGCTGCAGTGGATAAAGTTGAACCAGTTCCGGCTGTAAAAGTTGATGGTTTTGTGGAAGTCCCAGCATTAGTTCCAAAAGAACTACCGCTAGTTGAAGAAGTTGAGGCTGGTGAACCTAAAGATGAAGAAAATGTTTTAGAAAACTTACCTTCACTGTTGTTATTATTTGAATTTGTAAATGTCATCTCATCCATGCCTTTACATATAATTACGAAACAAAAACATTTTATAAATCAAAATGTTCAGTGATCTTTATTATAGTTAATAAATAGCGTTTTTTTATAAAAAACAGATATTAATAAGCAAAAAGCCTTATTGTAGACAAAAATTTTAATTATAAAAATATCAATTTGATTTTTAAGCACAAAATACACTTAGCCGTTTATTGATTATCAACAAAACAGCAAAACAATTCAGTCTTTTCAAAGAGAAAAAGGCAACCTCATCTGTGGCAATTTGCCTACCATATACAATAAAGAATAATTTGCAAATCAGAGTAAACAAAAGAAATCTAAAAATTTTGCGGCTTAAATCACACCGGCAACACTATTATTTTTAAATAAGTGCGATAACTCCAACTTTACTGAAACTGCTACTCAAAAATCATATCAGACACATTCTTTCTCTATTTAAAAACTGTGCCTTTTAATACGGTCTGCAAGGCTAGAATATGCTATTATCTGAGTAAGAATATTCATTTTCTGAACAAGGAAAATCCGGTGCTGCAGATTATAAAGAAAATATCCTGTTTAGTTTTGTGGGGACTCTTTATTTTCCATTTGACTGCCAATGCAACTCAGGCAGAGGCAGATTTTCTTTCAAATGTAGCAAAACAGTACATGCTGGCACAATTTCCCACAAGCAGTCCTGAGAAGAAATATGTTGTAAAAGTTGCTAAACTGGATCCTAACCGCAACTACGGAGGGAAATGTTCAGGCTATCTGACAGCAGAGCTCCAGAACGCCGAAATAAAGAAGAGCAATGTTGTAAAAATCACCTGTTCAAGAAAAGAAAATCCTTATGTGATAAGTATTCCCGTAACTGTATCAGTGTTACGAGCTTCCATTGTTGCAGCCTCCAATATCCAGAGAGGAAATGTTATTACTCCAGGCATGATTGAAGATACCTATGTTAATGAAAACACAACAACAGCTTCAGTTATCAATGATAAGGATCAGCTTATCGGCAGTAAAGCAAAGAAAGATATCAGAGCAGGAGAACAGTTTAAGATAAGCGATATCACGCTTATAGCAAAGGGGGATATCGTTACCATTGAGGCAAGTTCAAAGAATCTTTACATAAAAACTCAGGGAATTGCCCTTGATGAAGGGAAATTAAACGATACAATTCAGGTCAGAAACAGTAAAACCGGAAAAATTGTCACAGGAATCGTAGAAGGCCCGGGAATTGTGCGAGTTATTTTTTAATAAAAATCAAATAGAAAGGATTATTTTCAAAAAAAATTAATTTTTTTGAATTTTTTATTTAAGTTTTTTTAGTTTATTCCGTTAACAAATTAACAGTGATAAATTTGTGATTCACTGATAATATATCTTAAAGAGAGAGAAAGAATTGAGGGTAGTATCATGGCAATAGATGCATTAAATAGCCGCATATATAAGAGCGGTATAAAAGAGTCCGTTGCTACTGCCAAAAACGTAGCACAAAGTCCAGTTGGGAATGTTGCGAAGGAGGCCTTATCAAAAGCAGGCGCAGATTCTGTTGTATTAACAAGCAATGCACAGATTCTGACAAAAGGCACTCAAAAAGCAAAAGAGGCAACTGGAGTAGATTCAGCTAAAGTAGAAAAATTAAAAAATGCAATAAAGGATGGCTCATATAAGATTGACTATGAATCTGTAGCAAATAAGCTGATTGATTCAGAAGACGAGCTATCTTCTATATTCGGATAAACTCTGTTTTGCAGGAGAACAGAGTATCCCAATTAAACCTCATTTTTGCAGGAGGATGAGGTCTTACCCAGCAATCTGTTGCTGGGTTTGTTTTTTT
>ONFP01000110.1 GCA_900317105.1 uncultured Succinatimonas sp. | reverse complement strand
TAACTGGAAGGCAACGTAACTGTTAATTATTTAGCCCCTAACCATCCGCTCTGATCACTTATACAATATTCCCAAGCTCCCAAGTAAGGAGTGACACCCTGATTTTGCTGCAGATCGCGCCGGCTTTAATTATGCGATTTAGAGTAAATGAAGGCTTAATGGGGAATAAAACCTCAGAAGGCATGCTAATGAGGTTCTTAAAGTGAGGATTTTTAGATTTTCAGCTGAATTTAATGATGTGAAGGCCTGCGGAGCGCACCGCAGGGCTTATTTCCTATTTTGCAGTATGATCCTGCATTTCAAGGTAGCGACGGTAATCATAAGGGGCAAGGCCTCTGGTATCTACTTTATCGTAGCAGATCTTGTTTTTCTTATCGTACATATTGAGGTATTCAGTAATTTTGCCATCCTTATCTTTTACAGGTGTCTTATGAGGCATACTAAAGAAAGTGGCATCACTATGACCTTCATTCTGCATTTTCAAAAGACGCTGTCTGATATTGGCAGTAAGCCACATCATATAGTGCTGTACCGGCACACGGTTTAGGTTACAGGTATTGACAATGGTCTGGTAATCAGCAAAGGCCTGAGCACCATCTTCTGACTGAATAAACATACAGGCATGGCGGGTGCAGATACCAAGCTTAAGAGCTCTTTCAGCTGCAGAAGAGGTCAGCTCTATATCAGGAGAGGTGATAAACTCCTTTAGCGCCTTTTCAAATTTCAAAAGGTAGATAAGAGCACCAGATTCAGGGAAAGAGCGGTTTCTTATGAATGTGTATTCACCCTTTGTGGTCTTTTTAACAGACATGATATCTTTATTGTCAGCAACATAAAGTCTGATGCAGTCAAATATCAAATCCACTATCTTTGCAGATTTTTCCTTTCTTGCTTTAAGTAAGTCCTTTTTAAATTCTTCTGTATCACATACATACTGATGAGCTTTTATCACCTCAGAATCAATCACGAACAGCGCATTGATAAGGTAGAATATGGTCAGAAGCGATACGTCATTATCCTTTAACTTTTTGCCGGCTTTTGTCTGGCGGTATTTTTGGAGATTCTCCTCAAAGCAGCTGAAGGCACAGCCTGTTGGCAGAAGCTCTTTTCCATAGACACTGATAAGGCCCTTGTTTAAAAGCAGCTTCCATAGTCCTCTTCTGGCATGGGCCCAGCACCTGCAGCTTTTAAGTTTGATGCCGGTGATTTCCTCTAAGGTGTTAATACCGCTGTCATAGCCGGCATATCCATCAGAGATGACATATTTTAAAGGACCGTCTTTTTTGCATCCATCTTTGAGGATATCTACGACATTGTCTGCACATCTGCCAGGTGATACTGTGTACCACGCTGCCTTTACAGGAGAGGTAAAGCCGCTGGTCATTACCCAAATCTGAGACTTGCTGCTGCCGCTGCCCAGGTGTTTGTTATATGAATTCTCCCTGCACAGCAGTGTGGATTCATCACATACAACTGCAGATGAGTCTCTAAGGATATCATCGTGGATGGTAAGAGCTACACCATGCAGAAAGGCTCGGGCAAAGGCATTGAGTCCTGCTGTTGTCTGCTCTCGTGTCAATGGCAGACCGTTGCCCTCGTAGAAATTGTATACCCGGTTCTTAGGCGCACCAAGCTGTGAAAAGAGTGTGCCGCAGGAGGAGAGGAATGATACCGACATTACTGATTTTAAAAAGGCCGGTGTCACCCCAAAGGTTTCTGCGTCAAAGAAATATGGATTGATAACAGGTGCAAGTCCAGCTCCTGCATCCATAAGATTGTCATTAAGGCTGAAGCTATGGCTGGTTGTGTCATCACATTTTACGATGTCCTTATAGATTTGTTTGCGATCTTTCTGCCTTGCCTTGTTGTCCTGTTTGTATGACGCCTGCCTGTCGTCTGCCAGACTCTCGTTTTTATCACTCTCATCAGTATCAGTTAATGACTGATTTAACACATTTTTTGCATTTTCAATTGCGTTTTTCTCCTGCACGTCGAGAGTAAATCGCTCTTTGTTATGAACGCTTTCATAGCTGAATTCAGGTTTTGCCACAGGATTTATTTCAACCCTGGTGCCGCAGCGGGTGCACTCAGCATCCTGTACTTTGGCAAGGACAGTTTTCACTGAATTTAAAGAGCCGTCGGCGGTCAGGATGGAGTTAACTCTCTTGAGCCTGGAAAGAATGACAAACTCCTGTACCTTTCCACACTGCGGGCAGTGAAGCGCAATACGGTTTCCGTTAGTGCCGCTTATGACACCGGCCACCTGATTTGAGTTATTGACGCTGATAAAGCTGTCGTATTTGCGTTTGCGGTGACTGTCATTAAGGCTTTTGGTGTCATTCACTGTATGCATAGAGAGAACAGCAGTTCCAGCAGTAAGTCCTGCTGCTACTGACTCAGGCTTTGAAGCTGAGCAGCCGCTCATAAGAACAGCAACGGCATCCTCCTGAGGTTTGTCATCTGTTGCTTTTGCTTCATCAGTATCAGCACTTATAGTGACAGATGAGGATGCCTCATCAAAGTCAGCTGCATCATTATCACAAGGCTGGACGGTCACTTCCTTTTGTATTTCTAAAGCACCATCTGCCTGGGCCTGTATATCGGCACTGTTGTCTGCTGTCATGTCTGATGCCTCACTATGAGGTGTTTTCTCAGAACGAGGCAGATTGAGAGCTTTACGCTGATGTTCTAAAAAGGTGAGTGCCGTATTTAAGAGAACTGTGATTTTCTGCTCAAGGAACATGTTGACCTCAAGCATATTTCTATCATCAGTCTGTGGAATGTCATCAGCCTTTAAGTCTTTAAAAACAAAGTAGTAGTTTCTAATATTTGCCAGAACATTGTTTATCAAATCAAAGGCGGTCTGTCTGAATTTCTTCAGTTTTTTTATTTGCTCTTTAAGAGAGTCTGTGGTCTTTTCCAAAGAAGTATTAAGTTCTTTAAGGCTGACATTAGTCTTTTCCAGAGAAGCATTAAGCTCTTTAAGGCTGATATTGGTCTTTTCCAGACCGGCATTGTGAGCATTCAGAGTTTTGTTAGTCTTATTAAGACTGTCATTGGCAGCTTTGAGCTTTTCTTTTTCGTCAATAAGCTTCTGTTTTTCATCCTCAGAGGCTTTTAGGGAGGCATCTTTTTGTGAAATGACTGCTCTGAGGTTATTCACCATAGCTGATATCTTAAGAGAGCTCTCTTTTTCCTTTTCCAAAGAGTCTCGTTCTCGTTTTAAAAGAAGCTCAATCAGCTCTTCCTTTGACAGAGAGGTTAAGTCCTGGCCTCTGGTATTGTCAGCCATCTTAACCTCCTTTTATGATGTGAATACTAAAGATAAAACAGCTTAAAACTGCCTTATGATACCTTAAAAGATTTTGAATTAATAGCCCCTGTTTTTGAGAAAGTGCCATTAATACAATGAGGTAAAGTCAATTTTTGGAAGTTAAGCTTTTAAAAGCTATGGTAAAAAAATTTTTGAAAAAATTTAATAACTCAACTTTTGCATTTGGATTTTAGCTCCAAATGCTGATAACAATGCGGTTTAACACTGCATTTGCTCTTTAAAATACGATTTTTGATTATCAAGAACTTTGTGGTAGCTGTATATACATTCTGATGTAGTCTGTTATACCAGAGTACCACTCAGAGATTTTTGCAGCTATTACTTCCTTTGCTTTAGCAAGCTTACCTTTACGGATACAGCCTGCAGCATCTAAGCTGTTGGCAAGATCGTCAATGAGGTTTAGTAGACTCTCTAGAGCTTCAGCAAAGGTTAAAGCAGTAAGTTCAGAACGGATATTGTAGAAAAGTTCTCCCATAGAGCGTGGATCGTTATCATGGCGTCTATTAAACTCCATGATTTGGAATCTGATGTTGGAGATAACCATAAAGGCATTACAGGTATCAAAATCATGAGCATGACATTCGTTCTTTAAGCCAAGGTAACTTTTCTGTGCTTTAAAGGCAACTTCAATAGACCATCTTCTGCCATACAGTTCAATTACTTTCTCAGGAGATAAGTCTAAGTCAGTGCTTACGATGCAAATCCATTCTTTAGAGACGTTTGCTTTAATAAAGACAAGTCTAACTCTAAGACCTTTGTTTGTATAAGCAATGATTGAGGTAATTAGATTGCCTTTATTGAGCTTACCACCATTGATATGCTTGAGAAGATTTATCTGAGAAAATGATTTATCAGAGTCTTTCTCTAGTTTGAAATTAAGGTTTCTTTTAACAAGACAGATTGACTGTAAACCTAACTCTTTAAGCTTCTTAACAAGGTAGTCTGAAAAGAACCAAGAGTCCATCAGAATGTAAGATGCAGGTATTTCTCTTATAGCTCTTCTACACATACTGATAAGAACTTCAGGTTTCTTTGTACAAGCAATCTTTCTACGTCTAGCTCCAGTGGTTCTGTTATCAATGCCATGAGTGTCTGCTTTTCTAATTAGATTGTTCTCTCTGTTAGAGGCAATTAGATAGCTTAATACAGGAATATAGTTAACTCCATCAGTCCAACCTAAGGCTAAGTTAGTAAAGCCTTTAACAGATTTTCCAATGACATGATTAAACTGCCTTGATAAGAGTTCTACTTTCTTACCTCTGCATCTTTCAATCATGGTATCGTCTACAACCAAGCAGTTAATCTGCTCTTTATTATCTTTATTGAGCTTGCAGATAAAGCTGATGATAAAAGAAGCCATATAAAGCATCAAAGACTGCCAGTCATAACTTGGATTAGATAAGAATCTGTATGCAGAATCCCTACTGAAAGGTAATGACTTTCCTTCTGTAGATTCAAAGAATCTATACAGATTAGGATACAGAGCGTTTTACAAACTTAGCTTTACGTAAAAGAGTGCTTACACCGATGTAAGTAAAAATTGACTCAAATGAAATAGCTCTATTGCAAGAAGTTGAATTTTTGGTTATCATAATGTTGTGTATAATTTGGTTTAACTTATTGATTTTGTAACATAAATTATACCATTTTATACACATTCATTCAATCAAAAACACCTCTAAAACGTCATTTTTAAGCCATTTTCCTAATATCACATCGGTCTTAATAATCAAAAATCGTATTTTAAAGAGCAAAAGCAGTGCTAGACCGCTTATATTTAACGTTTTAACTCAATTTTTGAAATGCAAAAGTTGAGTT
>ONFP01000038.1 GCA_900317105.1 uncultured Succinatimonas sp. | reverse complement strand
ACAACAGAACACACCTGATTAGAAAATATCCATTTTCTAATCGGCACGCTTTATCCCCGCAGTAAACTGCGTGGTTTTAGCGTGCCTATTACTTGATAATTCTGAACGAACTTTGTTTCCTCAGTCAGGATATTTTTTTCCGTATAAACATAAGTCTTCTCTCATTCACATCATTTAGAATCACGAAAATCAACTTGCAAAATATGATTATTTTGGCAAAATGAACCAAAATTTAGGATCCTTATATATACGTATATGAAAATTAACAATTCAAAAAACATCAGCGCCTTTGAAGCTATTTCAAAAGCACAGTATCTAGCCTGTGCACCTATTCTGTTTCAGACCGTATACACCTTAAGAAAACACAATATTCTAAGTCTTCTGGATAAGGCCATGGATGGTCTTAGCATGGATGATCTGTGCAGTAAAGCCGATCTGAACCGCTACGCTCTTGAGGTTCTTTTAGAGATGGCTGTATCAGGTGAGATTGTAAGAATTGATTCGGACAACAGATACAGACTCACCAAGGTCGGTTATTTTCTTGAAAATGACAACATGACCAGAATCAATTTTGATTTTACAAAGCATGTCTGTTACAGAGCATTTGATAAGCTTGATGAAGCCTTAACTTTGCATAAGCCTTGCGGTCTATCTGAATTCAATGAAAACTGGGAAACTATCTACCCTCACCTCTCAGAATTACCTGAGGAGGCAAAAAAAGCCTGGTTTGGCTGGGATCATCTCTACTCTCAGACCGCCTTTATTCCTGCAATAGATAAAATCGCAGAATTATTCAAGCCTAAGGTTATCTATGATGTAGGCGGCAATACCGGTAAATTTGCCATTGAGTGCTGCCGACGTTTAAAGGATACAAAGGTTACTATTCTTGATCTGCCATCCCAGATAAAAATGGCACAGGAGAATATCGATAATAACGGCATGACTGACAGGGTCGATTTTATGGCAGTGGATATGCTGTCAAAGCCAGAGCTTAGGGGGGATGCTGACATCTGGTGGATGAGCCAGTTTTTAGACTGCTTTGCACCGGAGCATATTCATAACATCCTGACCTCCATACATAAGGTTATAAAGGATGGAGCTCATGTCTGCATTTTAGAGCCAATTGCCGACCGTCAGAAGTTTGATGCCGCAAAGTTATCCATCAATGCAGGCTCTCTGTATTTTTCAGCCATTGCCAACGGCTATTCACGATTCTTCAACACAGCGATGCTGACAGAACTTATTGAAAAAGCCGGCTTTGTAGTTGAATCTGTCGAGGATAATCTTGGTATCAGCAATTCAATGTTTATCTGCACAAAGAGAGACTAGGATGAACTTTAATTTAAGTATTGCTGATTATCGAATCAAGGCCTTTGATATTGTTAACAACGAGCAGTTTAAAGAGGTTATAAACGGCACCCGTCCTTTAGATAGAGAAAGCAAGCCTCCAAAGGCTGAGAAGATTCCGATGATGACAGCAAGACGTCTGAGCATCGGCTGTCGTATGGCGGTAGATGTCGGTTCTCTGCTCCTGGAACAGCATCCTGATATTGAGGCTGTAATCTACTCAAGCCGTTCAGGGGAGATTGAACACAACTTTAAAATTCTTGATGCCGTAACCTCAGGCAATGACTGTTCCCCAACCGATTTTTCAATGTCCGTACACAACTGCGGTGTGGGCAACTTTACTATCCTGAACAAGGCAAAAATACCTTCAACCTCCATAAGCTCCGGCAAGGATACCTTCATGCAGGCTTTAACCGAAGCCTATGCCTTGCTTAAGACCAGCTATAAAAAGGTGCTTCTGGTGGACTATGAGGTAACTATTCCTGAGTTCTATACCGGATATCTAAGGGAATACACTCCGAATTTCCCTTATGCCATCGGACTGGTTCTAACCTTAGGGGATATGCTGAAAATTACCTGTCAACCTGAACCGGCCATCCACAATACTGCAGACAAAGATGCAGAGCCTTACAGCAGGACAGATAATAAGTCTTCGGATGATTCTTTTGAATATCCTCAGGTTATAGACTTTCTGAAAAACTACGTCAGAAAGGTACCATCCTTTACACTTGAAGGACAGAACTGCAGCTGGATGGTTGAACTACAGGACAGAGTATAGATGTCTCGTCTGATTCAGAGTTTTTTAAAAAAGCTTTTTCAGTACACCGGAGGTGTGCTGAGAGTGTGCTTTGCTGCACTGTTTTTTTCAGTGTTCGGACTTGGAGCTCTGTTCCTCTCACAGATAGTCTTCAGACTTCTTTCACTCTTTATAAAGGATGAGAACAGACTTACCGATCTCTCACGACGAATCACCGCCTCAAGCTTTAAACTGTATCTGTTCTCAGGACAGGTATGTCGAATCTTTAAAATCTCAATTGAAGGAACACAGAAAATATCAAATGATAGAGGCATGATCTTCATTGCCAATCATCCTTCTCTTTTAGATATCGTAATCTTCATCTCAGTGGTACCTCACGCCACCTGCCTTATGAAGGATGCAATCGTGCATAATCCTTTTATGAAGGGAATCGCCGGCTGTAACAGATATATAGCCAACTCTGAAGGCACCGATAAGATTATGCACAAATGCAAAAAAGCGCTTTTAAGTGGGGATAATCTCATCATTTTCCCCGAAGGAACTAGAACCACAGATGAAAATAAATTAAAATTTACACATGGCTTTTCAAGTATTGCCTTAACCTGCAACTTTAATATCAGACCGGCAGTTATAAATTTCCATGGCGACTGTCTGAGAAAGAACGCTCCCTGGTATTCCATCTTTACAGGCAGGCTTGAGTACAGAATTACTTTTTTAGAGAGTTTTGATACAGAAAAATTCAGAGCACAGTATAAAGACAGAGAAGACTCCGCTGTATCACGTCTACTCGCTAAACATTTACAGAATCTTATTAAAACAAGGATGTAGGATATTTTATGAAAGAGCTATATGACGAAATCAAGCAGCTTATTATCGATTCACTGAATCTTGAGGATATCGGGATTGAGGATATTGAGACAGAGGCTCCTCTTTTCGTTGATGGACTGGGTTTAGACTCAATTGATGCCTTAGAGCTGGGTATGGCCATTAAACAGAAATACGGCGTTACCCTCTCTGCTGACAATGAGGAGATGAAGAAATGCTTCTACTCAGTAGAGACTCTGGCACAGTATATCAGTGAGCACAGAGAGTAAAGTGAGCACACAGAGCAGGATAGTCTGAGACATTCAGCTTTGCTCTTAAAAGGTATGAGATGGATGACTTAAGGTCACCGACAAAAGCTCTCAGAGATTACAGAATTACTAGAAAAATAACAAAGAGAACGAAAAATGACACAACAGGAAATATTTACCCAGATTCAGCAGATGCTAGCCTCTCTTTTTGAGATTGAGCCAGAGGAAATCAAACCTGAAAGCAAGCTTTTTGAGGAGCTTGAACTGGATAGTATTGATGCGATTGATCTTGTAGTCAAACTGCAGAAAACCATCGGCAAGAAAATCATGCCGGAGGATTTCAAGAACGTTCGCACCGTTCAGGATGTTGTGGATGTAGTCTACAAGCTTGTAAACAATAACTAGAGATATGCCAAAGAGACTGCTTTCGGTTCTCTGTATATGCGGATTGGCAGCTTACCCTTTTTTTATCTATCTGGGTGTAAGCTTCAATCTTTTAAATCTTCTGCTGCCAGTCCTGGCAGTTATATTTTTACTGAGGCTGTTCTCTCTTAAAAACACTCAGGGAATAAATACCCTTTTAGCCTCAGTCAGTACCCTGTGTGCGGCGATTATCTGCATTGCGGCCTTTATGGCGGACTCTCAAAGGATTGCCATGTTCTATCCGGTCTGTGTCAATGCGGTACTGTTCTTTATCTTTGGCGGCTCTTTATTCTCCACCAAACCTGTAATCACCAGAATTGCGCTGCTGTACGATAAAGATCTCCCGGATTATGCCATACAGTACACCAGAACCGTAACCAAGGTCTGGGTGCTCTTCTTTATGGCCAATGGCGGTATGGCTTATATCACCGCCCAGTTCTGTACAGTTCAGACCTGGACTTTATACAATGGTCTTATTGCCTACATACTAATTGGAACTCTAGCAGGATGCGAGTATCTTGCAAGAATAATTGTCAGACGTATTCATGAAAAAAAATGAGTTAAGCCTGCATCAGGCTTTATTTGAGGATTTTGGTTTCTATAAGGACAGAATTGTCGCCTATTCAAAGACACAGGCGTACACGCATCAGGATTTTACTGACTCTATCAAAGCCCTTGCTCTTTATCTTCTAAAGGAGAAGGAGATAAAAAGCATCGCGGTATGCGTTGAGAACGCCTACACCTTCAGCATTGTCTTTATCGCCGCCATGTATGCAGGCAAGACTCCGGTTCTTTTAGGCAACATTACCGCTCATACCTTCGATGAGATTGAGACTAAGGCGGATATGGTCATCTCTGATCTCAACCTCACAGAAACTGCCGTACAACCTGCCGTTCCATCAGCCAATATCACTGAGCTTTTAGAAACAGCAGATAATGAGTACCGCGTCTTAGCTCAAAAGGATAGAGATGCTTTTAACTCTCAGTATTTTTCCTCACTTGATGAAAGTTCACCGATTGTCTTCTATACCTCCGGCACCACTGGAAAAAGCAAGCGAGTAAACAAATCTCTTAAAAGCATGCAGATAGATATCGCCTGCTCCTTTGAGCTTTCAGACAGTCTTGAGAGTATTGAGGGATTAAGACTCATATCCACAGTACCGCCTTATCACATGTATGGGCTTACCTACAGAATCTTCATGCCGATCCTCCGTCATCTGCCCATGACTACCTATATGGTAAGATACCCTGAGGAACTTTCAAACTACAGTATGCCGCTGGTTTTAGTATCCTCTCCTGCCTTTATCAAAAGACTGGATACAAAAATCAAAGCTCCCGATATTAGGCTGTGTATCAGTGCCGGCTCTCCACTGCCGGATGAGGCAGCCCTCTCCTTTTATAACTGGTGTCAGTGTGCCGTAACAGAAATCTATGGTTCAACCGAGAGCAACAGTATGGCCCATAGGGATAACCGTGGCGATAAACCTCTGTTTATCCCCTTTTCTGCAGTTAAGTTTGTTAAGATTGAAGACGGATATAAACTTGATTCTCTGATGTCGGATGGTTACAGCAGAATTGACGATAATCTCGAATTTGAAGGTCCACACTTTAGAATTACCGGCCGCAAGGATAAAATTGTAAAAATAGAAGAGAATCGTGTAAGTCTGACTCAGATAGAGAATCTTCTGAAAAAGAATCCGATTATCGAGGATGCGGTGGCTCTGGTGATAACCAAGAATCAGAGAACCTGCATCGGTGCCGTATGTATTCTTAAAGAACAGACTGCTAAAAAGGATACAGCACAGTACACAGATAACAGCGTGGAGAATATAACCGCTGACAGAAAAGCTGTAGTGATGATCTTAAGAGAGTATCTTAGAGGTTATCTTCCAGCGGTGGCAATCCCACGCTATTTTAGATTTGTAAAACGTATTCCCGTAAATCATATGGGAAAAAGAATTACTCCACTTTTAGAGGAGCTCTTTAATGATTAAGCCAAATTTCTACACAACCAGCAGAATTAGTGAGACTAAAGCCATCGTTACCATCGTGGTAAATCCGGATTTGGAGTACTTTGAAGGACATTTTGAAGCTCAGAAGGTACTGCCTGGTGTAGTTCAGATCGGCTGGGCTCAGGAATTTGCAGAGGAAATCTTCGGGATTAAGTTTGAAGGTGGCTCTCCTGCTGTAAAATTCACCTCTCCTATTCTGCCAAATGACAGATTAAAGCTAACTCTTGAATATCTGCCGGAGAAAAAGCGTCTGGCCTTTGAATATATCATTACCTCAAAGGAAAATGAGAAAGCCTCCTCAGGTAAGCTGGTTACAGAATGATAAAACGGCTGAATAATTAAACTTTTGAATAATAAACATTAACAGAATAGATAAAACCACTGATAAAAACACAGACATAAACAGTTATGCCGAAGATCTGTATTGTTATCCCCTGCTATAAACACACCGATAAAATTGAAGGGGTAATCAGTAGACTTTTGCCTTTTGGTTTTCCGCTTATTGTTGTTGACGATGGCAACAGCAAAGAAGAAGCTTTAGAGCTTTATAAAATCTGCGAAAACCTCAGGGATGTCTTTCTGCTGCATCATGACCGCAACAAGGGCAAGGGAGCTTCTGTGCTTACAGGGCTTCTATTTGCAAAGGAAAACCGTTTCACCCACGCCATTCAGATTGATGCCGACGGTCAGCATAACATTGATGATATCAATAAGATTGTAGAGCTTATAAACGAGGATCCAGAGGCGGTTATCTCAGGCTGTCCACTCTATGATGAGAACGCTCCAAAATCCAGGGTTATCGGCAGAAAAATCACCAATTTCTTTGTAAAGCTTGAAACTCTAAGTAATGACATTATCGATGCCATGATAGGCTTTAGAGCCTATCCGGTGGAGAAGACCTGTCTGTGCGCAAAAAGCTGTAATCTTAAATTCGGTATGACCTTTGACATTGAGATTCTGGTAAGACTCAAATGGGCAGGAACTCCATTTAAGTTTTTTGAAACCAAGGTAGCCTATCCCAAAGACGGACATTCCAATTTCAGACTCTCCGATCAGTTTAAGATCAGCTATATACATACTGTGCTCTGCACCCTCATGATCTTAAGACTTCCGATTACACTTGTAAAAAAACTTTTCACCTCTCATGACTGAAGATAAACAAAACAGCTCTAAAACTTCAGAGAATAATCAGCACTGGTCTGAAGGCCGCGAGAAAATCGGAGGCTATTACGGTATCAGACTGATGCTGTTCTTCTATGATTATGGCGGCAGCACCATCTTTAAACTCTGCCTGTATCCGGTGATGTTCTTTTATTATCTGTTTTCAAAAAAACAGCGGGATATTTCTAAGGATTTTCTCTTACAGGTAGAAAGGATAAGAGCAAAGAAAGGTCTGCCACAGGTACATTACTCAAGCTTTACCCATTTTATGTCCTTTGGCAGTATGCTCATCGATAAAATCAATGCCTGGCGAGGGAACATTCATCTCTATCGTGAAGCGGTATTTATGGAGGACTCTGAAGAGGTTTTCTATGCCTATGAAAAAGAGAGCAGAGGCAAAATTCTTCTGTGTTCCCATTTAGGCAATGTGGATGCTCTAAGAGCTTTAGGCACAAAGAAAGATACCAGAGCACCTGAAGTCTACTCGGTATTCTTTACTAAAAACGCTCAGAATTTTAACAATATCCTCAGGGCAGTAAGTAATGATGCCCAGCTTAATATAATTGCAACCGATTCCATTGGACCTGATACAGCCTTAAAACTTTCCGAGATTATTGAAAATAAAGGCATGATTGCCATTGTAGGCGACAGAACTCCGGTAAAAGAGAATTCGCAGAAAAAAAGTGCTTCTGCAAAACTTAAAGAGCCGGAGCGAGTCTGCGAGGTGGATTTTTTAGGCAGAAAAGCTTATCTTCCGCAGGGAGCTTTTATTCTGGCCTCCCTTTTAAAATGTCCGGTGCAGTGTCTTTTTGCCCTTAAAAACGAGAAGACCGGAAAGATTGAAATCTTCTGCCGCGATCTGTTCGAAGAGGTGAAGCTTCCACGTAAAAACAAGGAGGATGCCTTAAAGGAATATGTACAGAAATATGCGGAGCTTTTAGAATACTTCGCTTTAAGATATCCTTATCAGTGGTTTAATTTCTTTGAGTTCTTCAGAAAATAAAAATAGAATAAAATCAAATATAGAGAGCGTAAATGTACAGAAAACCCGAGTTCATCATTAGCCATGAAAGCCTCATACCAATCTCCTTTCATGACACCGATGCCATGAGAATTGTCTGGCATGGCAACTATATAAAGTATTTTGAACTGGCCCGTGAGGATATGTTCAATGCATTTGATTTCGGTTATGACATGATGAAAAAACATATTTTCGCCATGCCGATTGTTGAGTGCGAGTGCAAATACCGTAACCCTCTAAAGGTAACCGACAAATGTGCCAGAGTTATCAGCATGATGACCCAGTGTGAGGGAAAGATAGAGATTCATTATGAGGTCTATGCGTTAAACTCAGATATTCTCTGTGCCTATGGCCATACTGCCCAGGTCATGATTAACGCCAGAACCAATGAACTCTTGTATATCACCCCTCAGCCGCTTTTAGATGCCATTGAGGCTTTCAGAGTAACAAAAGAAAAATAAATGTAATAATATCTTTAACCGCAACACCAACGCGGATATAAAATAATTAAAGAATAAATCAGATAAACAAAATATAAAGCGGTGACCACAGATGATACTAAATACAGGCTATGACGCATTTAAAAAACTTGCTCTATTTGATCGTTCTTCTTACGTGGACAAATCTGATTTTATAGAAAAAACTTTTGACTTTTTTAATAAAGAAAAAAGATTCATGGCCTTTACCAAACCTCGCCGCTTTGGAAAGTCTGTAACAGCATCAATGCTAAGCGCCTATTATTCAAAAGGCTGTGACAGCAGAGAATGGTTTTCTAATCTGAAAATATCAAAGCATCCTCAGTTTGAAGAACATCTGAATAAATACAATGTTCTCTATATTGACATGAACTCCATTAAGGGAAAGTTTGATTCATATTCAAAGAATGAAAGACTGCACGTTGAATATGTTGATGATCTGGTGGATTTTCTTCAGTATCAGACAGTGTTGGAACTCTTAAAAAGCAACGAATTCGCATCGCATTTTGAAATCAATCCTCTTGAGGATAATCTTTCTTTAATTGACTGTTTAACCTCTATTTATGATAACACAGACACCTCTTTTGTTCTGATCATGGATGAATGGGATCTAATCTATAGAGATTATAAGGATGAACATGCGCTTCAGGAGAAATTTATTGATTTACTCAGAGCTCTGTTTAAAAGCTCAGAGGGAGCAAAATGCTTTTCCTTTGTTTATCTCACAGGTATCCTGCCGATAAAAAAATACAATTCTCAGTCAGCTCTGAATAATTTTGCTGAATATAATATGCTTTCTCCTGAACCTTTGGAAAACTTCTTTGGTTTTACTCTGAAAGATGTAAAAGATCTTGTTTCCAAAAGACAAGGCTCTGTTTCTTTAGATTCTCTCAGAAGCTGGTATGACGGATATAAGCTTAATGCTGTAGAAATATTTAATCCTAATTCTGTATGCAGTGCTCTTAGAGACGGAACTTGTAAGTCTTACTGGTCTGATACAGCCTCTTTTGAGCAGGTGCAGCTTTTAATTAACATGAATTTTGATGGCTTGCGTGATGATATAGTTTCATTGTTGTCAGGAAACATTATCAGTGTTGACTCCTCAACATTCCAGAACGATTTAACCAGTCTAAAAAATAAGAATGATGTTTTATGCCTGCTCATCTGTCTTGGCTACTTTGGATGTATTTCTACTCCTAACAGCTCACTGAAAGCTGTATATATACCGAATGAAGAAATTCGCGATTCCATGCAGAGAAATATCATGCAGAACAGCTGGTACAAATCCATGGCTATTGTAGAGCGTTCCTATAACTTATATGAGGCTACGGTAGCTTTGGATGAGAAAAGAGTAGCCTCTATTTTCAACGAAATTCACAATGCAACAGATATTTCCGTACTGGCCTATAACAATGAGGAATCTTTAACCTACTGTATTTTGTGTGGTTACTCTCTTTCGACCGCAGATAGATATACCGCCAGACGACAGCTGCAGGCAGGTAAAGGCGTTGCTGATATTATCTATGAGCCTAATCTACCAAATCTTCCGATCCTGATTGTAGAGCTGAAATACGGCAGAGATGCTCACGAGGCAATTGAACAGATCAAAGACAGAAATTATGCTGCGCAGTATATGGATAAACCTAATCCTATTATTCTTGTTGGTATAAACTATGTCAGTGATCCGGAAAATGACAGCTACAAAGAGCATGAGTGCATTATTGAGAAAATCGCAAAATAGACAGAGTAAAACAATTTAAGCAGTTGAAATAACCAAAAAATGTTTAGCTTATTAAAAAGAACCGTCCTGTTTTTCCTTACAGCATTTACTGTAAGTTCCAGTGCAGAGACCCTAACACTGAATGAAATCGGCAGGAGTCTCTGTGATAAAGGCTCCCATTCTCTTGTGTTTACTCAGGATAAATATCTTAAGGATGCCAACCTTAATCTTCTCTCCTCAGGCACCATTTTAAATGTTAAGGACAGGGGCGTGCTAATAAAACAGGCAGAACCATACCCTATGGTACTTGCAATAAAAAAGGATTCCATAACCGAGTACAGTGCAGGTGAGGTTCATACCATAAAAGCAGATGATAATCCTGCCGTGCATTCTCTTTTAAATCTAATGTTAAAACTCATGAATCCGGATGACTCGCTTGTTAACGATTTTGACTGTAATCTTTCCGGTACCAGCGAGCACTATAAAGCCAGCCTAAGTCCTAAGAATGAGATTCTTAAAAAGTTCTTTGAGACCATTACCCTTGATGGATCTGAATATATAGACTCCCTTGAAATCCGGGGGTCGAATGGTGATCTCACCGTTATGAAATTTTCAGACTATGATTTCTCATCAAAGGCTGTTACAAATGAGGATTTAAAGTATTTTGAGTAGAAAATTCTCTGCCCTTTTACTCTGCATCTTTCTGGTTATAGCCACCTGTATAAGTTTTTACAGGCTTAAGGATATGACCATTGAGACTTCAGTGCTCTCACTTCTGCCTCAGAGCACGGATAATAAGGAACAAAGAGAAATTGAAGCTGAGTTTATACAAAGACTCAACTCCCAGGTAATCTTCGCCCTAGGAGAAGCAGGAGTTGAAGGAGCAGGAGGAGCTGATACAGCATCAGCCCCACAATCCTACAAGGCATCAGACAAAACCTCCGACCAGGCATCTATTAAAAAACAGCCTATAGATTCAGAGAAATCAAATCAGCCCGATAATGCCAGACTCCATGAGGCAGCTGACCGCTTCATTGAGGAGCTGAATCAGATACCTTCTCTAAAAAACATAACCGCAAAGATATCCGATGAGGATAAGCTTCAAAGCGCAGCCTTCGTCTATAAATACAAAACAGCTTTTTTATCTGCGGACCTCAAAAAAGAGATTGAGGCAGACAACTACTCTCTAAAGCTTCTCTCAAAGCTCTACTCAGGCTTTTCCGGAGTATCCTCCGCTGAAATCCAAAACGATCTGCTGCTTGTCGGCAGAGCTCTGGCTGCTGACTTTTCAAAGGACAACTCCCTTAAAATTGAAAACGGACACCTTGTTGCCTATGATGATAAGGGACATGAGTGGATACTGGTATTTGCAGTTCTGAATGCAGATTCGCTAAGCACTAAGGTGGCATCACAGTTCACCATTCAAACAGATAATTTAATTGACAGAATTGAGAATGAATACCCTGATATTTCCATCATCAAAAAAGGAGCTGTATTCTATTCAGACTATGCAGCTTCCACCTCCCAAAGAGAAATAACAATTCTGGGTTCAGTCACAACCGTTGGCATCTTCTGTCTTATCTTCTTTGTATTCCGATCATTTGTTCCAGTGTTTCTAACCATAGGCTCTATCTTATGCGGAATTATCTCTGCCCTGTTTTTTACAACACTAATCTATGATGAAATCAATCTCATTATCATTGGCATGTGTCTTAGTGTCATCGGAATTGTCTGTGATTACACCATCTATTTTACAACCCTTAGGATCGGAGCTCTTGAAAGCGCAGCTGAAACCATAAGAAAACTTACAAAGCCACTCTCCTTTGCAGTCATCACCGATCTGTGCGCCTATCTTATTATTCTGCTCTCGCCTGTAAAAGCAGTCTCGCAGATGGCTTTCTTCTGTATGTGTACCATCTCCTTTGCATGTCTTTTTGTCATCATAGTAGAACCTTTCTTCTTAGAACGTCTAAAAAGAACCAAGCTGCCATTTGAAAGCTTTTTTAAAGACTATCTTACTTTTATAAGACAGCCAAAGCTGCGTATCAGTATTATTTCAGTTTTATTTTTTATCTCCCTCTCTGCCTTATTTAATCTTAAGACCAATGATGATCCTATGAGTTTTCAGAGTATGCCAAAGGCTTTAAAGACTCAGGAGATGAGCATTAACCGACTAAAGAACTGCTTGCTATCGCACAGCATGACGGAAAAATAAAGAGATTTTTATCTGTAAAAATAAACTCTGAAAAATCCCAGCTTGAGACCTGCCGTTTTTTAAATGACAGAAAGGATAAAATTAAGAACGATCTGAAGACCAGAGGTCTTGAGATTAAAGCTGAGGATTACCGCTGTGAGAGTTTAAGCGCAAAGGATTACTTTGCCTCCAGAGCAGGAGAGCTTTACAGAAATCTTTACTACAGAGGAGATGATTACAGCTCCCTTATGGTGGTACTTGAGGAGGTATCAGATGAAAAGGCTATACAGGATTTAGCCGCTTTAGTTGATGGCTGTACCTATGTTGATCATAGAGGAAAGCTTACAGCTATCTTTAAAATGTACCGGGAAATCTTCTTTAGAGTGATTTTAGGCTTCATGCTCTGTATCCTCGTGGTATCCACAATCAGAGCAGGCTTTATAAAGGCTCTTGCCGGAACCTTTTTCTCAGCCCTTTCCATCGGCACTGCCCTGTTTGTTCTTCTGCTATCAGGTTTTGAGGTGAACCTGTTCTCAGAGCTTGGACTTATAGTGCTTTTAGGCATCGGCATCAACTACAATATCTTCATGAGCAGTTCAAAGCTTGAGGTTACCTCAGTAATTGCCATCTTCACAGCTCTTGCCACCACGCTTATGACTATCGGCATTCTGATTTTCTCAAGTGTAGATGCGATAAAATGCTTTGCAATCTGTCTTGTAACAGGTATCATCTGTGCATTCATTCTTTCAGCCTATATGCCAAAAAACAAGATTACCAATGATGAAGTTTAAAAGAATTCTTAATTACAAGAGATATATTGCGCTCATCTTAGTGATGTTTTTTTTAAGCGCCTGCAGCCACACTTCAAAGGTTACAGATCAGAATACAGCAGGACTAGAACAATCACCTGAATACATCAATATTGAAAAGAACGCAAAAATTCCTCTGCCATTCATCAGCTTTGATAGAGATGAAGAATACCGACAGATTCTGACCGCAGACTATAACGGCAAAAAGAATTCTCTTTTATGCATTGTGAAACTGAATACAACAGGACTCAATTTCACCGGCCTGACCTTAAGCTCGCTCCCGCTTTTCAACCTTAAATATGAAAAAGGAAAACTTGTGGGCAGCTACTATGTACCTAAAAGCATGCTGCCGCCGGTAAATCAGGTTCTCTTTGACATCATGCTGGCCTTTGACCGGAAAAACCGCTTATCTAAGGAAATTACTAAGGAATATATAATCCACAGAGATGATAATGCAGTGACATTAAGTAAACTCGATGGAAAAGAGCTTTATAATATAGAATATGCTCAGTATGATACCGGCTGTCTTCCGGTAAAAATTGTTAATCACGAGTTTAACTACAGCATCAATTTACAATATATACACTAAAAATAATCAATGATTTACATTAACTGCTACGCTTCTGTAAGTGCCCTTGGTGCAACAAAAGAGAAAATCATCAGCACCCTCACATCAGATCACGGTAATTACCTGACTGCACGCTCTGACATGATTAACGGTGGGAAGACCGCCTACTTCGGCTGTGTTAACGACTGTCCCTTACCAGATATTTCTGATTACAGAGAGCATAATACCCGCAACAACCGTTTTTTAGCCTATCTGTGCGTTGAGCTTAAGGATAAGCTTGCCTATTTCAAAGATAAATACCCTAAAGAGAGGATCGGTGTGGTTATGGGTACCTCAACCTCAGGACTTAGTGAGTCCGAGGAAGAGATAAAAAATTACAAACAGACTCATACCCGTTCTGAGGACTATTATTACTCTTTTCAGGAATTCGGTGATCCGGCTATGTTCCTGTCCGAATACTTAAAGGTAAAAGGTCCGAGCTATACAATTTCAACCGCCTGTTCCTCATCCTCAAGAGTGCTTATAAGTGCTCACAGACTTATTGAAAGCGGTCTTTGTGATGTGGTTATTGCAGGTGGAGCTGATACCCTAAGCACAGTACCAATCAACGGATTTAACTCCATGGGACTTATCTCCCCAACACCATGTACGCCTTTCTGTAAGGGACGAGACGGTATCAGTATCGGTGAGGCTGGAGGACTTATGATCCTCTCAAAGGAGAAATCTGAACTGTCTCTTTTAGGACTTGGCGAATCATCAGATGCCTATCATGTATCCTCACCTGATCCCTCAGGTGAAGGTGCCATAAGCGCCATGAATATGGCTCTATCAGGTGCAGGTCTGTCACCTTCTGATATCGGTTATATCAATCTGCATGGAACCGCTACAAAACTGAACGATGCCATGGAGGCAAAGGCTGTAGCCTCGATATTCTCCAATAAGGTACCATGCAGTTCAACCAAATACATGACAGGACACACCTTAGGTGCTGCAGGAATACTAGAAAGCTGTATTCTGTGTTATATTCTTGAAAACGATCTTACTCTGCCACTGCAGAGTACAGAATACCGCGAACTGGACTCAGAACTTGATGACTGCGGCCTGATACTAAACAGTACAAGAGCGTCTAAACCATTTATGATGTCGAATTCTTTTGCGTTTGGCGGAAATAACGCTTCAGTAATTATCGGATTAACAAAATGACAAAATATCTTCTGCCAGAGAACTATCTGCCACACCGACCACCGATGGTTCTGATTGATAAGGTGCTTGAGGTTACGAATGAAACTGCACTTTGTGAATCATATGTCAGAGAGGATGGTGTTCTCAGAAATTTCCTAAACGAGAACAGTGAACTTCCATCATACTTTACAATAGAGCTTATCGCTCAGACTGTAGGAGTCTGGTCAGGATATCTTGCAAAACTTCACAATATCGACATTCCGCCAATGGGAATGGTTCTTGGAGCAAGAGATCTGAAGTATCCTAAAGATCACTTTGATAAAGGTTCTGTCCTGAAAATTAAGGTAAAAAAAATTATGGACGACGGCGCTATAGCCTCCTTTGATGGAGAAATCATCAGCGAGGATAAAACTGTTGCCAGCGGCAGAGTTAATTTAATCAGAGTTACAGATGACGATCTGAAAAGATTATTTAAAAGAGATTAGAACATGGAAAACATGAGAAGAGTTCTGGTTACAGGAGCAGGTCGCGGAATAGGTAAGGCCATAGCACAGCAGCTGGGTAAAGATGGCTTTGAAGTGATACTGCACTATCGAAACAGTGCCGATGGAGTAAACGAGGCTATAAATAATATAAAACAGAATCAGGGAAAGGCCTACGCTTTAAGCTTTGATGTCTGTGACCGTGAAAACTCCAGAAGAATACTTGAAGAAGATATAGAGAAAAACGGACCTTACTACGGAGTCGTCTGCAATGCAGGTATTACCGCTGATGCAGCCTTTCCGATGATGAGTTCTGAGGACTGGGACAGTGTCATTGATACCAACCTTACAGGATTCTTCAACGTGGTTCATCCATGTATCATGCCAATGATTGCAGCTCACAAGGGCGGCAGAGTCATCGCCATCTCCTCAGTTTCAGGAATAATCGGCAATCGCGGACAGGTAAACTACAGTGCCTCAAAGGCTGGTCTCATTGGAGCAGTAAAGGCTCTGGCGGTTGAGGTGGGCAAGCGAGGCATCACCGTAAATGCCATTGCTCCAGGACTTATTGAGACTGATATGGCATTGCTGGATGAGACTGTAAAAAAAGAAATTCTAAAGCTTATTCCTCTAAAGCGTATGGGACAGGTTCAGGAAGTTGCCTCCCTGGCCTCATATCTGATGTCAGATAATGCCGCCTACATTACAAGACAGGTTATAAGCATTGATGGAGGTATGCAGTAGTGGAACATCGTGTTGCTATTGTCGGACAGGGAATGGTTACCGCCTTTGGAGAAAGCTGGGATGACAATAAGAAAAGAATTCTTGAGTGTAAAAATGCCGTTGTCACCATGCAAGATTGGGACAAATACGATGGCCTTATCACTCATCTGGCAGCGCCATGCCCAGATTTTAAACTTCCGGAACATTACACCCGCAAGAAAATCCGCTCCATGAGCCGTGTCTCAATGATGGCTACTCGTGCCTCTGAGTATGCGCTTATAGACAGCGGACTATTAGACGATCCACTATTAAAAAGCGGAGACATGGGTGTCGCCTATGGTTCCTCCTTTGGAAGCACACTGGCCGTTAAGGATTTTGCATCAATGCTCACCGACAATACCACAGGTGATCTGAACGCCAACTCCTACGTAAAAATGATGCCTCAGACTACAGCTGTAAATATCTCTCTCTTCTTTGGCATTACCGGCAGAATTATTCCAACCTCAACAGCCTGCACCTCTGGCTCAATGGCCATAGGTTATGCCTACGAGGCAATTAAAAACGGATATCAGACCGCTATGGTCGCAGGTGGAGCCGAAGAACTTTCAGTCTGTGATGCTGCGGTATTCGATACCATGTTCGCAACCTCCTCAAAAAACGATACTCCAAAGCTTACCCCAGCTCCTTTTGATAAGGATAGAGACGGTCTGGTTATCGGTGAAGGTGCCGGTACCGTGGTACTTGAAGAGTATGAGCATGCTAAAGCCCGCGGTGCAAAGATTTACGGTGAGATTATAGGTTTTGCCACCAATTCCGATGCCACACATATTACCTCCCCTAATCAGGAGACAATAGAAATCTGTGTTCGCAAGGCTGTTGATAATGCAGGTTTAAAACCAGAGGATATCGGCTATATATCCGCTCATGGAACAGGTACCGATAAAGGAGATATCGCAGAATCAAATGCAACCTTCAACATCTTTGGAGATAAGACTCCAATCTCAACCCTGAAGAGTTACTTTGGTCATACCTTAGGAGCCTGTGGTGCAGTTGAGACCATGTTCGCTCTGAACATGATGAATGAAGGCTGGTTCAACCCAAATCTGAACTTAAAAGAAGTTGATCCTCGCTGCGGTAATCTTAACTATATCGTTAATGAACCTCTAAAGCATCAGTGTGAACTGCTGGTGGCAAATAACTTTGCCTTTGGTGGAATCAATACTTCACTTGTTTTAAAGAGAGTTTAAAACAAAATTTATCTACACGACCCTTACAGATAATGCGGGCTAGCATCCTCACGTTTAAAACCGTGTTTTTTCACGCCCGCATAATTTATAAACAAGGCGTCAAATAGACACAAAAAAGCTGAAGCTAAGATAGATCCAGCTTTTCAGAATACAAATCTGATTCTTAGAAAGACTTGCTAATTCTATTCATGTACGCGTGACAGCATCTTGTAAGGAACATCAACAACGCCATCCTGAGAAACCTTCAGTTTCAGCTTTGAAGTTAAAGCCTGACGAGAAACATCCTTGTCAGTTGCAATTACAAGAGCAGCTTCTGCAAGACGGGTGTAGTCATTCAGAATAGTACCTTCCATCTTATCTTCAGAGATTGCATCAACTGCCTCTGGGATAGCATCAATTCCGAATACAGGAATGTAATTTACAAATTTGTTGCCTACCTGGTAATCAATCAGACTGATATTATTCTTACCAACGTTAAAGCCATTGTCATTCAGAACCTCAATAACACCTAAGGCCATTGCATCGTTATTGCAGATTACAAGTTCAACCTCGTGAATTGGATGTCTATCTAAAGCTGCACTGAACTGCTGTACAGCCTTCTTCTTATCAAAATCGGCATAGAACTCATCAATAAGATTGATCTTAACCTTACGGGCATCAAGTTCACTAATTACATTTGAAGAACGAAGAATAGTATCTTTATGTTCTTTCTGTCCCTTAATCAGGATTGTATTGATTACGCCATCCTTATTCTTATCAAAGGTAGGATGCTCCTTTAAAACTCGTGAAATAAGATCTGCCTGCATTTTTCCTGAGGCAGCAGCATCAGAACCAACATACCATGCCTTATCGTAACTCTTGATTACAAAGTCATCTGGCTGACGGTTTACAAAAACTACTCTGGCGTTGTGCTTTTTAGCTGCGGCAACAACATCAGAAGCATCATTTACATTTACAAGATTAACAATCTTAGGATCAGAATTATCATGACTTAAAATTGCCTCTTTCTGTTTAGCGGCATCATTTTTTGCATCATTGATATTCAGAATAACATTATTGTGTTTTGCAGACTCTTTAAGAGCAATATCAACATTACTGATAAAGGCATCATCAAGATCGTAGAAATAAGTATTCACAAAGTTGTCTGCATTTGCAGCACCAACGGTTAATGATGAAGCTAAAATCAATGAGTTAAGAGCTTTTAGTCCAAAAGATTTCATAATTTTTCCTTATAGAACAAAACAACCACTTGTAAGGATAGTACCGAATTTAAAAATTTCCACATAATCCGAGAAATATGATCATCTCATTATCTTTTTTGGTTAAAGTTCAACTCCTCATATACATTTTTTCCTATTCCACTTATCTTGACTAGTGCAGAGGTTTAAAAACATTTGACGATTTTGCGGTAAAACACCTAAAAACATTTGACGATTTTGCGGTAAAACGCTTAAAAACATTTGACGATTTTGAAATTATAATTCAAAATTAGAATGTAACAACCAATATTAAAAAGGTTAAACCTGATGTTTAAGCGTAAGATATACAACAAAATACTTAAGTGGAAAAAAGAATCAAACGGACGTACAGCTCTTTTGATAGAAGGTCCAAGACGAGTAGGAAAATCTACTGTAGTTAGGGAATTTGCAAAAAATGAGTACGAAAGCTTTATTTTAGTAGATTTTTTCAGAGCTTCTAATGAAACAAAAGCGCTTTTTGATGATTTATCAGATTTAGACTACATTTTTCTGCAGTTACAGTTAACATATAAAGTAAGCTTAAAAAAGAGAAAATCTGCGATAATTTTTGATGAAGTTCAGCTTTGTCCTAAGGCAAGACAGGCCATCAAGGCTTTAGTTGAAGATGGCAGATATGACTACATCGAAACAGGTTCTCTAATTTCAATTCATAAGAATGTTAAAGATATTCTAATTCCAAGTGAAGAGAGAAAAATCCAAATTTTTCCTATGGATTTTGAAGAATTCAGATGGACTCTTGGAGATGAAGTAACAGTTCCGATGTTAAAAAAACTTTATGAGGAAGGAAAACCTTTAGGTCCTGCAGCTCATAGAAAAGTTATGAGGGACTATAGGCTATATATGCTCATTGGAGGAATGCCTCAGGCAGTTGAAAGCTATATTCAGACAAATGATTTCAGAGAAGTTGATGCTGTAAAAAGAGATATTCTTTCTCTTTATCATGATGACTTTTTTAAAATTGATCCATCAGGAAAACTCTCTACTCTTTTTGAGGCAATTCCTGCTCAACTTAACAGTAATGCTTCTAGGTATCAGGTTTCTGGAGTTTTATCAGGGAATCGAGCAGGAGACATTCTTGAGGACATTGCAGAACTAAAAGATTCTGGAACAGTACTGGTTTCCTACCATGCAAATGATCCTAATGTTGGATTATCTCAAAACAAAGATCTTTCAAGATTCAAACTCTTCACCACAGATACAGGACTGTTTGTTACATTGTCATTTAAAGACAAAGATTTTACCGAAAATGATATATATGCAAAATTGCTAAATGACAAACTGCAGACTAACCTTGTATATCTATATGAGAACATAATCGCTCAGACACTTGCAACAAATGGACACGTTCTTTTCTATCATACATTCAGAAATGAAGCAGCAAAAAGAAATTACGAAATTGATTTTTTAACAACCTTCAACAAGAAAATTTGTCCAATTGAAGTCAAAAGCTCTGGCTATAAAAATCATTCATCTATCGATAAATTTTCAGAAAAATTCTCCTCAAGAATATCCAGGAAGATTCTTGCATATACAAAAGATGTTCAGAAAGATGGCAATGTGGAATTACTTCCCGTGTATATGATTCAGTTTCTCTGAAATAGTGTTATATTTAGCTAAAACAATTTTCAACACTGGTAAGCAAAATGATCAAAATTGAATTTATCTGTCACGGTAATATATGTCGTTCTCCTATAGCAGAATTTGTTATGAAAAAACTTGTAGATGACATAGGGCTTTCAGATGAATTCAGAATCTGCTCTGCAGCCACCTCTCAGGAGGAAATCGGTAATGGAGTTTATCCGCCGGTAAAAAAACTTTTAAACTCCTATCACATCGACTGCTCAGAGAAAACCGCCAGACAGATTACACGAGATGATCTTGAAACAAACGATTACATCATCGCTATGGAAGATTTCAACCTGAGAAATCTTTACTACCTGTTTCCAGACATGGACAAGAGCAAGGTTTACAAACTGCTGGATTTTACAGACACTCCCGGCAACATAGACGATCCATGGTACACAGGAGAGTTCAAAGAGTCTTTTAATCAGATCCTCAAAGGCTGCAAAGCTCTAATCTTAAGTCTTGCTGAGGATAAGCTCATTAAACTCAGCAAAGAGAAAAAAGCTTTGCTGTCAAATATATTGGAAAACCAATAGTTCTACAGAGAAAACAAACACGAAAAACTGATTCTTTTCAAAAAAAGAAAGTTTTGAGTGCAAAAAACAAAAAAATTGCCATATCAATGTATTGATATCGTGGTTGGGTTATAATATCCGCAGTTTGTTTTCCGGAGAGAGAAATGTCTACATCAGTTACAATTGATTATCAAGATAAAACCACCAGTGCCCTGCTGTTAGGATCAGGAGAGCTTGGAAAAGAAGTTGCAATTGAGTTAATTCGTTACGGAATTGAAGTCACAGCCTGTGATAGATACGACAATGCACCTGCAATGCAGGTAGCACAGAAGAAAGCTATCATCAATATGAAAAATCCTGACGAGTTATATGATCTGATTACAAAACTCAAACCAGATTACATCATCCCTGAGATTGAGGCTATTTCCACAGAAACTCTACTTAAGCTTGAAGCTGAAGGTTTTAATGTTGTACCAAGCGCCAATGCAGCCAACATTACCATGAACAGAGAAGCCATCAGAAAATTGGCAGCTGAGGAATTAGGACTTCCTACCTCACCATATTTCTTTGCCTCATCCGTAAGTGAAATTAAAGAGCAGATCGGTCGTATCGGCTTTCCTTGCATCATGAAGCCAATTATGAGTTCCTCAGGCAAGGGTCAGAGCGTCCTCAAATCAGAGGGAGACATTGAAAAAGCCTTTGATGAAGCCTGCAAAAACGGTCGTGGAGGGATGGAAAGAGTTATTGTTGAAGGCTTTGTTCAGTTTGACAGCGAGATTACCCTGTTAACTGTAAGTGCCTCAGACGGAATTCATTTCTGCGAAGCCATCGGACATCATCAGGTTCATGGCGATTACCAGGAATCATGGCAGCCGGCACATCTTTCCGAGGATATTCTGATTGAAGCCAAGCGCATTGCCTCAACAGTTGTTTCTGCGCTGGGCGGTTATGGAATCTTTGGTGTTGAGCTTTTCATCTGCGGAAATCAGGTAATCTTCTCAGAACTGTCACCAAGACCTCACGATACCGGTATGGTAACCATGGTTTCTCAGGACATGTCAGAGTTTGCTCTGCATGTAAGAGCACTTTTAGGACTTCCTATCGGTAAGATCACCTTCTTCGGACCATCAGCTTCAGCAGCAGTATGTCTGAAGGGTAAAGGCAGCAAAATCACCTACAAGAATCTTGATGAGGTATTAAAGGTATCCCCGGGCTCACAGCTAAGAATCTTCGGCAAACCTGATATTGACGGTGAACGCCGTATGGCCGTATGTCTATGCCGAGGCTTTACCACAGAGGAAGCAGTTGAGAATGTCAAGAAGATGCGTTCTCAGATGAACTATGAAATTCAGGATTTCGAGGGACAGTAAAAAATGATGTCTTTAGAAAAATTCGCCTCAATGGATCCTTTTATTCTTCTGTCTGCAGTAAATATGCAGCTAAGAGACGAGTATTCATCTTTAGAGGAACTTTGCAAGGTCCATGACATCAGTCAGGAAGAACTTGTAAACAAACTTAAAGCTGCAGGCTTTGAATACGTAAAAGAAATCAATCAGTTCAAGTAATGCAGACCGTTATTAAAAGGAAGTACGCCTTTGTACTTCCTCTTCCACTCAACAATCCAGACTCTAAAGCAGCTTTATATGGAATAGCCTATGTTCTTGCCGACGAGAATTTAAATCTCACTGGTGAGCGAGAGATTATTACCAGCAGAGGCCTTGATAATCTATTACCAAGTCCGAATTATCTGTTTTCCCAGGGAATCGATCCTTTTACAATTAAAAAGGGCTTATCCGAAGATCAGTTTCTGGATATTCTTTCAGAGAAGATTTTCAACCAGGAGACCACTGTAATCACCTGGTCTGTACGCAATCTTAAGGTTTTAGAGCAGATCTGCCTAAGAAATTTCAGAAAACCGGATATTCTCAAAGAAGCCTACTGCGTATGTGATGTAAACAGAGTTCTAAAACTTCACGAGATACTGGATGGAGGAATTCCTTTCTATTCAGATGGACTCTCCGCATGTGCTGCAAAATATGGCTATCAGGATAAAATTTCAAAGTCAGAACATACAAAGAGACTGGATTTACTGATTTACCTTTTCAGATATTTAAGTCAGGTTAATGGACCATTGCTTCGATTTGTCATAAGAAGCTATCATGACAGAATAGAGTCGCTTTCAAATATCATAGCTCAAGACAAATATCTTCTCGAATACGATTCACTCTCACGCTCAATAGAGATTATCAGACCGCTGTCCCTTCGAGAGGATACTCTTGAGGCTCTTTATTATGATGGCAATGATGTGCTGCCTAAAAGCTATGAGCTGACTGATTTTGGAATATTATCCCCGGCAACTGTGCTCACTCCTCAAAGAGAAAGTATAGTCAATCTGTCACTCAGGGATGCTGTTACAGCATTAAAAAAAGCTTCTGTTCCTCGGAATAAGGAGAAAGGAGCCTATCAGACATTTCTTGACACGCTTAGTGAGGCAGATTCAGTTCACTATCATAACAGTCTTAATCTTAATAATCGTGCCTTTATTAGAGCTGATAACAACTGCTCAGAGAGTTACAGACTTTATGTTGCCCTTTTTGCTGGTAACAATTACCGGGAGAACCTGTCTGACAGTGAGCTGCAGAAGTACTACAAATACTGTTCCGTACAGATTCAGTCTCAGCTAAAACAGTATCTAAGAGAACTGGAAAATCTCATGGCAACAGCAGATGATAACAAGACTGAAGATGTTTCCTTAATCAGGAAAATCCAGTCCTATCCAATGGAGCTGTAGCAAGCAGATCTTCTGTCTTTAATAAGACTCTTTACATCAGGCCCAAACAATAAAGCCATTATCTTTTTCAGACAATGGCTTAATTCATCAAAAAAGTAAAATACAGAAACTAGACTCTGATACTTTCAACCTTGTGAACCAGATCTTCTAGCAGCTCAATACTCTTGTTGACTTCAACATTTGCATTTCTAACTTCATTAGAGAAGCTCTGAGAAATATCGGTAATGCCCTGCATATTGGCAGAAATCTCAGAGGTAGCAGTAGTCTGCTCTTCAGCTGCTGTAGCAATCTGAGTAATCTGAGAAGTTACCCCGCCTACCTGATCCATGATTGACTGCAATAGACTGTTAACGGTGGTAGTCTTCTCAGCAAGTTCATTCATACGATTCAGACTGGCTGTCATAGATTCATTTGCTGTATTGGCATCAGACTGAATCTGAGTAACCATCTTGGTAATTTCCTGAGTAGACTTGGAGGTACGGGAGGCCAGTGCACGAACTTCATCAGCAACAACAGCGAAGCCCTTACCGGCTTCACCTGCACGGGCAGCTTCAATTGCGGCATTAAGAGCCAGCAGATTGGTCTGAGAGGCAATATCGTCAATAGTGTTAACGATAGTACCAACATTATCAGCCTGCTCTACCAGAGCGTGGATATAGTCAGCATCACGACGTGAATTCTCCACCTGCATCTGAATGCCATTGATTGTATCTTCAACAGCAGCTACACCTTCAGCAGTAGTATTGTTAGCCTGCTTGGCATTGGACGCAGCGGTCTCACAGTTATTCGCAATATCACCGGTAGTTGAAACCATCTCATTTGAAGCTGCAGCCACAGTCAGAGAGCGATTCTCCGCTTCCTGAGCCTTGGTATTGATGTTATCGGTAATTCTGCTGATGTGCTGAACATTATCCTCAACATCTCTGGTGGTAGACTTGATTGAACCTACCAGGACTCTCCACTCTTCTCGCATCTTCTCAAGAGAAGATAAAAGATGACCAAACTCATCTCGTCTGGAGTGTTTAATCTCATGAGTAAGATTACCCTGAGCCATTTCCTCAGCTGCATTTACAGCCTTTGTTAGAATTGCCACAATACTGTTAGCAAACATCAGGGCAATTACAGCAGCAGCAATCACTGCAATAACAGACAGAACGATAGTAAAAATCAGCGGTCCTTCAGAATCATTCGCTGCCACTACATCCTTTGCCTGTTTAATCTGTCTTTCACCAATCTTATAGCTTAAAGACTGAACCACATCATAACAGGAGGATAAAACATCCTTATAAATTGACTCTGCCTTTTCCTGTTCTCCATTTCCTACAGCTGCCAGGAATAAAGGAATATTCTGAACATACCTTGCGGAATTAGCTTTAATATCATTGGTTTCTTTAGGATTATTGGTTCCGGCAAGCTGACCTGTAGCATCAAGCAGCTCACTGCCAAGATCAGTAAATTCCTTAGCCTTATCAGCTGTATAGGAGCCTGTATCTGCAGAAAACTCATAGGCGATATTATCAAGAGCAACAACAGCTTTAAAAACTCTATCGATTCGCTCATGACGGGTACCAAGGATAAAATTTACATCCTTAATTACCTTATTGTTATTAAGCTGAACAATAATACCGGTCACAGCAATTCCCAGAGTAAAGAGAATCACTGTAAAGAAGGCAATAATCAGTTTGGCTTTGACATTTAATTTACTAAACATAGTATGATCCTAAAAGCAGCAATTAAAACAGAAGCACACATTGTACTCTTTTAAGTTTAAATTAGTGTTTTGAAATTTCATTATTTTTTTTTAAATTATTTCAAAAACTCTATGAATAACCAAAAAAACGAAACCTGATTAACGTTATTGATGCCGAAAACAACTGAATACAGTTATAGAACAGCCAGCAAAATTATCAAATCTTTATCACAAAAAAATCCGTCACTCGTATCAGGAATCTTCAAACGAAGTGACGGATTTACAGAATTATTTTTGATTAGGAGCTACTTGGCTGCAGTCTTCTTAGAAGAAGCCTTCTTAGCAGCTGACTTCTTTGCAGTAGCCTTCTTGGCAGTAGCCTTCTCTGAGGACTTTTCAGAGCTCTTTGCTACAGTCTTCCTTGAGGTGGTCTTAGCAGCCTCCTGCTCTTCCCATACCCCCTTCTCCTCGTTGTAGAAAGCTACATACTTGGTCTGTTTTTCATCCTTGACAGAAACAATGTACTGTTTCTTAGTCTTACGACTGAAACGAACCTCGGTCTCATTACCGTCAGGATCATGGGCAGGAGCATCAGCAAGATAGTAGAACTTTGGAGAAATCTTATCTCTGTATTTCTTAAGTTCAACAATCTTTGGAGGACGGGTCTCTCGTACCTTAGGGAAATTGTGAGCGGCCAGGAAGATACCGGCGGCACCGTCTCTTAATACATAATGAGAACCAGCAGCCTTGCATGGAAGATCAGGTAAATCAACGGCATCCTCACGAGGTGGTGCAACCTGACCATTCTTTAAGATCTTTCTGGTATTTCCGCATTCCTTGTTGGTACATGCCATGTACTTACCAAAACGACCTTCCTTTAGGATCATGGTATGTCCACACTTCTCACAAGGGATCTCCGGACCTTTCTCTATCTCAGAGTCAAACTTGCCAGTCTCAAACAGATAACCGCCACAGTTAGGAGTTGAACACAGATGCAGCTTATGTGACTCGTCAATGATGTAGGTATCCATTACACTGTGACACTTAGGACAGCGAGGTCTTGAGCGCAGGATCTGAGCCTCTTCTTCCTCAGAGATATTTGAGGTGCTTAAGGCTGCCTGATCGATGGCTCTTAAGTTAAGAGTCTTGTGGCAGCGGTCTGTTGATTTAACATCCTTATCATAGTAGCCAAGACAGCTTAAGAACATACCGGTCTTTCCTGACTGTACAGCCATATGATACTTCTTGCATTCAGGACAGAGCATTTCCTTGATCTCAAGAGGAGAATTCTCTGGCATACCGCCTTCTGCAAAGGACTGATTTGCCTTTGAAAGTTCCCCTTCAAAATTCTTATAGAATTTGTCCAGACTCTGAATCCAGTCAAGATTACCCTCGGCAATCTCATCTAAGGAATCTTCCATGGAGGCGGTGAAATTCTTGTCCATCAGATCTTTAAAAGAGTATCTCAGACGGTCTGTTACAATCTCGCCCATTCTCTCGGCATAGAAACGACCGTGAGAAATGGTTACATAACCACGCTCCTGAATTGTGGAAATAATAGAGGCATAAGTTGATGGTCTGCCGATACCGTCCTTTTCAAGCTCCTTAACCAGTGAAGCTTCAGAGAAGCGTGATGGAGGCTGGGTGAAGTGCTGAGAAGGCAGAATTTCACAAACCTTAAGCTTTTCTCCTTCTACAAGCTCAGGCAGAATAACTTCCTCGTTCTTGTTGAAGTTATAGACTCGCTTGAATCCATCAAAGGTAATCTGTTTGCCTGAGGCCTTAAATCCATAGTCACCGGCACTCACACTGACGCTGGTGGTATTGTATTCCTGAGCGGTCATCTGAGAGGCAAGATATCTGGCTTTAATCAGTTCAAAAAGTCTCTGACCATCCTTATCAACAGAGGATGGAAGCGGATCCAGAGGATGAGATGGTCTGATAGCCTCATGAGCTTCCTGAGCTGACTCTTTAGACTTGTAGTAGTTAGGCTTTGGTGGAATATACTTATCACCGAAATTGCGGGACACAATATCTCTTGCGGCAGCAATAGCCTCATCTGACAGATTAACGCTGTCAGTACGCATATAGGTGATAAGACCCTGCTCATAAAGTCTCTGAGCCACAATCATAGTGCGTTTTACAGAGAAGCCCAATCGCTGATTGGCAACCTGCTGCAGAGTTGAAGTGGTAAATGGTGGCAGAGGTTTTTGTGAACCTTTCTTGGTTTCAATCTTATCAACAATAAAGTCTGACTTTGATAAGGCTGCAACTACTGCATCAGCCTCATCCTTGTTATGGATATCGAACTTATGACCACCCTTTGAATGCAGAGCTAGCTTTAATTCCTGATTGGCAGAGTTCTTTACTACAGAATCGATATTCCAGTATTCTTCAGGGATGAAGGCCTTGATTTCTCTTTCCTTATCCACAATAAGTTCTACGGCTACGGACTGAACACGACCGGCACTAAGACCTCTTGCAACCTTCTTCCACAGTAAAGGAGATACCATAAAGCCAACGACACGATCCAAAAATCTTCTGGTCTGCTGCGCATTAACCAGGTTCATATTTACTCGGCCAGGATTCTCAAAGGCTTTATGAATAGCTGCCTTGGTAATTTCAGGATACTTTACTCGCAGATACTTGTCGTCATCTCCGCCTAAAACTTCCTTTAAGTGCCATGCAATAGCCTCTCCCTCTCTATCCAAATCGGTTGCGAGGTAGACTTTATCAGCGTCCTTGGCAAGTTTTTTTAGTTCAGCTACAACCTTCTGCTTGTCAGGCATAATTGCATAATTTGCCTTCCAGCCATTCTTTGGATCAACGCCCATACTGCGGGCTAAAATCTCATCCTTAGTCAGCTTATGAGCCTTGTCAGTCTTTGTTTTGCTTTTGTCGCTCTTCTCGGTACTTGCAGCAGTGGCAAGGTCTCTAATATGACCGACACTGGCCTTTACAACATAATCATCACCTAAATAACGGTTAATAATTGTTGCCTTGGATGGTGACTCTACAATAACTAAAGACTTACCCATGTTTATTCTCGTAATTCTATTATCTGTAAGGGGTTGCATTATTAACGGACTGAGCTACTTCTTCCTTTACAGCTCTGGTCCAGGTTTTAGCACTAAAGAACTTTCCTAATAGATCTTTAAGTGACTTTTTCTCTTTTCGTTCTATGCTAATCTTTATAGCACAATCCTGTGTAAATTCTAGGCTATTTTGCAAGTATGCATCAAAAGTGTTTAATTCATCAACCAAGCCACGCTCTAAAGCATCCTTACCAAGCCAGAATTCACCGGTTGCGATCTCCTCGATATTAAGCTTAGGTCTGTACTTAGAAACAATCTCCTTAAAACGGAAATGAATTGCTTCCATTTCAGCCTTGAACTTAGCTCTGCCCTCTTCGGTATTCTCACCGAACATAGTAAGGGTTCGCTTGTACTTGCCGGCAGTAACCTGCTCATAATCAACATCGTGTTTCTTTAATACCTTGTTGAAATTAGGAATATTGGCCACGACTCCGATAGAACCGACATATGCAAAAGGTGCTGCTACAATCTTGTCGGCAACACAGCTCATCAGATAGCCACCTGAGGCTGCAACATTGTCAACACAGACTGTAAGGTGAATGCCTCTTTCCCTGATTCTTTCAAGAATTGAAGAACAGAAACCATAACCATTCACAACTCCGCCAGGAGAATCCAGATTTACAATTACCTCATCCTCAGCAGTTGCAATATCCAGAATAGCATTGACCTTCAGGCGCAGATCGTGAGACGCACTTGCATGTGTATCACCTTCAAAGTCTAGTACAAAAATCCTCTTAGGACAAAATCTGCCTTCATCCTTTGCTTTCTTAATCTTTTCTGCACGCTCTTTTTTATGAGCTTCTTCAGACTTATTCCTGTTCTTTGATTTCAGCTTAAGCTCTTTTTTCAGAGTTTTTTCATCTTTGTTAGCATCGAATCTTAATACGGCATCCTCAATACTGTCTTTACGTTCTTCTGCCTCTACCATAAGATCGGTGAACTTGAGTTTTTCCTTTTTCTCATCCATCTCGCCTTTGGCAGCCTTTACAGCCATCAGGACACAGACAAGCGCTATAACGATACAGACTGCGCCAAAGATAAATTTTCCTGCAAAAAGACCGAATTCAAACAAAAATTCCATAACAAAACCTTAAACGAAGTTACTTATCCTTAGAAACAAGTCTGATACCGTCATCGGTAATTTCAATCAGACGCTGTTTATACAGGGATCCGATTGCCTTTTTAAATTTTCCTTTAGACATGTGAAGATAGTCTTCAATATCCTGAGGGTCTGACTTGTCATTAAAGGCAATAAAACCATTTGAGTTATTCAGGATATGTAAAAGTGTCTTGGCTGCATGCTCAATACCGGAAAGACCTGGTTCCTGCAGAGAAACATCAAGTCTGCCGTCATCTCTTATCTTAGTGATGTAGGCATCAGTTCTTTTACCGATTCTGATTGGACTTTTTAGCTCATTCTTATAAATAAGACCATAAACAGAATCATTGATAACAGTTCTGAAGCCTAAAGGTGTATGAGATACAGCTACCGCTGTCACACGCTGACCAACCTTAAACTCACCTGGTTTACTGTTGTCGCGGATATATTTATTGAAACGCTGGGTACCAAAAAGTCTGCCCTGCTCATCAATAGTTACATAAATCAGCACGGACTGACCGACTTCAAAGGCAGAACGCTGCTCTGAAACAGGGACAACCAGTTCCTTAGGAATACCTAAGTCCATGTAAACAGTACCGCAGTCAATTGAGGTAACAGTAAGTCTGCCGCACATTCCGCACTCAAGATAAGGATGTCTTGCTGTTGCTAAAACTCTGCCGGAATCCTTATACAAAAAGACTCTTAAAAGATTCCCGATTTCAAGCTCATCCGGAAGCTGCTTGTTTGGGACAAACAGATCACCATAGGTACCGGCATCAACGAATGCGCCCTGATCGGTTATATCCACAACCCTAAGGTCAATCATATGACCTAAAACTGGAGTATCTTCCATTAAATTTTTTCCTAGTAAAGCTTTTGCAACAACAAGTCAAAAACAAATAATAATATAAGAAAAAAGCCACTCTTTTTTCAAGAATGGCTCTTGTATTTTTTACTAAATTTCCAAAAAATTAGATACGCTGGAAATCAATGTGTAAAATACGCTCTGAAACTGGGTGACGCTGGATGTCAACAGGCTTAACCTTGATTGACTCGCCATTTAGGCTGATTACAACTTCGTTGTAGAACTCATCCTTTAAAGCAGCGGTGATAACTTTCTTCTCATCTAAGCAGATTGAAAGTGCATCTTTGCCCTGGCCAATGATAATTGCTGGGGTCTTGAACTCACGACGTAGGCGGCGGCTCGCACCTCTTCCTAGGTCAGTACGTGAAGTAGCATCTAAAGTAATTGCCATTTTCATGTTTCCTATAAAAAAATTAAACAACGCTGTGTAATGCGACCATAAACACAGCGTGCGATATTATAAACTAAAAAGAAATTTTTTCAAATGTAAAATTAAAAATAATGTATTTACCGCCTACATTGCGTTAAGTTGCATCCACATGCATCCATTTAATAACAGCTTTGTCATCCGAACTTATAACTACAGCAATTCTGGTTAATTCTTTCAGAGGTAGAAGCGCTCCGTAACGCTTATCCTTAATCTGTTCAACTGCTTCTTCTAGCAGTTTATTTTCAGCGGCTTTGTTTTTTGCAAGCTTAATCTCAAAAACGTAACGTTTATCAGATAGTTCTACTACCAAATCAGCTCTGCCTTTTGCACTGATTACTTCTCTTTGAGCATTTATACCAGATAAGGTCAAAGTAAAATAAATGATATCTCTGCAGTAGTGTTCTGATTTGAAAGCCTCATGATCATCATAGCCAAAGGTATTGAGAGCAGCAGAGAAGGTCTTTATCAGTTTTTCATAATCTGATTTTTTTAAATTAGAAATAAGAGCAGAAGAGATATTCTGAATTGTTTTAGTTTCTACCGCATCTTTTCTAACAACTACATAATAAAGTTTAGTTAAGGCAGATTTAACCTCAAGATTAGGTGGTACCAGGAAAAGACTCTGTCCTCCAAGCTCATTTTCTTCAACTCTTAACGACAGATATCCTGACTGATATAGAATACTTAACGGAGTAACTGTAAAGTAATCATAGAAATTTGACAATTCATCAGATCCGATTTCTGTTTTCTGAATACTTTCCAATGGAACCTGCTGAATATTCTCAATATAGTTTGCAATCAGAGTTGGATAAGCACCACCAGTTTCATACCAGAAGTTTTTAAAGCCATTCTCTGGAGAGGATAAGAAATTAAGAACTGACCATGGATTATAAAGAGTATTTTCATTGCCGACATGGAATCTATAGCCGTCATAATGAGACTTTATCTGTGCGTAACACTCTTCTTTTGAGAGATTTAGAATGCTGGCTGCATTCTCAACATAAGCATCAAAATACTGATGCATATCAGCTTCAAACTTGGCTTCAAGCCCTAAATCTCTTAGATTATTAAGCTGAGAAAATACTGAGGTTTTAGCAAAACGGCCCACACCTGTAATAAAGATGAATCTCATATCTCCGGTTACAGCTTTAATTGCCCCAAAGAAGCCTTGTAGGTACTGTAGGTATGATTCAAATAAGACTTTGTTTCCAAGGGAATGAGTTAAAGGATAATCGTATTCATCAATTAAAAGGACATATTCAGATGGAGCCGCATCGACCAGAGTCTTTAAATTAAGGCCGGCGCTACGTTCTTTATAATCATCCGGAAAAATTACTCCGTCGCGTTTTGCAGTGTCAGCAAGAACATAAACAATCTGATTATTCAGTTCATTTTTATCCTCAAAAGAAAGTGAGGAAAAATCAATATGTATTACTTTATAGGTTCGGCCATTCTCTCTTTCATTCCAAAGCTTTTCCAGCTTAAGTTCCTTAAAAAACTCTGTACCATGAGAAAAAAGAGATTCAAGCGTAGAAACAAGCAGTGACTTTCCAAAGCGACGTGGTCTTGAAAGAAAATTGGCACCATCAAGATATGCAAATTCATAAATCAAATCTGTATGGTCTATATAAATCTGATTCTTTTTTCTAATATCTTCAAAACTATTCTTTGCTTTTGGTAATTTTGTGGAATCAACCATTTATATCTTCTCAAAATTTCCACTTTAATCGTTTATTACAACAAAATTTGCATTGCTTTCTATTTCAACGCTGAAAATGTAAGTAAGAGCTCCAAAACAATAGAGCCTCGTTGATATACCGAGGCTCACAAATGTGAATTAAGCAATAGACAGAATACTATGTCACGATTCTGAACGAGTAAACAATCAATTACGCAAACACAATGCCCAGAATATCCTTTTTGATATTCTTAATCTGAACAATCTCGCCGATAACGTCATCCAGTTTAGAACGGTCAATCTTTTCAGCCAGAATCAGAGCGTCAGCCTCTGAAATAGACTTCATATTCTGTGGCTTAACAATATTAAAGGCACTGATACCGTTTGCAGCCAGAGCATCCTTAATTACAGAGGTAACATTAACGATCTCAGACTCATTCAGTGTAGATACCACGGTAACGCTCTTTTTATCCTTGCACAGTACCTCTACAGATTCATTCAGCTTCTGTATTTCATCTGCACTGGCTTTACTGTATGAAGAATCGTGAACACAGGCCAGGGTCTTGAGATCATCAAACATCAGATTCTCAGGATCGTGAAGTCTGCCATCAAAAAGATAGACGCAGGTAAAGGCACCTAAAGCCAGGAACAGACCTACAGCCAGCCCACCAAAGGCAAAAATTGCGTATTTCTTGAGCTTAAGCTTATTCAGGCTAACACTAGTAACAGGTTCCTCGACTAACGCAACAGAGTTCAGTTCTTGCTTCTTGTTTTCAATCTCGATAAGAAGATCATTTACATGCTGACTCTCCTGCTCACGTAAAGCTTCAACATATGAAGACTTTACCTTTCCAAAGGAAATCTCGTTAGAATTGATATCGTACTCATTCTTTAAAAATGAGGTAAGCTCACTGTCGTACTGAGACAGAACCTTCTGAAGCTTATAGACATCCTCTTTACTGGTTGCCTTCAGAGAAATGATAAAAGAGATATCATCAATCTTGTTTAAGGTTACAAGTTCCTCAATCAGCTTATCTGAGGTTTCATCGGACAAACCAAGAGCTGAGGCAAATTCATTTTTGAACTTGTCGGTATATAAAAGAGTTCTTGCAAAACTGGTTAAAGAAGAGTCCTTAGCCTCAAGCTGAACAATCTCTGCCTCGGTATTTGCCGCTGATTTAGGTCTTCTAACAGGCTGAACCTGAGGAACTCCTGGAACATACTTGTTTTTGATAACCGGCTGCAGCTTGATGGAGTTTTTACCCCCCTTCTCGGAGGCCAGATAATAATGAACCGCCTCATAGCAGACCTGGTCAGAATTTAAAAGTACAGAATTTTCCATATAATTCTGCTGATCTTTTAACTCATTCTCCAGAACCTTAAGCTCAGAGCTGATATTTGCCTTTTCATAGGAGGCAAGTGTTTTCTGGACCTCATTGTTCTTCTGACGACTCTCCATCTCAGACAGGAACTGATTATAGCTTGCCTTCTTCTTTTCAACAGTGATGGTTCCGTTTGGCTGCTTTACATTTTTCTCGTAGGAAACCAGATTTGGCTCATCAGCAAAGGAGCGGCCCGATAACTCGACATCGTAGTATTTGTATGCAAGGCCAGCCAGACCGAACACAATTCCGATTAAAAGCAGTTTCTTACTTTTGGATAAAAGGTATTTAAAAAGTCTGACCAGATCGATTTCTACGTCTTCTTTGTACTGATTCATTATTATGTCCGTTATGTTTCTTAAATTAAAATAATAGGTGTAATTCTATCATACCAATAGAACATATTGTTGAACTAATCCTCTGGAGTAATCTTCGGATACATCGACATAGGGCGTAAGTCAATCTTGTCAGGATCGTAATTACGTCTTTCGTTGCAGTTCATATCCGAGATAGTCTCAATATCAGAATTGGTTATATCAAAATGATAAAGCTGACAGTTCTGTTCAATCTTGCTCTGAATTACAGCCTTAGGAATCGCTACAATACCTCTCTGGATACACCAGCGCAGCAGGATCTGAGAGGCTGAGGCATGATAATAGTTTCTCATGCCGATAAGCCTTGGATCATCCAAGATCAGACGGCCTTCACTTCCTAAAGGAGAATAGGCTTCCACGCAGATTTTTCTTTTGCGGCACCAGCCTAACAGTTCTTCTTCGGTATTGAGGGGATGGATTTCTGTCTGATTAACCTGAGGAATAACAGTAGCACCGTGTTCTTTCAGGCTCTCAATATGGTGAGGTTTAAAATTGGCAACGCCGATAGCTCTGCACAGACCTTCCTTCTGAAGATTTTCAAGCTCCAGGTATGCCTGCTCATAGCCTTTTTTAGGCCAGTGAATAAGATAAAGGTCAACATAATCAAGTCCGAGTCGCTCTAAGGAAGCCTTTAAAGCCGCACGTGGATTATCAAAATCGGTGATCCAGAGTTTGGTGGTAACAAAAATCTCATCACGACGGATACCTGAGTCTCTGATTGCCCTGCCCACAGCCTTTTCATTACAGTAGATTCTGGCGGTGTCAATAAGTCGGTAACCAGCCTCTAAGGCCCACTTTACAGCATTGTAGGCATCCTCGCCTTTTACCTTATAGGCTCTGAGACCTAATAGAGGCATCTTTACATCATTATTAAGATTAACCGTAGACTTGATTGTAAGTTCCATTAAAAACTCCTTAAGCCTCTTTCATTCTTTTAAATGCCTGCTCTAAAACCTCAGGACCGGCACCTAGCTCGTGCATATGACAGGAGAGATAATTTCTGAATCTTCTGGCGCCCTTGCAGCCATTGAACATATTAATAATGTGATTACCCAGATGATGCAGACGATTTCCTTCTGATACATATTTCTCAGAGAATTCTACAACCTTTTTAAAGCATTCATCACGAGATAATATCTGTGAACCATCATTATAGATTCTGCTGTCTACTGAAGCGAGAATATACGGATCATCCATACAGGCTCTGCCAAGCATCACCCCTTCAACCTTTGAGAGCATATCATTACACTCCTCAATGGTTTTGATTCCTCCATTTATGGTAATGGCAAGATCAGGGAAAAACTCTTTTAGAGCAAATACTCTTTCATAATCCAGAGGCGGAATGGTTCGGTTCTCCTTAGGAGACAGACCGTTAAGCCAGGCTTTTCTTGCATGAAGGATAATATGTCTGCAGCCTGTTTTATATACTGAATCCACAATCTTCTTTGTATATTCAAAATCATCCAGATCATCAACTCCGATTCTGGTTTTTACAGTTACAGGAACCTCTGAGGCATCCTGCATAGCCATAAGACAGTCGGTAATCACCTGTGGAGTCTTCATCAGAATAGCACCGAATGAACCTGACTGCACCTTGTCTGAAGGACAGCCGGCATTAAGATTGATGGCACTGTAGTTAAACTTTGAGGCAATTCTGCAGGCATCTGAGAGAACATTCGGATCAGAACCGCCTAACTGCAGAGTGCAGGGATTAATGGTATCCGCATCATGTTCTATAAGATATTCCTTGCCGTGAACAACAGCATTGGCGGCAATCATTTCGGTATAGAGCATTGCCTTTTTTGAAAATAGTCTGGCTATTCTGCGAAAGGTTGGAGTGGTTACATCAATCATCGGAGCTACAGAAAATCTGTCTGCAGCGGTAAATTTTGCAAATTCAGTCATACATAATCAAAAAACAAAAAACGTGGCATTATGATAGCATAGGCCACGTTCTTACAAAAATACTCTTCACTGAATCTGACTATTCGTCAGTAATCACAGCTGCAACTGACTTATCCAGATACTTTCGATCCAGAGCAGGAAGACCTGCGGTAATGGTTGCCACCAGATGCATCAGAGCCTTTGAATTATCCTCATCAGGTTTTGCCAGGAATTTACCGATAGCCTCACCGATCTGCTCCATCTGCTTAGGTTTCATACCGCGGGTAGTAGCTGGCAGGGTTGAGAATCTAACAGCATCAAACTTGATCTTAGGATCGGAGGTTAATACATTGGCAATTCTTACATGGATACCGATATCAGCTAAAAGTTCCTGAGCACCCTTAGAGCCGATGGCACAGAATCTGGTATCAACAATCACAAGATGAGAATTGGTTCCGTTACAGATAATCTTCATTCCCCCCTGCTCTAAGCCCTTGGCTAATGCCTTGGCATTGGAGACAACATCCTTGCAGTAGTTAATGAAGACATCTGTCTTCATCTCATGCAGTCTTGCAGCTAAGGCAGAAAGCTGAGGAGTGATAAGGCCGTGGTGACCGGCTAAAGTCTCTGAGCGGACAATAGCGGTTGCAAGTTCCTTCTTGCAGAGAATTGCTGCTGCCTGAGGGCCCTGCATAGCACCATGTGTTGACAGAGTAACCACATCAGAATACTTAACAGGAGATGGAAGAACCCCTGCTGCAGTAAGACCTGCAGTCTGTGACAGGTCACACCACAGATAGGCACCAACTTCCTTGGCAATCTTGGCAAACTTGGCAAAATCAATTGACAGAGGATAGTTTACAGGAGAAACAATAATCAGCTTTGGCTTGTTTTTCTTGGCAATAGCCTCAATCTCCTTCATATCGAAGGTCTGAGTCTCAGGATCAATACCAAAGTTTACAAACTGGAAAGCCAGATTCTCACTGTTACAGTGTTCTTTCTTACGTAAATCCAGAGACATAACCACATCACCACGGGTAGTCAGAGCCTTGAATACAACTCTTGATGCAGCCTCAATGGTTACGGTTTTTACTGTCGCGAACTCGGCTCCGAAAACATCACATAGTCTTTCGCAGGTCAGGGTTTCTAGAGTATTGCCCTTGCCGAGTACGATTGAATTAGAGGAATTGACAAGTACACTTCCCATAATTGCAGCACATACAGGTGAGGTGCTGTTTTCATCAGGAATGAATGATAAAGTTACATGCTGTCTTTCAATCTCTTTAACAAAATATGAATACAGACTGTCATCGAAGCTTTTAACAATTTTTAGTGACTTCATAAAACTTCCCTCTAATTATTTATATTTATCTTTTGGTAGGCAACGCCACATCTATATGCATGCATTTAAAAATTCTGAAAAAATCAGAAATAAAAAAACGGCTTAGTCTGTTTCACCTTCATAGCTAATTAAAAACTAAGAAACACAATGTATGTTGCGTCAGAAAATATTTTACGACATGTATTAGTATTTTTTGTGAGAAAGTCCAACATACTGATATTAAAAAATAAAATTTATTCTGCTTTTGTTATCTATGTCAAAAGAATTTAAACAAAAAATTCAAAAAGTTAAAACTTTTTTAAGGTTTACTCGTCAAAAATAATACGAAAGGTATGTAACCGATTAACACCTTTAAAATAAAGGGATCAGCAGATTTTTATAAGATATTAGAAAAAAAGCAGAAAAAAAATATAAAAGAGAAAAAATCCCGGATTCAATCAAAATAAAGGTGCGCGAGATCATACAAGTCCTTAGTAAATAGGGATAACTCTACATTTGTATGCTATTATATATAACTGATTATGATAAACGTTAAAATAACAAATAGAACCGCAGCAGAAGATTACATAGCAGTAGAAAAAGAGACAGGTGCCACCACACTTCCTGGTAAGCATATTTTCGCTATTTTCTCTGTTGGGATTATATCTGTTCTTTTAGCACTACCTTTCGGCTCCATCATTCCTGAAAGTGCCTCCCCTTTTACAGCTCTCTCCACCGGCAGAGAGGAACAGAACCGAGTTTACGAGCAGGAATATCTGAAGAATAACGAAGTCATCGCCGAAGCCAACGTTGAAATCTCCTCAACAGCAGGGTCTGAGGAAAACTATGACGATGATATCAATACCGAGGCTCTGATCGCTCAGGCCAGCCAGGCTGAAATCAAAAAAGAAAGAGAAGCAGCTCAGGCTGCTGCCACCGCAGAACCAGAACAGAGGGTCAAGTTCGTAGCAACTGACATTGAAAAGAATTCCAGCGAAAAAATTCTTGCAGACAAGAAAACCCAGACAGAAAAATATATCAGCAGTATTCTGGCGCCTAACAGAATTCCAGGAACCATTGCCCAGAGTGAAACAGAAAAGGTTTTCAACGGCAAATGGTATGAGCAGACCATCCGCAAGGGGGATTCTCTTTCTAAGATCTTCTCCTATCTGAATCTGAACAATGACGATCTTAAAAAGATTACCGCTGTTGCCAGAGACAGTGATCTGAATCTGTCTGTAGGTCAGAAGATTCAGTTCCTGATTGCCGAGGACAACTCGGTTCAGGAAATTGCCATTCCTCTATCCGGCAACAAACAGGTTCGCTTCTCTAGAGATATTGAAAAGAACACCTACACTGTTGCCCGTGAACGCCGCTTTGCCCAGTTCTCAGATTTAAAGAGCCGCGGTATGGACAGCGCCACTCTGATGCCATCCTTCATCGAGGCAGAAAAAGAGCGTAATAAAAAGAGACTTGAACAGGAAGCTCTACTGTCACAGAAACAAAAGGAAGAGCTTGAAAAAGCACGTCTGAAGCGTGAACAGCTTGCCGCACAGAAAAAACAGGATGCCCTGCTGGCTGCCGCAGAAAAGGAAAAGTCCAAATCTATCTACAAGGGTAAGACCAGACCTCGTCTAATCATCGGTTCAATCGGTGAAAAGGAGAGCTTTGACAAGGCAGCTGCCCGTTACGGTCTGACCCATTCTGAAATTGTTACCATCAAAAATCAGTATGTAGGCAGAATCAATTTCAATAAACTTTCTGCAGGAGATTCTTTCAGAATTCTCTTCAATGGAATCGGTCAGGGCTCAAGTATGACCGCAATTTCCATGAATACCAAGATGTTCGGTCAGATCAATTTATACCGTCATCAGCTGAACCATATTTTCTACGAGGAGAACGGATACAATCCTTCAACAGGAGCTTTCAGAAGATTCCCTATCATGGGACAGATCAAGGTAAGTTCACCTTTCAATCTGAGACGTTTCCATCCTATAAGACAGGTTATCCGTCCTCACTACGGTGTTGATTTCAAGGTTAATATCGGTACACCTATCTATGCTCCGGCAGATGGTGTGGTTACCTACGCAAAATACATGCGTGGTGGCGGTTACTCGATTATTATCAACCACAAAGGCGGTTACTCAACAGTTTATATGCACCTATCCAAGTTTGACGTTCAGCAGGGAGATCATGTGCATATAGGACAGATTATTGCCAAGTCAGGAAATACAGGTAATTCCACTGGTGCACATCTTCATTATGAGGTTCATGTCAACGGACGTCCTGTTGACCCTCTGAAAGTAGATCTTCCTTCCGGAAGTCCTGCTACAGCTCAAAGATTGAAAGAAGCATTTAAAAATAATGTTTACATCTTGAAGACAGAGCTGTATAAAAATAAATTAGCAGAAGTGAAATAACTTAGAAGATATACAGAAATAAACTAAGGATAACCTGTGCTTACTGAAAAAGAGTTTAGCGAAGAGGCATTAGCTGTCCTCAAATGGCTTATTGCCATTCCAAGCATCACCAGAACCTCTGGTGATGAGATCATGAGTCATACCATATACAATACCGTATCTGAATTCACCTATTTCAAGAATAATCCAGAGTATTTAAGCTACATCACTCATGACGATCAGAAAAATCATTCCTTTACAGCCTTTGTAAGACGAGATCAGCTTACCAGAGAAACTCTGGTGGTTTTATGTAATACCGATACCTCCTCAAATGAGGTCTACGGTACCTTAAAAACATTTGCCTTCAAATCAGACGAATTAAAGGAGAAACTCAAAAACTCCTCTCTGACAGAAGCTCAGCTTGCTGAACTTGAAAATGAGAATAACATCTACGGACTAGGTTCCTTTGAGAACAAGGCTCCTATTGCAGGCATGCTGATCCTTCTGAAATACTACTCAGAAAGGCTGTGGGAACTGCCTATCAATCTGCTGTTCGTATGCAACAGTGAATCACTGAACGGCAATGAAGGAATAAGAACCTGTCTTCCTTATATTCATACGCTTATTAATGAGCAGAATATTGAACTGACTTTAGGCATTTCCTTCAAACCAGAATCCACAGAAATTCCGGATGACACCATTAATGTGTACACTGCCAATATGGGTAAGGTAGAAGCAGGCTTCTACATCTTTGGTGAAGGTACAGATACTGAAAGACCATACAAGGGATTCTCTCCAACCCTGATTGCCTCAAAGATTATTGATGAAATTGAGATCAATCCAGTTATCACCAAGGATTTATCCAAGAGAGCTATTGCCCCAACCTTTAATTATCTGCACACTTACAATAACCGTTCACCAAATACTCCGGATGCTGTTCATTTAAGTTTCACCTTCCCTTTTATCAACCTGAATATTCTCGATTTGCTTGAGAATCTGAAACAGGTAGCCGCCAGTGCCATTGAAAAATCAGCTCTGCTTATGGAAGAGAGAGAACTGCTTTACTGCAAGATTAACGATGAAGAGCATACTATTCCGGTTAAGGAAGCAGAAGTACTGTCCTTTGCAGACTTTTTCTACAGAGCAGCGCTTCACTATAAAGGAAATCTTAAGTCAGCCATTGAAGGTCTGATTCAGAAGTGTGCCAATGAGGAGCTTGGAGTTCAGGATATTCTTAAGAATATCATCGAACGTCTCAATGAGCTGGCCCGTCTTCCTAGACCATCTGTAGTGATTTTCTTTGGTAATGACTTTATTCCTCAGCAGCAGTTGAGACGTAACAATGCTCTGGACAGAGAAATCTTCATCAAAATCAACAAGGCTGTTGAAGAGTTCAATAAAAAGCATGACCATCAGATCAATATCGAAAATGAGTGCCCTGCCAATGACAACTGCTTTATCAGACCAGTTGGAATTGATGTTGCTCTAAAGGCTTTAAAAGATGAATGTCCAATGCCTATCTCAACCTTCTATAACCTCAACGCTCCTGGAATTACCTTTACCTATAAGGGCGGTGATCTGTACAAAGCTACAGAACACGTAAACCGAGAGTTCTTCGACGATATGCTTGGCTTCATGCATCGTCTGATGATGGAGATAAGTCCAGAGGAGAAGAACGACAAGGACAGCAAGACCCAGGATGAAGCGCTTGAAGTTCTTAACGTCTCTGAAAAGGTTATTGAAGAGAAAAAAGAAGATAAGGATATTAAAGATCCGGCCTCCAAAAAAGAGGATGCCGATAAAAACAGCAGTACAGACCACTGATCAATCCCCATGGCTGAAGGGGTCTTCCGGCGGCAAAGATAATAATATTCTTAGAAACTGTTTTTTTTCGACAGTTAACTGAATTCTGTTCTTAACGAGGCTCAGAGAAGTTCCGTGAACATATACTATTCACGGACTTTCAGTTATATTGTCCACGTGACAAAGACTTTAATAACAGCTAAACACGAAGATCTTTTACCTCTGCTAAAAGTTCGTTGATAAGATTTACAGACTCAGAAACACGCTGTTTTGCCTCATCAACATGATAGTTCTGGTCTTTTGCCATTTCAGTAATACTCTCCATGTTTGATGATATTTCAGCAGTTGCTGTAGTCTGTTGCTCAGCTGCGGTAGCAATCTGTTTAATCTGCGAGTTAACGCTGGAAACAAGTTCCGAAATTGAATTCAACAATCCAGATACTCCGGAGGTTTTGAGTGCAAGCTCATTCATAGTTTCCAAAGATGAGTTCATAGACTCATTTGCATGATTTGCATCAGCCTGAATCTGTGAAACCATATCAATAATATCTTTGGTTGACTTACTTGTTCTTGAGGCTAGAGAACGAACCTCATCAGCAACAACCGCAAAACCTTTTCCTGCTTCACCGGCACGAGCGGCTTCTATGGCTGCATTTAATGCCAGAAGATTTGTCTGTGAAGCAATATCTTCAATAGTCTGCACAATGGTTCCAATCTTCTGTGACTGCTCAACTAGAGCCTGAATCTGTAGTGCATCAGACTTTGATCGGTCAACCTGTTCATGAATAGAGACAATTGTAGCTTCAACGGCAGAAACACCTTCTCTAGTAGTAACATTTGATCTATCTGCCGATCCTGCAGCTGTCATACAGTTTTTTGCAATATCACCTGTTGTAGATACCATCTCATCAGATGCTGCTGCAACAGTAAGAGCTCTATTCTGAGTGTTTTGAGCAGAGTCGGTAATTCTATTGGTTACATCGGTGATAGCTGTTATTTTTTCTTCGATTAGAAAAGCCTTGTCTTTGATATGACCTACCAGAGAATTCATCTGCAGACGCATATTTTCAATTCTTCGAAGCAGGGTTCCAAACTCATCCTTTCTTGAAGAATTTGTCACATGAGTCAAATCACCACTCGCAATTTTATCTGCAGCTCCAACTGCCTGTTTAAGAACAGCAACGATACTTTTTGAAAACAGAAAAGCGATGCATATTGCAATAAGTACGGCTGATACAGAAATCACCAGAATAATAAGAATTGGAGTTGTACTTGCAATTGTATCGACACGGCCCCTTGTCTGCTCAATCTGATGCTTGGTTATAGCAAGCGCATGATGTTTTACACTCTCGCCTACGCCAAACAGATTCTTTTCATATACAATGGGAGCCATCGGTGCATTTATTCCTTTCAGTGTAGGAAGAAACTCTTCATTGACTTCTTTAATGTATTTGTTAACTCCCTCAACAATAAGATCAACGTCATTTCTATTGTTGGTATCTGTTCTATCAACAAAATCAGCATTTTCTTTCAGAATATCCATTCTTTCTCCCTGAAGTTCAAAACATACAGCCTCAACATCAAGCATAGAGTAGTAAATTTTACTTACTGCCTCGTATCTTGTTCCTAGAATGAAATGAACATACTTAATAACATCATTCGTTTTAAACAGTTGAATCAGAGAAATTGCAGAAATAATAACCGTAAGAATTATTATTGAAAAAAATGCCGAAACAAGTTTTCCTCGTACAGACATGTTACTAACCATAGACATACTAATGTTCCTCATGTTGTGATTGTTCGTTTGCCTTACAGAGGCAATTATTTTGTGAATTAAATTTTTTATAAAGTTCTATTTCATCGGTAATAACGTATGGAGCTATATCCTCAAAACTTTCAAAACAGATATTACCTATATCTCCATCAAAGCCCATTTCCGAAATATGATGAATACAAGTTTTCTGAAGGATTAAGCTAGGATTCAGGTTTGTCATATGCTCTGTGAGGAGGTCTAGACTATGATATTTTGAACTTAAGTTATTAGATAAAAGACTTATATCTTCAACAAATTTTTCGAGTGGAACAAAATACGAAGTTCTATCAATTCGGATACGATATTGCTGATACATATTTTCCGGAATACTTTTCAGAATATCGGTGTAGGTAATAACGTTCATTTTTTCCTATTGTAGTCAGGAGCTACAGACCTCAAATATGTCATGACCAACAGTCTTGATCAAAATTTTCTAAACTACACTGCCTTACATTTGACAGTATTTTACAAGATATTCTAATCACAGGCAGACAGTATATCTTTGTGATAATACAGAAAATCAAACAATTTAAAAGTAATTTTATAATTTAAACCAATACTGTATTTTTTCAATAAAAATTAAGATTATATTTGTAAGATCTAAACTTACAGTAGAATATCCTTTCAACAAAAAGTGAATCTACACCATATTTTTTGACCACCTCCTCTTGCTAAAGCAAGAGGATTCCTACTGCTGACATTACTGTTCAGCTTCGGTGGGTTCACAGTGCTGACGCCTTTTGGAGTTCACTT
>ONFP01000032.1 GCA_900317105.1 uncultured Succinatimonas sp. | reverse complement strand
ATATTGTTGCAGTATCAGATATGGGTGTAATTTTATAATTAAGAACTGGCATATCTTCCCAACGTAAGAATAGTTCTAAATCTAATGGAATAGTTTTCTCAACAAGTTTCTTCTCTTCAACATCCTGAAAAACTAAATAGAATTTCTTATATTTATATTTTGATTGCAACATCAGAGTTTTCACTACTGCATTTAATGAAGCTCTAATGTTATGTGTTTCTGATATATGCTGTAATTTCATTCTTCCACCTTTTCAAATCTGTATTTCTGCTTAACATCAGGATATTTCTCATGGTCAACTTCTGACATGAACATATCCAATGGTCTGATACATGGCTCTGCAAGAACGGCATAAGGTTCATCTATAAATTCAATTTTCTGATATACCACCATTGCTTCTTTTGTTTCTGAGTGATGTCCTAAACAAATAATCAGGTAGTTGTTACCTTTAAAATGCTTCCATATTTCGTTAGGTTTAGGTAAAAGCCTACTTGTGTGGCAATTCCAGTAATTCACTGCAGGTTCTACCTCCACAGGTATTATTTTTTCGTTCCAGTCTCTTTTCATTCTTAACCTCTCCAGTATTCTCTAACAGTTACTTTTCCGTGTTCTGTTTTATAAGAAACCTCGGATTTAAGTCTGATAGCTTTTTTCTCATATTTTTTCTTTGATATCTGGTGTCTTTTGTAAACCAGCGTATCATCAAGACAGCTGTTCTTCTGAAGTCTTACTGGAGTAGTTAAGATCTTCTCCAGAGACTGTCCCTGTCTTTTACGCTGGTAGTAAATACTTTCGTTCAGGCCGTAGTGGAGATACATCGCACGTACCCCCTTAAACTCATTGCCAAGATGATCTGTAATAGCTTTAGTCAAGATTTGATCCCTTAGTAATATCTGGTCACGATTACATCAAAGCCGTTCTGTTCTATAGCCTTACTCTTTGATACTCTGAAAACCTGCATCTTATCCATAAGTTTCGTGTGTTTTGCACTCTCAAAGATTGGATATGCGAAATTGTCTAAATCAAAGGTCTTACCTTTATTTGAGTTCCCAATCTGATTAGGAAGAGCAAGTGTAAAAATCAGACAGGCGCATTTTTGCTGTTTCAGAGCCTCACCTGCAGCAATCAGAGCTCTGCCAAAAACACCAGCCAGCTTTGCCTTAAGCTTTTTGTAATGTTCCCCAGCAGTCAGAGGAGAGGTATAAACCAAGATCTCTTTTCTTTTACTTCCGGAGGTTAAGGTATTCTGACTTATTGGAAGCATATCGACATGCTCTCTAAACACTAGATATTCCATAATGTAATCTCCACAGGAGCTCCTGTACCGTAATCGATGATGCATTCAAAGCTTTTAATCTGACTGTCATCCTCATAGACCTGTGCTTTTGTAAGCGCATCAAGTGGGTATTTCAGATAATGCACAATACTGGCGTTGTTAAAATCGATAACCCAGCGAGGATTTATTCTGATTACAGCCTTCAAATCCTTATTAAGCGGATAACTCCTGTCAGCAGATTTATGTTCCTGCGCTATGGTTACCGCATCACTTCTCCACTGTTCTTTAATCTGTCGGAAGGTTAAGCCGGTCTTTCCTGCCTTGCGGTTAAGTCTTTCCGGGCCTCGGTTAACTTCTCTGAAATTAAGAGGATAGAAAGGAAATCTGACCTGATAGACAGGATTTAGATCTTTGGTAATCATGATCTCTCTTCCAGCATCAGTTTTAATTCTCTGAGATCTTGAATAACTTCATTCAGCATATAAGCACCGATTGCAACACTTACACCGATAAAAGCCAGAAAGACTATAAATACGATCTCCATTCCTATCATTTACCCATCTCCACAGACTGAGCTTCCAGTTCATCAATCTTTTCATTCACAAATCTGAGCAGACCAAGGTGGACAGCAGCAGAACCTTCTGTAAGATCACAATACTTAAAGAATTCCTTACTCTGAAAAGCCATTGCAGTCTTATCGTTGTCATACCAGCCGTAAGTATTTGCATGCATATAGTTGGTTTTAATTCGTTTGAGGAAGTATTGAGCTTTCTTCAAATCCTCCAGAGGCTTACCCTTGTGCTGGTACCTGAAAAGATACTTGAGCGCGTTTCCTAACAGAAAACCGCACATTTCGCACAGCTCTATTGGTTCTACACGGTAGCTGACTTCTACACTTTCACATTCATAGTGACTTGGGTGGTTGATGATATCCTCTTCCATTTTGTGTTCCTCTTTATTTAATCCGTAATTTAATCCGTAATTTAATCCGTAAAATCTTTTGTGTGTAACCGGTATGTAACTGGTATGTAACCAGTATGTAACTGAACTGCAGTTCAAAAAGGGTAGGGCAGGGAGCGCCCTACCAAACTCATGAACACATCTATGAATCGATGCTTAAATGTTGCTTTTCTCTCTGAATTTGATTGCTGCCAGCTCAGCATTTCGCATAGCTTCCTTAAAGGCCCGCTGCTGCTGTTCCTTTTCATTCTGTCTGGCCTGCAGTTTCATAAGTCTTTCTTCTTCGAGTGCCTGTATCTTGGCAGCAGACTGTATTCTTGCTTCCTCTCGGAGTCTTTCTTCTGTTTCCTTCAGCCACTGCAAGATCTGAATCTTGAAGTAGTAAACTCTTCCGCCTCTCTTATGGGGAAATGGCAGAGGAAAATCAGGAGTATTGTTGATGAATTTCTTGAATCCGTTAGGGGATGTGAAATTCAGCATTTTCATTACTGTTGTTCTGGTAATTAACTCATAGGTATTTAGTGCCTCGGGTGCGTCAGTCATTTTTATTACCTATCCGTGTTCAATGGTTCTTGTTTCTATCAGTAAGTATTCAGTTAAGATTAAGCCTATGCATACAGTAGAGCCTGTCTTTATTGGCTCTTATCCAGTCATAAACCTTATAGGTGGTATAGACCAGCTCTTTTGCGTATTTGAAAGCACGTGGAAAATCATCAGGCTTCCGTGAATCAGGATTAAAACCCAGCATGAGATTCACTTCACTGACCTTAAGTACACGTCTTGTTTTGTACTTCTCAAAAAGATCTCTGTTAATGGTGCCGATTCTTCCGGAGGATGCTGCTTTCTTATGCTCTGACTTCCCTGTATTATCAGCGTGGACAACATTTGCGATTTTTTCTGACTGCTGACGAACCGCATCAGACTGCGCTTTGGCAAGAGCTCTTTCACGCTCTGTTTTTTCCTGTTTTTTCAGACGGGCCCTGCGAGCTATTTCCTCATGCGCTCTCTTAACAGCATTCCTGTGATGATCTTCTGCAGTAGGAACAGGGGCCTTTTCAACCAGGCTGGTTATATGAATCGGACGGGTACCGAAGCCAGGAGTAGGGTTCAGAAAAGCCTTCTGTATGTCTTTGAGTCTGGTGTGCTTAACTTCCTCTCTGATGTCCCATTCAATCTGTGCACATTCTTTTGCCAGTGTGCTATCAAGCCCATATTCACGCTGATAGATCTTTATGTTTGTTTCTATAAACTCCTCATAAGGGGTATTCTTTGGAAGAATCATTCTTAATCCTTAGTTCTTTATGCATTCTGAGCTTTATTGTTTTTCTGTGGGGTAACGTTTTGAGTTATCCCCTCTGCCTCAGTAATCTTCTTGCTTTTAGGTCTTTCTTTGCGGTTATGCTCGATATTGAATATCGCCTCTTTCAGCTGTGCATGGGTGATAGCCGTTCTTGTGGTATCCCTGTCGTTGAATCTCAGATGCATCTGATTAAGTCTTGCATTGGTTGATCTCTTAATCATGGCAAGGTTATCCAGTGCAAGATTGTCTTTATTTCCATCAAGGAAGATCACAACGTACCCTTGTGGAATTGGCCCATGAGCTTTAATCCAAATCTCATGGTGCAGCAGGATCCAGCGGCCTCTTTTTGTTTTACCGTGCATGTTGTACTTGTGGTACCAGTAGCCGTTAAGCTGATCTTTCTTCACAGTATTAAGCGGTAAGGTGTTATAAGGCTGATTGCCCTTGGAGTACCAGGTATTAGAGTTCTTCATCTTTTCGTATGTCTGTGCTGATACCTTTCTTCCTTTGTTTGTAGGCGCATGACCGCTCTTGAAACGGCCATCAAGTCCGCTCTTTAAGTTGTAACGTTTCTTTACAGAAGAAATCTGATGTGCTGTCTTTTCAATCCCAAAGTGTTCAGTGAACATTCTTGCAAGCTCACTGTTACTCCTGCCGACACATTCTCTTTTGAGAAACTCAATCATGTCAGGGGAATATTTGAAAACATATTTGCTAACTTCCATAATTCGCGCTCACGGTCGTTATTTACAGTTCAGCATTTCAGGCATATCGGCATTGTTTCTACCTGATACGTCCATCATCTTCATGGCATCAAGTACAGTCTGAGCGTTGTTGATGATTACAGAAGAAACATCAACCACAGCCTTGGCTCTTTTGAGTTCCTTATCCAGAGCTTCACCGTCAATCTCTTCATCTGTAATACGCTCAAGAGTTTGAAAGAGCTTGGTGTTTAATTCATTCAGTGTTTTCATGATCTGTCCTGTTATTTTTATTAAAAATACTTTATTAAAATTTCTATGCCGACCAGATAGAACATGGCTATAAGCGCCGCCCATACCAAGTAGGCAATATGTTTTTCAATGTCTTTTCTCATTCTTGGTGTTCAGCTTAGTAATTTATGTAAATTAGAAAACTATCTAAAATATCCGGCAGCCACTCCCAGTACATCAGCACCGCTGAGAACACGATTATGAAGAGCGCGCTCAAAATATCGTCTAATATCTGTTTCATGGCTGTATCCTCAGTCTTAAAAGGGTAAGTCTTCAGGATTGAAGTTTTCATCTTCTGCTGCAGTAGTTTCTGCCACTTCTGTTACTGGTTTAGCTTCAGTGGTTGAGTTCTTGCTGTTCTGCTGTGCTGAAGATTTATCTTCTGAGTTTTTAGCCTTGGCCATATCTGGAAAACGCCTTGCCATTTCCTCATTGATGAAAGAAAGAATGATAATGCCGTCCTGAGAAGTGATCTTGTCGCCGTATTTCTTAACAGCCTTACGGATATCCTGGTATTTCTCATCAGTCATACTCTGTCTGCACTTGTCAAAGGCAATCAGAGCATCACGGAAAGCTTCAACAGCGTAGTTATTGGATAGTTTATGTACTACAGGAGACAGCAGAGGAGCACAGCCGTTATATCCAAGAGGACCAACAGCCCATGACATAATCTGTCTATCTGTTACAGATGGATTGCATTTAGGATCAGCCATTAACTGGTAATATCTTGCACAAGCCGCATCATGAAAAACCTGTTCATTTAGATCAAGCAGTTTAGAGTTGCACATGAACTTTCTTGGATTCTGACTGAGTTCTCTTAATAGAGTTACGCTTCTCTGCTCAGCGATATTCAGCAGATTCTTGGCATACAGATTTACTCTTTCCGGAATAGGGGCAGACTCGTCTTTCTTGTCAGAAGACTTGGTTTTCTTAGAATCTTCCCAGTCCTTTATAGTCTGTTCTACAGTTTTTTCTGCAGATTCCTTTTTCTCAGAAGGTGCTACTTCCTCAGATTTCTCCTCAGAAGTAGCTTTTGCTTGCTGTAGTTTTTCTACGTTAGTGTTATTTGGGGAATCTGTAACCAGCTCAACCTTATCGTCATTAACATTCTCTGCAGGAGCGGTCTTAGCTTCTTCCTCGGCTGTTTCTGCAGGTTCTGTTGTCTCGTCTTTTGCAGCTTTATCTTCAGCCTGAACGCTTTCTTCTTTTTGATCCTCTTTGCTTACGGTAGAGGATGGAGATTCAAGCTCCTTTTCAAGCTTGGCAATAAGCTTTTCTTTGAGTAATGATTCCAGCAGAGAGAACTGAGTATTGAAATCAGACTGCAGATCATTCTGCTGCTTAACCTTATCAGCATTAAGTTCAAGCTTATCTGTATTAAAGAACTCACGAGCCACAGCACGAGCGCGCTCTACCTTATAGGAGAAGTCCTTTATAGCTGAATATTTAGTTACCAGCTCGTCTGTCTGAGCGTCTGGAACTTTGATTGAGAGTGAGAGAGTCATATACACCTCTTAAACTTTATATGGTAATCCTAACTTTTTTAAGTTTAACCTTTAATGTGTATTATAGGTAAACCTTAGCTAAATGCAATAGGATAACCTAAAAAATTTAAGAAGATCACATTAATCTTTTAGGCATGTTTATAAAAACGGGGATTTTATTAGGAAATATATGAGAGATATAGATCACATGTTGATTATATTATCTTGATTATTACGTGCAATTTTAATCAAGATAAACTATAATTAAAATGTAGAAAGGGTTAAGGAGGAAAATATGAAACCCAAGCAGAAGAAACGCAAGCAAGAACGCAAGCGTAGGTGGTCAAAGACCGAAATAATTGCACTAACGGCTCTAATCATTGACACAATATTTCGAATCTTTGACCTGATATTTAACTAAAACATCAGCCCTTAGTTGGAGGCTAAGGGCATCTAAAGTATAAGCTATTTTGGAGGATTAGCAATATGAAAAGATTACAGAGACTGGAATGGATAGTAATTGCAATTTTATTCCTGGACATCATTGACGTTGGATGCAGACTGATGGAGAAATTCTTCTAATGACTAATGAAGAAAACAGAAACTGGGGCGGTAAAAGAGTAGGTTCTGGTCGTAAGGTGGGATCAACTATTGATCCTGCCTTAAAAAAAGATCACCGTATTATAGTGATGTGTACTAAAGCTCAGAATGATAAACTTGTAGAGCTTGCTAAAGAGCAGGGCTTAAGTGTGAGCGCGTATATACTTAAAACGGTTTTAGGGTAAGTAGAAAATCAATCACCTTTAAAAGATCAAACTCACTTTCTGTCAGATTTTTATTTACTGAATCTAAATCAAACACTCTAATTTTTAATGTTTTGAAATTCATATACACACCTATTTGTTTTTTTTTCTTGTTTTGTTCTTACAAAATTAAGCTCCAAAAAATACAGATTTTGGAGCTTAGCAGTTTTTAAGCCTCACTTCTGGAGCTTATTGGATGATTACTCAAAAGGCTTAGCTCCAATACGAGCAACTACACGTCCTATCAGCTTGATAGTATTAAGCTGTTCTCCTCTGATAACATCCTCTCCAAAGTTCTTATTCTCACTACGGATAATCAGACTGCCGTCCATCTTCCGGAATAATCTTTTGATTCGTGGCAGACCTTCCACGCTGATTGCGTAGATCTTTCCATCCTTTATGTAGCGGAGATCATTCTGAGTGGTATCAACAATTACATATTCTCCCTCATATATAAGAGGTTGCATACTTTCGCCTTCCACTGGGAAGCATGTACACCTTGCAGCATTCAGATGATGAGCATCAAAGAAGGTTCGTCTTAATCGAATCAGTTCTCCAGATGTCTCCTCTTCGATGGTTGGTTCTGCTCCATAGCCAGCTTGAAATACAACCCTGCTTAAATAGACATGTACATACTCCTCACTGTTCTTATCGATTACAGTAGGTGCAGTTTCCGGAGAGCCATTACCTGTGATTAACCAGTCAATATTTACATTTAATTTTTTAGCTATATTCAAAGCTACGTCAGCTCTAAGACCTCTAGTATTTCCCTCCTCCCAGTCTTTTACAGATGGAGCTTTTACACCTGCAGCTCTAGCTAGTTTTGACTGTGACATATTCCTATTTGAATATAGCCACTTAATGCGATCAGAAAGTAATTCCATCCCAGCCATAGTTATTCTCCTCTTTCTTTTTGTTAGGTGATCCTATCAAATATTAATTTAGAAGAGCCTTGCAAAAATATACAAGGTTTACCTATACTATATATAAAAATGTAAAGGAGAACCTTTAATGAACCCTTATATTAAGCAACTTATTGAAACAAAAGGAAAACTAAAGAACTCAACTAAGGAATTCGCTCAAATCCTTATTACTGAGTTGGGTGGTTTATCCGCTGTAGCAAAACTTTTAGATATGAAGGTTCCTTCTGTTATTGACTGGAAAAAGAATGGAGTTCCAGGAGGCAGAATTGCATACCTTCAGATTGTTAAGCCTGATTTAATGTGCTGGAAGCAATTAGAAGAAAAATAAACATTACATAAGGATCAAGAATGAGCACTCTGAGTAATTCAACGCCAACATATATACCGGAAGACTTCTTTTTTGTCAGTGCCACGGCAAATGCCCGCTTAGTGCTGATGTTTCTCTCAACCTTTAAGGATGGATTCTTTTCGACAATTCAGAATCTATGCCTTATGACTAATCTATCACGTAAGACCGTAGACAGAGCTTTAAAAGATCTCTTTGCCAAAGGTCTTATCTATCTGGATAACTCTGAGCGCGACAACGTAATCAGAATTCTTCCTGATGCGATAAAAAGAAATGCTGCTTCCAACAGAGCAAAAGAACAGCCTCATCTGCTTACAAAAAATAAGAAAGCAAAAACAGGATCAACTAAAAAATTTTTGTCTGCAGCTTCTTCAAAAAATATGGACAAAATGTCCAATTCAGAAAATTCAGAAATTGGTCAAAATGTCCAATCCGATTGGTCAAAATGTCCAATTACTAAAAGAGATACAAATATATATACAAATATAAATGTATATAAAGATCTCAGTACTAATAAAACTATTGGCGATGAAAAAAAATTTGAGTGCGATTGCAGTTCTGATCATATACATATTTCTGAAAAGGAAAAATCAGAAAAGCAGGTAGCACGTTCTCAGAGTAAAAATCAGAATCCTAGAAGTGTAACTGTTAGACAATTTGTCCAGGGATATGAAGTCTTAGTTACTTATGATGAAAACGGTGAGGTTGATGACGCCCACTTTATTGATGGTGATGTACTGGACAGAAGACCTTCTGAGGATAAGATTCAGCAGAACATGCAGGAAGTCAATCATACTGATGCGTTAGAGCAGACTCTTCGTCATATCATCACTACTACCTTCATGTTATCCAAAGATGAAGCAGAACAGCTTCTTGGTCGTATGAGAAAATACTACGCTAAATCCGGCACGTGGAGATTCAAGCGTGGTAACTCCAAGAAGGTTGTTATCTCAGAGAAGATGCTTAAGAGCATTGTCAGCACATGGATCAAAAACGACCAGAGACAGAAACAGAAAGTCTATGGTGCCGTAAATTCCGGCAGCAATCAGAATCACGTCTTCATCAGGGGGACTGACAGGGTTACTCCAAGAAAACCCGTAGGTTATACAACAAACAGTTCTCCTGATGCTCTTTCCCATATCACTGATGCTCAGATTAGAGATAACGCCTATATGGCCAATCTTCTCAGCACCTATGGTTCTGAAGCAGTTACCAGAGCTCTATTCGGAGGAATGAACTAAATCCTATGGCTTACTTTAAGAACAATAGAAACAGTCAGACAATAGCCCCAAGACTTAAACCTCTGCCTTTTGATTATCGTGAGGGGTATGGCTGTTTCTTCAGAAAGGCAAAAGAGAATGAGAAAACAGGTGAGGTTGTATTCCTGGATTTAGAGACTACCGGACTGAATATCTCAAAGGACGAAGTAATTGAGGTCGGTATGGTAAGAGCAACCTACTCAAAGGCTACTTTCGAGATACTGGAAATCTCCAAAGCGTATGACGGCTTTAGGGAACCATCAGCTCCATTAAGTGAAACCATTGTCAATCTGACCGGCTTAACTGATGAGAAGCTGCATGGCTGTACACTGGATTTCAAGAAAATCTTTGAAATTCTTAACGGATGCAATCTGATTGTTTCTCACAATGCAGCTTTTGACAGACCATTCTTTGAAAGACTTATGGAAGGACAGATAGATTCCAAGTTCTACTGGGGCTGTTCAATGGAAGGTGTTTCATGGAGAGTAGGACACAAAAAGGAAAGCTGCTCTCTGCCTAAACTGGTACGCTCAGTAGGTTATGAGTATGAGGCTCACAGAGCTATTAACGATGTTTTTGCTATGCTTACTCTGCTTATCAAGGAGAATGCTCTTAAAGAGCTCCTGATTAACACCAGTAAAGGCTATGAAATCATCAGAATTAAAAATGCTGATAACCTGCCATACGAAGAGTTAAGAAAGCTTAGATTTATGTATAAATCCGAACAGAATTCATACTATAAGACCATTCATGGCTCACAGCTGAACTACTATCTGACCGGTTTAAATAAACTGGGGATTGCCAATGAAGATCTTGAAGTTAAACAGGTGAGCGGATTAAATGCTTTTAGAATGATGTAACCATCTAAGAAGGAAGATATGATAACCAATTTGATTAAAAGTTCAATTGAAGATGGTTATAGTGCACCCTTTATCTCTCTTCTTCGCAATTATGGTGTATGGGCCCGCTACTTCGGTTGTGTGGGCTATAAGACACATGGAAGCTCCTCTGAAAGTTATATCATTGACGATGAGAGCGCGTTGATTATAGACGGCGCATTCGGCCATTTAAAACAGACAAGACCAAATATCTTTCTACTGGTAAGGATGTATTACATTAACGGCTGGGATGAATATGACATCCTCTCCGTAATCAGAGAAAAGCCAGGCAGAAAACCAAAGGTTAAAAAGCGCAGAAATTTCTTCGCAGTCAAAGCTAATGAACAGGGCTGTCTTAACTACCTTAATGCTCAGGCTGTAAGAGAACTGATTATCCGAGGTGAAAAACTAATCTTTGACTACCTGCAGGAGCGCGCCAATGGTTAGTTTTAAATACCAGGGGAAAGTTTATAGGTCTCTCAAAGAATGCTGCCAAGATTTACATATCTCTTATTCAAAAGTAAGACGTTTAACCAGGCATTATGTTCGTGCTCATGATGATCCAATATTAGCTGTAAGGTGGGTTACCGGAGAAGAATATATTTCCTATAACGAACAGAAGACTGAAGCTTATTACAAGGATATGGAGCTTGCAGCTGAAAGACAGATGAAATTCAGAGATAGCTGCAGGGAGAAATTGAGAAATATATTTGAGGGATAGTAATTTGCAAATCAAGCTTTGTTATCTACTCCAAAGATAATAGAGTTATATATTGATACAATTCTTAAAAGAGGGTGGTATATGATAGAGTCTAAAATCGCAACATGGCAACAAATAAATGGATTTCTTGAACTTGAAGGAGTCTCTGATGATTCGTTAGCAACTCTGTGGGGAAATTTGGATGTAGAAAATGTGTCTTTGGCTGATGTAATACTAAAAATTGAAGGCCCAAACTATGACAGCACCATTCGTTCTGACTTTGCCGAAGCAATTTCAATATATCAAACAATTTTTAACCGCCAAATTTTATTCATTTTAGGAGATAGGAACCCATACAGACAGCTCTCTAAAATAGAGAAAGAAAACTTTCTTTTTTATATTTCTGTAAATAAGGGTTGTACCAAGCTGATTTTAAAATTATCAAAGCCTATCGTAGCAGCAGTTGCCAAAAGGATAGAGAAAATGAAACCATCGCATCTTTGCCTAACACTAATAATTATTGCTGCAATTATTCAGATACCTAAACTGTATGATACATGGGCCGAACGAGATGTAAAATTAAAAGAAATTGAGAATAAATCTGCAGAGACAATAGCAAGAGACAATGTTCTTCAGAAGATTTCAATAAATGATGAAACAAAAGCAATTCTTGCATCCCCTGAGTTTGTTAAATTAAAGGAAGAGATTTTTAAAGAAATAAAAGAGCAACAGATTCGAGCTTCCCACGTTCTTATTCGAAATACAGGAGAAGTCGAAAAGATTACATTGAATGACTATGTTTATTCAATACCAGAAATCCAAGAAATTAAAGATACCCAAGATGAAGAGTTCATCCCTTCTGATTCAAAAATTGTAAAAGGATTGTTCCTTATAACATCAATAGACAGATTACGCTACCCAATTCTTAAGCTTCACTTGAAATCATTTGACAAAAACAACGCAACTGTTGATGCAACAGTAAACAGTGATACAGAAGATGAATCTCTAAAAGTTAAAATTAAACTTATTTGGGAATTCTGCGAAAAAGGATTGCCTCTTGAATTTATTTTAAATGAAACTGTTTTGAAAGACGGTAAAATCAAAAACGCTTATATCGAGGGAATTGAAATTCCTAAAGTAAACAATAATCCCTAAGTTGCCATCTATTTGAGGGATAGTAATTTGCAAATCAAGCTTTTTTATACTAACATTACAGACGAGCTTCAAAACTCACATCAATCAGCGCAGGGTCAGTGCGTCAAAACATGACCGTTTCATAATCCGACAGAATTAAGCTGTATGTTTAGGCATACGGCCACAAGCTATGTCGGGAGTTGGATAATACAATAGCCTTCGTGGTGAATATTCCAGCTGTGTCTGATTGTGCAGTTTTGAGCTCCCGACGCCCATCAAAAGGCATTCATCAAAAAAGTAACAATCAGGAGACATATTATGTCTAACACATCTTTAGTATTCCTCTCAGAGGATCAATCTTTCCCTGTAACCACTTCTGAAGTAATTGCTACTGCTCTGGATAAAAGAGCCACTGATGTATTGGAGCTTGCCAAGAAATATCAAGAGAGTTTATCAAAGTTTGGCCTTGTTCCGTTTAAAACGGAGCAAGTGAAAAGAGGCTTTGGAACGGCTCCTCAATCAAAAGAAGTTGCAATCCTGAATGAACAGCAGGCTTATTTCCTTGTTACTCTGATGAGAAATTCAGAAAAGGTCATTAAATTTAAGCTGGCTCTGGTTAAAGCCTTCTTTGAAATGCGAGAGCAGATTCAGGAGAAAAAGACCAGTCAGCTTTTAGAACAGGCCTATCAGCGTGGACTACAGGAAAACAGGCGCTCAAGTTCTGTTACTCTCAATGAAGATAATCTTAACTGCGCACTTAAAACTTTAACCTGGCTTAATTCCCATAGAGAAAATTTTAGAGCCTGTTACGATCACATACGAGAGATCTTGAAGCATTTGGAAGTTCTTAAGGAGACTCTTTTATTACTGGGAGAGAATCTTGAGATATCTTCGAGAATCGGTGAAAACGAGCTTAAGAAGATTCTTAAACAGATGAAATCGGTAGCTTAGAGCGCGGTGGTAAATAGTTTTTGTTTAAAAATGATACTTTTATCACATAAATATATAAAAAAGATCGTTAAAAGATCGTTTTTTCAAAATATACTAGAAAACAATACAATGAAGAATTGTTTCTAAATGTGCATAAAATACCTATAAGCAAGGGCCCTGTCATCTGATGGGGCTTTTTTATTTCTATTGCGTATGTGAGGTCCCGTGATGTCGTGGTGGGAAGATCAGATTCAAAATACGAGCCAGTCACCTTGGGCTATATCAGCAATCACAGCGATAATCACGTCTATATTAACTACTTATCGGAGGAATCCGAAGATGAAGTTTTTTACACGTGTTTCTGAGGCCTTGACCTGTGCTTTGCTGTCTCTAGGCTTAACAAAGGCCGGTGTTCTATATTTTGACCTTAGTCCTGACTGGGCGGTTCCGGTTGCTGTGTTTGTATCCTGGATTGGAACAGATCAGATTAAGCTTTTACTTGCAAAGCTGTTTGAAAAATATATCGCTAAGAATTAAATGTCATTATCAAAAAATCACTGTCCGTTGGAATCTGTTGAGCAGCAGAGACTAATTCTGTGGGCCGATCATAAAAAAGTAGGAGCTGATACTGTAGGCTCCTTTCTTTTTGCCATACCTAATGGTGGTTCCAGAGCTAAGACTACTGCAAGATTTTCAAATGAAGCATTGAGAATGAAACACGAAGGGGTTCGCCCTGGTGTTCCTGATTTAATGCTTGCTGTTCCTAAACAGGGGTACGCAGGTCTTTTTATAGAAATGAAAAGAGCTGTTAAATCCTTATCAAGAGTATCTCCAGAACAGAAGATTTGGCATAAGCGACTATCTGATATTGGTTACAGGGTGATTGTCGCTTACGGTGCAAAGGAAGCGATGAGCGCGATATGTGAATATCTGGGAGTTGAAGATGTTAATTGTAAGTTCTCACGGAATAGATCTGATACGTCGATTTGAGGGGCTGAGAACCAAGGCTTATAAGGCCCATTTCTCTGAAAAATACTACACAATTGGCTTTGGCCATTATGGCCCGGATGTTAAAGCAGATGATGCTTGTACTGAAGCTTATGCCGAGATGCTGCTTAAACAGGATTTAAATAAATTTGAATCTGACTTGGTTCGAGCACTAAATGCTGATGAGATTGAAGTCAATCAGAACCAGTTTGATGCCTTAATCTCTTTTGCCTATAACGTTGGCACCAATAACCTTTTATCCTCCACTCTGTGGAAAAAAATGAAACAGCGTGACTATGAAGGCGCAGCTAATCAGTTTTTAAGATGGAACAAGTGTAACGGCGTTGAATTGAAAGGATTAACCAAACGTCGTGAAGCAGAAAGATCTCTTTTCTTATCGTGAAAAGAAGAAGGGGGGCTCTTTTGCTGGTTTCTTATACCACATGCCGTTGACCTCAGAGGAAAGATACCAGCTACCGATTACTCCTTATGTTTGTTTGATGTATGCTCATCAGTCATGTGATTGGTGAGCAATTTTTTGAGCTCAATTTTACAATCATGTTAACCATGATTGAGTTCAGTGTTGAAAGAGACACTTGTTTTAATGTTACATAAAAGAAATGGCTGTATTTATCTGAAAGACAAAAGACAGAGAAGTTTCAATAGTGTTAGCATTGATTGATTTTCATAAAATATAAATATAATCAAAGCTCTCTTATTAGCAGTAAGGGAGCTTTTTAATGTGATTGTAAAATTGAGTTATCAAGGCAAGTTTTTAGGGCGCATAGCTCCCCGTCATAGAAGAGATTTTTGAGATTTTGAGTCTCTTTAATAAGCTATGTAGGCTTAACACCTCTAGGACTACCCGTAGTCTTTTTATCATAACAGTGTCGTGCGCTGTTGGGCTAAAAGGCACGAATACCGCTTTGGTGTATGGGGCACATGATCAGCTGCTGGCTGTTCTGACGAGTTCGGTCATGGTAGTGTGGTGGTCATTCAATTGACTGCTCGAGGCTATCACAGCGATTAAGGAGAGGTTCGATTCCTCAAGGCGGTGCCAATCTGAGAAAATTTACTTATTCGTTAAGTTATTTTTCTTCTAAAATGATAATATACACGCAATAACTTGTTGAGGTGTAACAATGTCATTTTCGTATCGAATAGGTAAGCCTTTTTGGAAATGGTTTGCAAAGCGAGGAGTAACATTAAAATTAAGAGTCGGTGTCGGTTATGATGCCGAGGCTAAATGTTACTATGTGGCGTGGTCAGATCTACCAGGAATAAATACTGATGCAGATACTCTTGAAGAATTAAAAAAGAATATTCAGGAATGTGTTGAGTTATTACTTGAAGATTACATTTCCGACACTTCCAATGTTCATGCATCAATGAGAGTTCCGGTGTTGAATTAAATGGGAGAACATGATTATTACAAGCGCCTTGTAGAGATTTTAAAGCAGAATGGATGTTATCCTACAAGAACCGGTAAAGGCTCGCATGAAAGATGGTTTAATCCTAAAAACAATATTCCGTTTACAGTGCATAAATCCTGTAAATCAAGATTTTCAGCGCAGAAGGTCTTAAATGACGCAGGTATAGACGTAAAAATTTAGTCTAAAAATGTCAAAAAGAAGCTCACAGAAATGTGGGCTTTTTTCGTTTCTGGAGGTTCTAACTTATGAAATTTAAACTTGATCGCCTGATTCAGGTGCATGAACGTCACTGTGAATTTCCAAGAGTTAGTTTTCCTCCTGTGTCTGATAATTACAAACGTCTTTATAAAAGAAAACCGAAACTTGAACTGGTTGAGTTGTGGAATCAGCTCTGGGCAAATCCTAATTATCCTTTCACTGCAGGTTAAATATGAATTCGATTCTTACGAAAGCTGTTATTGTCGTTGCCTGGTTCTTTCTTGGAACTTTAGCCGGTTATTCGTATTCAGCTGATAAATATGAGCTTCAGCTTAAAACTTTAGAGAATGAAGCAGCAAATCTTGAGATAAAGGCAATTGAAGATCAGAGAAACAAAGAATATGAATACTATTTTCTATCCAATGAGAATGTTAAAACAGTTCAGACCAGTATTGAACAGATTACTAAAGACTTCAGTGCTGCTGTGTCTGATGGTCTCTCTTTCAGGGTGCTCAACGAGACCAGTTCAGATACCAACACGGCAGCATTGTCCTCAGTTGCCTCAGCTACCAGCTCAGTACAGAAAGGTAGATGTGAATGCTCTGCAAAGGACAAAGCAAAACTTCAGCGACTATATGAACAGCAATTAGTTGTTTCTCGTGACTGTGATATCAACTCAACCTACCTGAATAAGCTGATTGAGTGGTATGACATGATTTCTCAGAAGTCGACTGTATCTGATTCATAAAATATCCCTGTATATAAAACGCTAAGCACAGATGATAACCGTAGATTGTCTGTGCTTTTTCTATTTAAGATCTGTTATAAAAGAGAATGAAGGATCTAATCTGTGATCAAAAAGGTACTGTGACAGCTTGAAATCGTCCTCGGGTGGCGAGACGCCCGAAATATATCTAGCTGAATAGATTTTTATAAAGTGGCTGTCCACTTAGTTATGGAATTATTTTATGTCAAAAAATGACCTGATTTCTCAAAGTGCATTAGCAAGAAACCTCGGGATATCACGTGCATCTGTAAGGAGTCTTATTGATAAAGGCTTTTTTAAAATTTGTAATGAGCGAGGTATGTTAAGTCTGCAGGATTCGGTAAAGGCATATGAGCAGTACCAGAACACCATGAAATCTACAGCGAAGACAAAAAGCAGACAGAATGCCCTAAAACAAATTGATAAAATCCAGTCAATAATTGAGGACAAGGAAGAGTTTGAAAAGGTCTTTAAAGAATGGATTTCTCAGATCGAAGATGATCCTATTGCGGTTATGAATTCTGCAAAAGCTTATCTCACAGCGCTTCAGACCAAAGAACAGAAGATGAAAGTTGATGAGGCGGAAAAGAGACTGATTCCAATTGAAAGAATTCATCATGATGCGGAAGAAGCTGCCGCTTTAGTACGAAGCAAACTAATTACTATTCCTTCCCGTGTGGCAACAATATGTGAAGGCCGATCTGCAAGAGACATTGAAGAAATCATAGAAGATGAAATAAACAGCAGTCTTGCTGAATTGCAGAAACTTTATGCTGTGGGAGAATAAGTTTTTATAGCTATCAAATATCCTTAATGAAATGGTAAGAATTCTGTAGGGTAGATGTAAAGCTAGGAATGGTTACCTGATATGTAAAAGACTGTGACATTACAGCAAGTGACTACAATCATTTAATTGATTGGTATAACAGTATAAAACCCCTTAATGTCGATAAGGGGCTTGTGGTTTTATTTACTTCCTTGCTGAGAAGAATTTGCTGGAGCCTTTCGCTTTAAAGGGTCTGCACTATCAGTTACTATTTTACGTGGTGGTGCAGGCGGATTTAACGATCCTCTCTCTGGTACGTTTTGATTATTATTACTCATTCTATTTTATTAGTTTCCTCCTATTTGATTTATAAATAACACAGAAAAAGATAATATTAAAAAAATTACGGATATTATGAGTAATAGGTTCATATGACGAAGAAAGCTAGTTCTTTGTTCTATTTGAATAACATAACTTTCCATCGATTGTACGTAAAAAGCATCTAAATTTTTAAGATCTTCATAATGCTCTTGACTGTTTATTCCGTAACGTTCAAATCGTGCAATATATTGAGTTCCTCCTCTATATGGATCTTGAGGAATATCCTTATTCCAAATGGATGAAAGCGAGATTATTCCCAATATCACTGATAGTGAACTTGCAATACCTGCAATCGACCAAAATAGAACTGCAAACTTCTGCGAAACAGATAAAGTTAATTGCAAACCAGGTTGAAGGTAGTTTGCAAAAATTGCTGCAAGAAAGGTAATGATAGTTACAGAAAGCCATAAATAATTTTTTATTCGACTAAATTGCTGTTCATACAGAAATTCACTGTAATGAGTCCAAACCTTATGATCCAATTCAATAAATGATGACAGTTTATCAATATCTTCTTTAGTTGGAGAATTTATCTGTGTCATGGTTATATGTCCTCTTCTTTTTAGTAATTATATGGCCTTTTATTGATGATTAATTAGTTTCTTTCTGCCTATGAATCTATTCTTTGCCGTTCTTAATAAAATCCTGAAGCCTAGGCCTAAGCTGACAGGATCAGAGTGGGCAGATCAATATCGTTTTGTCGCTCCTGGTACTTCACCGGAACCAGGAAAGTGGAGAACCATTAGAGTCCCATACATGAGAGAGCCATTGGATATGGCAACTTCTCACAGTGTTGAGAAGGTGGTAATTATGGCAGCTTCTCAGGTTGCAAAGTCAGAGCTGCTTATGAATGTAATGGGATATTACATGGATCAGGAGCCATCTTCTATCATGATGGTTCAACCAACTGTTGATACCGCAGAAGCTTTTTCCAAAGAACGCATTGATCCGACCATTCAGGCGACTCCTGTTTTAAAGGAGAAAATGAGTGTGGCTAGCACTGATGAAAAAGGTCGATCTCGTAAATCCGGATCAACTATTCGTATGAAGAGTTTTACCGGAGGTTACCTTGCAATGGTCGGTTCCAATTCTCCTTCCGGTTTGGCTTCGCGTCCAATAAGAGTTTTACTTTGTGATGAAATTGACCGATTTGGTTCAACTCAGGAAGGAGACCCATTAAAGCTGGCAGTTCAGCGTACTCAGAATTTTACCAATCGTAAGATTGTTTTTGTTTCTACTCCTACCACAGAGGTAAGAGGTGATGGCCCAACAATCTTTGCAGAGTTCATGAAATCTGATCAGCGTGAGTACAAGGTTAAATGTCCTCACTGCGGTGAACGTTTCTCTATGTCCTGGGAGAATGTTCACTGGGATAGAAATGCGGATGGAAGTCTTATTGAAGATTCTATCCGTATGGAATGTCCTCACTGTAAGAACAAGGTTAGAGGTAACGGAAAGCCTGATCCTTATTTACTTGAATCTGGTGAATGGGTTCCAAAGGAGCCGGATTCCAGAATCAAAGGTTACCATCTGACCTCCTTATGTTCTCCATGGGTAGAACTTCGTGATCTTGTTGAAGAATGGGTGGAAGCAAACCGCAAAAAGGATAAGGAAGGTCTTCAGGAATTTATCAACCTGAAGCTTGGTGAACCATGGCATGAAGATGAAGCAGATCTGAATTTCTGGGAAAAACTCTGTAATCGTCGTGAGTACTATCCTCAGGACGGCCTTCCATCCTTAATCAGAATGTTAACCTGCGGCGTTGACGTTCAGCAGGATCGTCTTGAGTGTACCGTTCTGGGCTGGGGCGCTGATTTTGAATCATGGGGTATCTGCCACAGAGTTTTTTTTGGTGATACCAAACAAAATGAAGTCTGGAGCCAGCTTGACTGTCTTCTGATGGAGAACTTCCATATTCAGGATGGAAGAGATTTAAAAATTGCCTGTACCTTCGTGGATTCCGGTGACGGTTCAATGACTGATACCGTGTACCAGTATACAAAAGGTCGTGAGAAAGGCAGAGTGTTTGCCATCAAGGGTGCTTCAACCATTGGAAAGCCTCTTGTAGGTTCACCCTCACAGAATAACCGATACAGAGCGCATCTGTTTGTCCTTGGTGTTGATTCAGGTAAACGTCTTTTAATGAATCGCCTGAGGGTTAATGATATCGGTCCTGCTTATGTGCATTATCCTTTAGCCCGTGATTGTGGCTTTACTGAGGAATATTTTAAGCAGTTAACTGCCGAGGTCTTTGAGCGTAAGTTTGAAAAAGGTCGTATGACTGAACGCTGGAAGAAACTTCGTGAACGAAATGAGGCTTTGGACTGTGCTGTATATGCAACAGCCGCTATTGAGCTTATGCGACCAGCATTCATGCAGCTTTGTCAGAGTGAAACTCAGATAACATCAGCCCAACCTCTGGCAAGAAAAAGACGTGTATTTAGTAAAGGTGTCGTATGAGTAAAGTTAAATATTACAAAGGCTATACATACGAAGAAGCCTTAACTGAAAGAAAGGAAATCAAGGAAGCTATAAAGGCTTTAAGAACAGGACAGAGTTATACCATTGGCTCTCGCTCTCTAACCAGAGTTAAACTCTCTGAACTTATGGAACAGCTTGATTTCTTTAATGAGATTATTGATTTCTTTGAAAACGGTCATACTCGTCCAAGAATTCAGCGTGCAATTCCACAGGATTTTTAAGATATGGCAACAAGAAAAACAACTACTCAAAATACTGTTGTTAAAGCATCTGAATCAGTGAAGAAATCAAATGCTCCTGCAGCAGTTAACAATCGCAGAATAGTCAATAGCGGTTACAGTCATTACGGTGCTTCATATGCTAGAAAATCTCTGATTGGCTGGATGAGTCACAGTGGTTCAGCAGATGAGGATATTACAGATAATATTAAGACGTTAAGAGAACGTTCCCGTGATTTGTATATGGGAGTTCCTCTTGCAACCGGAGCACTTAAGACTATTAGAACCAATGTAATCGGCTCAGGTCTTATGATGAATAGTCATATTGACAGAGAAGTGCTGGGACTGTCTGAAGATGAAGCTGTAGCATGGCAGAAAAAGACGGAGCGTGAATGGCTTTTATGGTCAGACAACGTTAACTGTGATGCTTCAAGAATGTGTACCTTTTATGAGTTCCAGGCACTGGCGCTGATATCTACTCTGATGAGCGGAGACTGCTTTGTAGCCCTGCCTTTTATAAGCAGACCTAACTGCCCATATGATTTAAGAGTTGATCTGATTGAGGCTGACCGTATCTGCAATCCAGCAAAAGGGGTAAAGGGCGCTTTTGACAATTCTATTCTTGAAGGAGTTGAAGTCGGTAAATATGGTGAGCCTATAGCTTACTGGGTAGCAAAATATCATCCAGGAACCATCCATAGACCAACCAGTGATCCGAATCAGGACTGGAAGCGAGTGCTTGCCTTTGGAGCACAGTCTGGCAGACGAAATATTCTTCATCTGATGAGCGATATTGAGCGTCCTGGACAGAGACGAGGTGTGCCTCTTCTTGCTCCGGTTATAGAAGCATTAAAACAACTTGGCAGATATACGGATGCTGAACTAGTTGCAGCAGTGGTGGCCGGTTATTTTACTGTGTTCATTACACAGGATGCTCCTGAGAACGGGATAAGCTCCATGATGAGCGGAATGCCTGGTCTTGATGTGAGTGCGGCAACCTCTGATCCTAACGATGTAAGTTTGGGAAATGGTGCCATCGTAAATCTTGCAGAAGGAGAAAAGGTATCAACAGCAAATCCAGGCAGACCAAATACAGCATTTGACGGATTTGTTTCTTCAATCTGCAAGCAGATTGGTGCAGCACTTGAGCTTCCATATGAACTGCTGATTAAGAATTTTACCGCTTCATACAGCGCTTCCCGTGGAGCTCTACTTGAGGCATGGAAAATGTTCCGTATGCGCAGACAGTGGATAGTTAACCGTCTGTGTCAGCCTGTGTATGAGGAATGGCTATCAGAGGCTGTAAGCAAGGGTAGAATTGATGCCCCTGGCTTCTTTGAAGATCCTGCAGTCAGAAAAGCCTGGTCTTTGGCTGACTGGTCCGGTGATACTCAGGGGCAGCTTGACCCTCTCAAGGAGGTTAATGCTGCAAAGGTTCGTGTTGAGGAAGGCTTCTCTACACGTGAACATGAGGCTGCAGAACTAACCGGCATGAGTTTTGACATGATTGCCTCTCAGAGAGGACGTGAAGAAAAACTGATGCAGGAATATGGAATTTCAACCAGTCAGAAACAATTAACTGAGGATGACAGCTCATCATCTGAAAATGACAGTGATGATGAATCTTCAAAAGAGGATAAAGACAATGGTCAAAAACCTAGATACTTCTTCTAAACCACTATTGGCAATAAAAGAAGAAGCTGAGAATACTCAGCTTTCTTTTTATGGTCCGATTGCAGAGCAGTGGTTTGAGGATGAAAAGTGTTTTGATGAGGCTGTGGTAGCTAAGGCCTTTAGTGCAATCAATCCGAATAAACCTCTGGATATATACATCAATTCTCCAGGAGGCAACGTTGACAGTGCTCTTGCAATTAACGGAATCCTATCAAGACACAAGGCCGGTATCACAATTCATGTGACCGGCCTTGCTGCTTCTGCAGCAACCCTGATTACTTCTTTGAAGAATGCAAAGACTGTAATCAGTAAAGGCTCCCTGTTCATGATCCACAATCCAATGTCAATGGCATTTGGAAATGCAGAGGAACTTGAAAAACAGGCCGCAGTTTTAAATAAATGTGCTGAATCAATGCGTAGCATTTACGCTGATAAGACAGGACTTGAAGACAAAGAAATTAAATCACTCATGGATGCAGAATCATGGTTTACTGCTGAAGAGGCTGTAGAAAAAGGTTTTGCTGATGAGATTGATGAAGGTGAGCAGGTAACTGCTTATATGAAGGACGATCACATTCTAGCC
>ONFP01000033.1 GCA_900317105.1 uncultured Succinatimonas sp. | reverse complement strand
AGATTTCAGAGAAAGCATTCCTAATCATTTCGCTAAATAAATAACGACACCAATCATAATTAAGGCGACTGAAAGAGTCGCCTTTCTTTAAAGCTTCTTTCGCTTTCTGATTAAAACATTCTTATCAAGATTCAGAGGAATCAGAACAAATAACACAAATATAACCGGAACGATGTACATTCCCGGATATAAAGGGATCTTTTCTGAATTTAAAAGATTTCTTACAGAAAGAATTGCAAGATAGTAGCATACAAACAGGATAATAGCCGGACCGAGTCTTGCAAATTTTCCCTGTCTTGGGTTAATCATTGATAAAGGAATGGCCATGATCGCAAAGATAAAACAGGCAAATATCGGAGCAATTCTCCACTGCAGTTCAATCTTTGCTGCATGAGAGGTTGATCTGATTAAATCAATAGTAGAGACACTCTGAAGAGAATCATCTACGGTCTCTTCCTCAGAATCATATGGAACAGGGATTGATAAGGTATTGAAATCAACCTTTTCAAGTTCAGGAGACAGCCCATCTGACTTATACAGAGAGCCATTTTCCAGAACTATCCACTGAGTTCCGCTTCTATCCTTTGACATATGGCCTGTTGTTGCACTTAGAAACTCATACTCAGGAGAATTCATTGTTCTGGCTTTTGTTGTTTTAATAACAAAAACCTGACCTAGCTTCTTATCTCCATTCTCATCATTCACACCGTGAATATAAAGAGTGTAATCTCCAAATTCAGTAAATTTACCACTTTCAATAGGAAGATACTTAGGATTGTTCTGAGATGAATCTGTAAGAGCTGCTTTTGCCTGATTTGAGGCAGGCATAAAATACAGACAGTTCAAACCGGTAGCAATAGCAGAAATCAGAGCCAGTAGCAGACCGATCTTCATGAACGAAACTCCTGACAAACCAGATGAACGCATTACCACCATTTCTGAATCTGAGGACATTCTTGATAAAGAGACAATTATTCCAATATAAAGACTCATTGGAAGAAGAATGAATCCAATTGAAGGTAAGGAATAAATAATCATCTCTGAAACAACTCCAATAGGAATACTTCCGGTTGAAGCCTGTCCCAGAATCTTAATCACAGTCTGGCATAAGAATACAGAAAGAAGCACTATCAGAGTTACTATCTGTACCTTTAGAATATCTTTAAATATGTATTTTTTTATAATCAAAATATATTCCTATATTTTCTTTAGCGAGTTTACCCAAGCACTTATTAGAGATACAGGAGCTCTGCTGTTAAGCATAGGAGAATCTGCCCTTATATACTTCATTTCATTATACGCATCAAGCAAATGTGATGCAGGGATTTTTATAAGTTTATCTAAAGGCTGATTTTTTAGTAACGGCAGAGAGCCCTTATCAACTCCTGCCTTACATTTTAACAGCTCCAGAATAACTTCCTGCAGAATAAGAGAATTCTGCTCATTTGTAAGCTCCAGAATAAGGGATACCGCTTTAGAGGAATTTCCTTCCGAGGAAACATCCTCTATTAGTGAAGTTATAATTTCTAAAGCTTTTATATCAAGAGATTCTTTATAGTATTTGAGTGCCCCTCGAGGAGAATTAAAGGATAAAGCCAATGCTATCCTTGCGCGGTCCTGTGAAAACTCCTCACCAAGATTAGCTTTTAGATAATCAAGAGCAACTGGCTCAGAAACCGTTGGAATCTGAATTTTAAAGGCTCTTGAGAGAATGGTTGGAGGAAGTAGTTCCAGACTCTTAGTAAGCAGAATTATCAGTGTGTTTGAAGTTGGTTCCTCAAAAGTCTTCAATAAAGCATTAGCCGCACCGTCTCCCATCAGGTGAGCATTTGAAATCACAGCGACCTTGCCATTTCCAAGAACAGATCCCTGAGAAATCCATTCAGTTAGATTTCTGATACCGTCAATTCTTACTGATTTATTCCCTTTAGAAATCGGGGCCTCTGAATCCATGTTCTCAAGAGGAGTCCCCATATCACTAAGGAGTTTTGAAAAACTATGAGAAAGATCCTCTTCCCTATCGGATTCTTCAGCAGTAGAAGATAGCAGAGAAATGAAATCAGGATGAGAGCCGTTCTGAAGATCATCAAAAAGATGACAGGATTTGCAAGCTTCACATGCTGCTTTTCTATTCTTATCGGAGCATAAATACAGTTTCGCAAATTCAATAGCAAGAAATGCGCCGCCAAGGTCAGGAGCACCGGATAGAATTACAGAAGAAGGAACTCTTCCACTTTCAAAGGCATTTTTAAAAGCCTGAAAAGAAGAAATCAGCCAAGGATCAAACATTAAACTTATCCAAGCATGAGATTACATTTGCACTCACAACATCCAGTGGCTGAGCCCCATCTATAAGAACAATATGTTCTGGGTCTTCCTGTGCACACCTGATATATGTATTTCTTACTCTTATAAAGAAATCCATTTTTGACTGTTCAAAACGGTCAAGATCGCCTCTCCGTCTTGCTCTTTTCATTCCCTCTTCAGGATCGATGTCCAAAAGGAAAGTCAAATCTGGACGAAAATCTCCCAGAACAATATTTCTTACAGCATTGATATGATCCATGTTCATTCCTCTGCCACCGCCCTGATATGCTATGGTTGAGAGGTCATGTCGATCACAGATAATATCAAAACCTTCGGAGAGCTTTGGCTTAATAAAACAGTTTACAAGCTGGGCTCGAGCTGCATACATAAGAAGTAATTCTGTGGTGTCACACATAGAATCATCATTTCTAGGAGTCTTTAGCAGTGCACGTATATCCTCAGCAATTGGAGTACCACCTGGTTCTCTTACGCAGATTACCTTTCGTCCTTTATTTTTAAGATAACTGCATATAACCTCTATCTGAGTGGATTTACCTGCACCTTCAGATCCTTCTAGCGTAATAAATAAGCCTTTTGCCATTTTTAGTAAGTCAACAATAATAAACAAAACAGAAAACTGAAGACAATTATATCATCAGCTTTCTGCCAAAAAATAAAAATACAAAAGTACGTTATGCGTACCTTTAACTATTTCTTTTTAGATGTCGCAGTTTCTGTCCCTCTATCCTTTACTTTCTTTGAAGATACAGTAGCGTCTGTGCTTACAGAGACTTTATCTACAGTTATATTTTCAGATTCTGTTGTTTCTTTTAACGCTTTAGAAACATTTGTTTCTTTATTCTCGTTCTTTTTTAAACTGTCAGAATCTATTGAGGCATCGTTATTTATGCTTTCAGAATTCGAATCTGTCTTACTATCTTTTGGTTCGCCAGAAATGGTCTCGTTTTCGGACTGATTATCGACCTTCCCATCAAACAGCTTATAGTTTTTAACCTTTTTTCTGTATTCAGCAACCGCCTTATTGTGTTCTGTAAGAGTATTGGAAAAGACATGCCCCTCTGTAGGGGAAATTCCTTTGGCTACGAAATACAGAGCCTTAGATTTGTCTGGGTGTAGTGCAGCATGGATAGACTTAATCTGAGGCATACAGATCGGAGTTGGAGGCAGACCATCCCTGGTGTATGTATTATATGGGCTGTCTGCTTTTAAATGAGACTTGGTCAGGGTACCTGAAAACTCACGACTAACCCCATACATAACCGCAGGATCGGTCTGCAGTCGCATTCCTTTTGAAAGTCTGTTCTCAAACACCGCAGCAATTAAATTTCGCTCCTCATCTAAAAAAGTCTCTCTCTCAATCAGAGAAGCCAGTATCAAAGCCTCGTATGGTGTTTTTATATTATTGCTCTCATCCCTGTTATCCCACTCTGTCTTTAAAGATTTTAGCTGTGAAACAATGCCCTGTCTGAATATTGTATAAAAAGGATCTTTTTCATATAAAGGGTATGTAGCAGGAGAAATAAGTCCTTCAAGAGAGGTTACATCTTCACCGATAAAATCAAGAAGATCCTCCTGATCCTTTAACAGTTTCCTGAGAAAAACATCTTCTTTTGCCAAAGAAGAAAAGAACTTGTCATCAGAAAGTTTATTTTTAAAGCGTTCGGCTTTTTTTATAATCTTTGAAAGGTTCATTCCCTCCACAATAGTAAAGGTTGGGTAGGTCTTTACAATAACATTACCTTCAGACATATCCTTTAATATGGATATAAAGCTTTTGTTTGGCCCTATTAAATACTCACCTTTCTGAATTGAGGAATAAGGTGTAGAAAAACGCAGATAGAATTTTGCAACAAGACGATCCCAGGAATTATCGAGAAGGTCATTTATCACTGTTTTTACAGTTGCGCCTTTCTTAAGTTCATAGGTTTCTGTTTTAGAGGAAAGCTCACTGTTATTCAGTTTCTCAATTGTTGAATAGGCCAAAAAAGAAACAGCAGACAAAGAAAACAGAATAGCGGCAAAAAAGCCAGCAAGAATTTTTTTTGATTTAGTCATTTAAAGAAAAAAGTTAATCCAGTTTCAAATGATGTCTTGTGATTATAGTGCATTACCTCGATTAAAAAGATCATTAATCCCCAAAACGAATGTTAGCACCCAAAATACAGACCAACATTTAGAAAACATATAGGAAACAGAAAAAAAATTAGGTTACAGGTTGATTCAAAAGTTACTCATTCTGGCTTAAATCGGTTGTTCTAGAGAAGAATTTCATTGACTTTTTGGTCTCCAGAATAGACTCAGAGATTTCATTCATTATCTCATTATAGCTACGACCTTTAGAAATTGTGCTTGATGAGCCAATCACAGCCTTGAGATTAATGCTGACTTCATCAATATTGAAGTTCTTTTCCATCTCATCATACAGTTCCGACTGAACTCTATCCACATCCACATTAGAACGAATATTCTGCATCAGAACAATAAACTGAGAACCGACTCGACATATTAAATCGTTATAGCTTACTACGTTTTTTATCCTTCGGGTAACTTCACACAGAAGCTTATCTCCAATCGTGAAATCATAACAGGAGTTTATCTGGTTGAAATGAATCAGCTCCAATACCACAACTCCATGATCAGCATTCCCATTTATCTTGTCTTTTACAAGCTTAAGAAACTTATCATGACCAATGGTTAGAGTTATAGGATCAACTTCCTTTGAATTTTTTAGTTCAGAGAAATACTTGAACAGATAAAATACCAAAATTAAAGCAAGTAGATAAAAGAGGAAAAGAATAAAATAAACCTTATTACCAAGCTCCGCAGCTTTGCCTGCGTTTCTAACCTTTAAGGCCAGATCCCAGCGATGTTTTCCAAAAAATACAGACCTCTGACGATAAACCAGATCTCTGTGCTTGAATAAAGTACTGTCCCCCCATATAAAATCGCGCTCTTCCTTGTTGAGATAAGCCTTTATGGAGTAAACGAATCTTCCCTTTTCAGAGTTAAGATTCATACAGTCTAAGAGCTTGTAGAAATCAACAATCACACCAACATATCCCCAGTATTTACCCTCCACATATACGGCTTTTCGGTTAAATATATTGATTTCATGTGTTCTTGGAGAAACAATTGGACCATGAACAATAACATCTCTTGGATTTCTCCTGGCCAGATCGAGATAAAATTCTGTAGTTTTATCACTAAAATTTAACTGGGTAAAATTTTCCGGAGGCTCATCTGACACAATAAAAAACGAATCGTTTGGAGCAATCATGTATCCTATTATAAAATCCTTTGCATCAGCATTAAAAAAAGCAGAAAGATCTTTTGGCAGAAGATTAAGCTCAACAAAGTTTTTTAATTCTGCGTTGGTTACCTTAGGATTATCTTCAATATATCTCTGAAGAATATCTGCGTGCTCAATGACCTTATCGAAATTAGACAACAGATCCTTTACCAGATTATCCATTCTCTGGGATGCAAGTTCACTGTTCTGTTCTTCTAACGTGCCATTAACACTTACATCCAGATAGATTCCGGCAATAAAAAAAATAAGTGTGATTACGAAAAAAACAAATGTATATATATAAAGACGAAAAGCACTAAATATCACGCACACACCACCTGACAAAATTAGATAGTCCCATCTTATCATCACGCATAAATACCTCAAAAGTATATGGAGTAATAACTAGTACGAACTTCAAAGATTTTTTTATTCTCTCGCCGATGTGATTTAAACGCAGTTCTACTCGCAGAAAAATAGTGTGAGAGTTGTCAAAAAGTGGTAGAATGACGCATATTTTTTTTGCGCAAAAATGATTAACGAAAGGCTGTTAATAATTATGGATATGGAAAAAACCTATACCCCAGAAAATTTTGAAAGCGAGACCTACCAGAAATGGGAGAAGGAAGGTTACTTTAAACCTAACTATGACGAGTCAAAAGAGTCATTCTCAATTGCACTTCCTCCTCCAAATGTAACAGGTTCGCTGCACATGGGTCATGCTTTCCAGCAGACTATTATGGATACACTGATCCGCTACCACAGAATGAAGGGAGACAATACACTGTGGCAGTGCGGTACTGACCATGCCGGAATTGCAACCCAGATGGTGGTAGAGAGAAAACTTGCAAAAGAAGAAAATCTGACCAGACATGACCTTGGCAGAGAGAAGTTTATTCAGAGAATCTGGGACTGGAAGGAGCAGTCAGGCGGTACTATCACCCGTCAGATGCGTAGATTAGGTACATCTGTAGACTGGTCACGTGAAAGATTTACTATGGATGAGGGCCTTTCTAAGGCTGTACTTGAGGTTTTCGTTCGTCTTTACGATGAAGATCTTATCTACAGAGGAAAGAGACTGGTTAACTGGGATCCTAAGCTGCGTACTGCAATCTCTGATCTTGAGGTTGAGAACAAGGACGTTAAGGGGTACATGTGGTATGTCAAGTACAAGCTTGCTGATGGCGTAACCACTTCAGACGGCAAGGATTATGTGCTGATTGCAACTACACGTCCAGAGACACTGTTAGGCGATACAGCCGTAGCAGTAAACCCTGCAGATGAAAGATTCAAATCAATTGTCGGCAAATTCCTTGAATTACCGCTTGTAGGAAGAAAGATTCCTGTTGTAGCAGATATCCATGCCGAAATGGATACAGGTACCGGATGCGTTAAGATTACTCCTGCCCATGATTTCAACGACTACGCAGTAGGCAAGCGCAACAAGCTTCCAATGATCAATGTACTTACTGAAGATGCTCATATCAGAGATGAAGGTGAAGTATTTGACACCAACGGAGAGCCTACAAAAGATGTCAGCGGCTATATTCCAGAATCATACCGCGGCTTGGACAGATTCGAGGCAAGAGACAGAATCGTCGAAGATCTTAAGGCACAGGGACTTTTAGTAAAGATTGAGGATCATGCTCTGTCTCAGCCTTTCGGTGATCGTGGCGGTGTACCAATCGAGCCAATGCTTACCGACCAGTGGTATGTACGAGCCAGTGTTCTTGGCAAACCAGCCGTTGAGGCTGTACAGGACGGTAGAATCAAATTCGTTCCTGCACAGTATGCCAATATGTACTATTCATGGATGAATGACCTTCAGGACTGGTGTATTTCACGTCAGCTCTGGTGGGGCCACAGAATTCCAGCCTGGTACGATCAGAACGGTAAAGTATACGTTGCAAGAAATGAAGATGAAGTTAGAGAGAAGTACGAGCTTGGCTCTGATGTAGAGCTTACCCGAGATCCTGATGTTCTGGATACCTGGTTCTCTTCCGCGCTGTGGACCTTCTCAACCTTAGGCTGGCCAGATAATACCAAGGAACTTAAGATGTTCCACCCAACATCAGCCCTTGTAACCGGCTTTGATATTATCTTCTTCTGGGTTGCCCGTATGATCATGATGACCATGCACTTTATGAAGAATGAAGACGGTACGCCTCAGGTTCCTTTCAAGACAGTATACGTTACCGGACTAATACGTGATGAGGAAGGCAACAAGATGTCCAAGTCTAAGGGAAATGTTTTAGATCCTTTAGATATGATTGACGGTATTGATAAAGACAGCCTAATCACCAAGCGTACTGCAAACATGATGCAGCCTCAGATGGCAGAGAAGATTGCAAAGCGTACCGCAAAACAGTTCCCAGAGGGAATCGCAGCTCACGGTACCGACGCATTAAGATTCACACTTTGTGCTCTGGCATCAAACGGAAGAGATATCAACTGGGATATGAAGCGTCTTGACGGTTACAGAAACTTCTGTAACAAGATCTGGAATGCTTCAAGATTCGTGCTTATGAATGTAAGTGAAATGAATCTGAGCAAGCCAAATCCAGCAGATCTTTCTGTTGCAGACAAGTGGATCAGATCAAAGATGCGTAAGGCTATTGAGAATGTTACCTCTTCAATCAACGCCTACAGATTCGATCAGGTTGCTAACAATATCTATGAGTTCATCTGGAATGAATACTGCGACTGGTATCTTGAGTTTACTAAGGCAATTCTGAAGTCTCCAGAAGCATCAGACTCACAGAAGAATGCTACAGCATACACTCTGGTTGAAGTTCTTGAAGCTGTAATGAGAATGGCTCATCCTGTAATGCCATTCCTGACCGAGACCATCTGGCAGCAGACTGCCCCTATGATTGGCAAACTGAATGCTGACAAGACCATCATCACAGCAAAATTCCCTGTGGTTGAGGATTTTGACAATGATGATAAGGCAGAAGCTGACATCGCCTTCATTCAGGAAGTATCAACTGTTATCCGTAACCTGAGAGCAGAAATGAAGGTTGCTCCTTCAGTAACTCTTGCTCCTATGATGCGAGGAGCCAGTGATGCAGAAAAGAAGTGCGCCTCAGATAATTTCATCTTTATGCAGAATCTTGCGAACATTGAAATGATCAAGTTTGTAGAGGCTAATGATGAAATTCAGCCTTGTACCTCAAAACCAATCGGTAATGCTGAAATTCTGATTGCAATGAAGGATCTGATTAACAAAGATGAGGAAATCAAGCGTCTTAAAGGTATGATCCAGAAGCTTGAAGCCAACATCAAGTCAGGTGAGAGCAAGCTTTCAAATGAGGCTTTCGTTTCTAAGGCTCCTGCTAAGATTATTGAAGGTGCTAAAGCTCAGTTAGAGTTGAACAAAACACAGCTTGAAAAAGTTGTTGCTCAGCTTCACGAGATCGAGACTCTTTAAGAAATAATCTTTTTAGATTAACCGATAAATCCTCACTATGTTTTATACTGACGTATGTGAGGATTTTTTTAGCTCTATAGAATGTGTTTTTAACAGATGTTTATGAAAAAGCTATTATTTTTCTTAATGATATTCGTGTTTGCAGATTCAGCTTACGCATACACCGATCCTTATCTATGCTCAAAATACTACAAGCTTAGAATCAGGAATGTCGAAAAAGTTCTGGCTGTTGGCATAAGAAAGGTTAACAATACATCCATTGAAACCTATGTGCTTGGATTTGGGACACCGATTCATGCCACCATAAACGGGGCAAAACTAACCGATGCCTATATTTCAAAACGAAGAACACTTCAGTGTGATGGAGAAACGATCGGACATGTAAGAATATATGAGCTTGCAGGTTTAGGAATAAAAACAGGAGAATTTATAATCAAGAGTGGAGACAAGAAAGCCTCCACCTATCTTGAAATCGACTAGATCTCGTCTAATGCCTGCTGAATATCAGCAATGATATCCTCGACATCTTCAAGACCGACAGAAAGTCTTACTAGGCCAGGAGTAATACCACATTCCTTTAACTGCTCATCAGAAAGCTGACGATGAGTTGCAGTTGCTGGGTGAAGCAAACAGGTCTTGATATCAGCAACATGAACCTCAGGAGATGCAAGCTTAACATTATCAATAAACTTTGCTCCTGCCTCTCTTCCGCCCTTAAGTTCAATTGACATTACACCTGAACACAAACCGTCAGTCATATATTTCTGACCTAATGCATAATACGGATCTGACTTTAGTCCAGGATAGATAACACGTGATATTTTGTCATTCTTAGACAGGTACTCTGCTACCTTTAAGGCATTCTCTGAATGCTTACGTATACGTAATGGCAGAGTTTCAATTCCAAGATTGATATAGAAAGCAGCCTGAGCTGTCTGACATACACCTAAATCACGCATGATCTGGGCTCTAGCCTTAACAATAAACGCAGCCTTTCCAAAGGCCTCTGTATAAATAAGTCCATGATAAGACTCATCAGGAGTGGTAAACTCAGGGAATTTTGATGATTTTGCCCAATCAAATTTACCACTGTCAACCACAGCTCCGCCTACCTGAATTGCGTGACCATCAAGATATTTGGTAGTTGAATGAATAACAATATCAGCACCAAAATCAAAAGGCTTGCACAGGATTGGTGTAGCAAAAGTATTGTCAACAATCAGTGGAATCTCATGCTTATGAGCTATAGCAGCGTAACGCTCAATATCAAATACAGCAAGAGCAGGATTTGCCAGAGTCTCACCAAAAATAGCTTTTGTCTGAGGTCTGATCTTAGCTTCAACCTCTTCATCGGTTTCTTCAGGTTCAAAGAAGGTAACATCAATACCCATTCTCTTGAAGGTAACTGCCATCAGATTAAAGGTTCCGCCATAAACTGTAGATGAACACAGAATGTGATCACCAGCCTTAGCAATAGTAAGAACAGCAGTTAAGGTTGCAGCCTGACCAGATGAGGTAAGCATAGCACCAACACCACCTTCAAGCTTGGCAAGTCTCTCCTCAACAAAACCGCAGGTAGGATTAGCCAGACGTGAATAGAAATAACCGTTACTCTTTAAATCAAACAGATCAGCAATTGCTTGTGTACTCTCATATCTGAAGGTTGTACTCTGAATAATCGGCATTGCGCTTGGTTCACCATTCTTTGGAGTATAACCAGCGTGAATACACAAAGTTGAATCTTTCATTTGAACTCCCAAAACAAAAATAAATCGCTAAAAAACGACATCTTGTTTTATCTTGCCTTTAGATTTGGACTTCCTGAGGTAATGGAAAACTTTTTTCTTTAAGATCACTACCTACTTCTTCTACGGAGGAAGCTCCATTTTGTTTTAAATACTCGACAATTTCATCAACTACATACTGTGGAGCTGATGCACCTGCACTCAGGCCTACTGTCGTAATATTATTAAACCATGAAATTTCAATTTGTGAACTGTCATCGATTAAATAGGCAAAAGCTCCCTCATTTAGGGCAACTTCTTTTAAACGGTTTGAATTTGAAGAGTTAGCTGAACCGGCAATCAATACCAGCTCGCATTCACGAGCCAGTTCCTTTACCGCATTCTGCCTCACCTGAGTGGCTCTGCAGGTATCATCTGCCCTAGGCCCCTGAATATTTGGATACTTTCTCTTTAAGGCCTCAACTGTAAGTCTGGTCTCATCAATACTTAAGGTAGTCTGAGTGGCAAACATAGAGTTTTCAGCATCAATATCAAGAGATTCCACATCATCAGCTTTTATGATGACATGAACCTTGGACAGGTCACCTGTATACTGACCGATGGTGCCGACAACCTCCTGATGGCCCTTGTGACCGATAACAACTGCATCCATTCCTTTTAATCCGGCTTTGTTCATTTTTTTGTGAATAACGCTGACAACCGGACAGGTAGCATCGATAATGGTCAGTTTCCTGGCTTTTGCAGCCTCAAAAGTACTGATCCCAACACCATGAGCAGAAAAAATAAGAACAGAATTATCAGGAACTTCTTCTAATGAATCAACGAAATGAGCACCGATTGAACGTAAGTCGTCCACAACATGCTTGTTGTGAACAACTTCATGGAGAACGAAAATATCCTGATCTGGAAATTTTAGAATAGCATTCTTAACTGTTTGGATTGCTCTTTCAACTCCAGCGCACATGCCACGGGACTTAGCTATTTTGACGGAAAAAGACATAAAAGACTCCTATTTTTTTATAGGATCTTCTTTTCCCAAAAATCCTATAATCACCAGAAGGCCTGCGCCACAGCAGACAGCAATATCGGCTACATTGAATGCCGGATACGCATAGAAAAATGAATCAGTTTTTATATAGAACAGCAGAAAATCTATAACGTGAGACCATAGTATTCTATCAATAAGATTACCCAATGCACCGCCTATAACAAGAGATATTGCAAGGCAGGTCCATTTTTTTTCGCGAGATGTTTTTAAAAGACAGAACAGGAGTACAGCACAGATTACAACCGCTATTCCCATAAAGAAATAGCGCTGCCATCCTCCCATTGAGGCAAGAAAGCTAAATGCCGCCCCTTCATTCCAGACATGAACAATGCTGAAAAAAGAGGCAACCTGATAGCCAACTGTATCAACAGGAATAGTTGAACTGATCCAGTATTTGGTTAACTGATCAAGAACAATAACAAGCAAGCTCCATAAAAGGAACCTGCTTCCATTTTCTTTTGAAAACAAAGAAGTCATTTTAAGCAAATTTTCTTACTTCACCGTTTGACTTGATGTTCTCAATACATCTTGGGCACAGACCAGGATACTCAGGATCAGCATCCACAGCATCCTCATAATGCCAGCATCTCTCACACTTCTTGGCTGTTGACTTGGTTACAGTAAAGGCACAGTCAATAACCTCTGACTTGAAGGCCTCAGCAGGAGCAGACTCATCTGTAATTACAGCTTTAGAGGTAATCAGTACGAAGCATAGTTCATTTTCAAGCTTCTTAAGATCCTCAAATAACTGCCCCTTTGCAAATACCTTGACATCAGCCTCAAGAGAACCACCGATTACACCGTTGTTTCTAGCTGTTTCGATTGCCTTGTTAGCTTCATTTCTGAAGGTCAGCATTCTCTTCCAGTACTCTGAATTAAACTCAGAAGACTCATCAAGCTCTTCTAGCTTATCAAACCAGGTAGAGGTGAATACGAATTCATCTCTCTTACCAGGCATTGCTTCCCAGGCTTCCTGAGCTGTAAAGGAAAGAATTGGAGCAATCCAGCGGATCAGAGCCTCTGCAATCAGGTATAAAGCGGACTGACAAGAACGGCGAGCTGCACTATCAGCCTTGGCTGTATACTGACGGTCCTTGATGATATCAAGATAGAATGAACCTAGCTCGATTGAACAGAAATTCATAAGAATCTGAACAACTTTGTGGAAATCGTACTCATCATAGCAGGCAACAACTTCTTTCTGAGTCTTTGAAGCAAGAGATACCGCCCACTTATCAAGTTCAACCATAGAGCTGAATGGAACCATGTCGGTTTCAGGATTGAAACCATTCAGATTAGCAAGTAAGAAACGAATAGTGTTTCTTACACGACGGTATGCATCAGAAGATCTCTTAAAGATCTCATGAGAAACAGCCATATCGCCAGTATAGTCATTTGAAGCGATCCACAGACGAAGAACATCGGCACCAAGCTTATCAATTACTTCCTGAGGAGCAATTACATTACCCAGTGACTTGGACATCTTTCTGCCCTGACCGTCAACAGTAAAGCCGTGGGTTAGAACCTCCTTGTATGGAGCCTTATCCTTTGTTGCAACAGAAAGCATCAGTGATGACATGAACCAGCCACGATGCTGATCTGAGCCTTCTAAATACAAGTCAGCACAATGTCCCTTAAACTCTTCACGCTGGTCAACAACACTGAACTGAGTTGAACCAGAGTCAAACCATACATCAAGAGTATTTGGATCCTTGTGATATAGCTTTGCCTCTTCAGGACCAATCAGGTCTTCAACCTTAAGATCCCACCATGCCTGAATACCATCCTTCTCAACTGCTTTTGCAACCTTTTCAATAATTGCAGGAGTATCAGGATGAATTTCGTTGGTTTCGTTATTGATTAGAACTGCACATGGCATACCCCAGGTTCTCTGACGGGAAATACACCAGTCAGTACGCTGTTTAACCATTGCTTCAATACGGTTCTGTCCCCATGCAGGGATCCACTTGGTTTTTGCAATTTCCTCAAGAGCTCTGGTTCTAAGTCCCTTACCATCCATAGAGATAAACCACTGAGGAGTTGCACGGAAGATAACAGGAGTCTTATGACGCCAGCAGTGTGGATAACTGTGGGTAATAGAAATTGCCTTTACCAAAGCGCCTTTTTCTTTTAGAACCTCTATTACCTTAGGATTTGCCTTTAAAACATTTAAACCGGCAAAGAACTCAACATCCTCTTTAAAGCAGCCGTCTGGGCCAACAGGATTGTAGATTTCGATACCGTATTTGGTACTTACATTGTAGTCGTCGAGACCGTGACCACCAGCAGTATGAACACATCCGGTACCTGCCTCTAAAGTTACATGAGCACCTAAAATCACAGTAGATTCAAGATTCAGGAATGGATGCTTGAACTTCATAAGCTCTAAAGCTTTTCCTGAAACCTCATCACCAAGCTTTTCAAACTTTTCAATACCACAGCTGCTCATTACGGTTTCAATCAGATCTGAAGCCATAATAAAACGCTCTGCACCACGGTCTGTTTCAACCTGAACAAGACTGTACTTAAGCTGTTCGTTCAGACAGATTGCTCTGTTGGCAGGAAGTGTCCATGGAGTGGTTGTCCAGATTACACATGAAATTGGTCCCTGACCTTTACCCTGAGCATTGAAGGTATTCAGAATCTTTTCATCATCAGTTGAGGCAAAACGAACATAAATTGAGTCTGACTTAACATCAGCGTATTCAACCTCAGCTTCAGCAAGAGCAGACTGACAGTCCATACACCAGTAAACAGGCTTCAGACCTCTTACAAAATGGCCGTTGGCAATAACTTTACCCAAAGCTCTTAAGGTATCAGCCTCTGTCTTATAATTCATAGTCAGGTATGGGTTATCCCAGTCACCTAACACACCAAGACGCTTGAAATCCTTTTTCTGACCTTCAACCTGGCTGGCGGCATATTTTCTGCACTCTTTTCTGAAGGTAGCAGCATCAACCTTTGCTCCAGGCTTGCCAATAAGACTCTCAACCTTAACTTCAATTGGCAGACCATGGCAGTCCCATCCAGGGATATAAGGTGAGTCAAAACCAGACAAGGTCTTTGACTTGATAATAATATCCTTTAAAACCTTATTAATAGAGTGTCCGATGTGAATATTGCCGTTTGCATATGGAGGGCCGTCATGAAGAATAAACATGTTGGCTCCAGCGCGTGCTGTACGGATTTTCTTATAAAGACAACGCTTTTCCCAGTCTGCAAGCATACCAGGCTCTCTCTGAGAAAGATTGCCACGCATAGGAAAGTCTGTATTTGGAAGGTTTAAAGTATTTTTATAATCAGCCATTTTCCTGTCTACCAAAAACAATAATTAAAATTCGTTAATATCTCGACTATTAAGCACTTCGAGAGCTGAAAGCCTATCCTTTGCGAGCTGCTCTCTGAGTGTCTCAATATCATTAAATTTCATTTCATCTCTGATTTTTTCTATAAAAAAGACCCTGATACTCTGACCATACAGATCTTTATTCAAATCAAAGATATTGACTTCCAGAATTGCCTTACTCTGATTTCTGACAACTGTCGGTCTTACCCCAACATTTGCCATTCCGTTTTTCAGACCAAATCTGGTTGAAACTTTTACAGCATAAACTCCTCTAAGAGGACTTATTCTGCGATTTACATTCATGTTTGCAGTTGGAAAACCAAGATTTCTGCCAATCTGATTCCCGTGAACTACAATTCCTGACATAGAATAATATCTGCCAAGAGCTTCTTTAGCGTGATCCAGCTGACCTTTAAACAAATACTCTCTGATTTTAGTACTTGAAATGCGTTCCCCATCCAGGTCCACACCGTCTATTGCACTTGCTTCCATTCCAATTGATGATCCGATTTTTTTCAAATCCTCAATTGTGGATTTTCCACCCTGTCCGAAACTGAACAGAGTACCTACGGTTACGCTTTTGACTCCAAGCTTTTTACCCAGAAGCTCAACAACATAATCATGGGCGCTCATTGCAGCAAAATCAGCATTGAATTTCATACAAAAAACAAGTTCTACACCTGCAGATCTGAGTGCAAGAAGTTTATCTCTTAAGGAATAGATTCTGGCCGGAGATTTGTCTTTGGAAAAATACTCCAGAGGCTGCGGCTCAAAAATCATTACAGCAGGCACAAGATTTAATCTTCGTGCCTTTTCTTTCATACACTCAATTACAGCCTGATGCCCTTTATGAAAACCGTCAAAATTTCCAATCGCAATGGCTACACCATTAGGAGTACCCTTAAAATCAGAAAGACAGCGGATAAGATGCATCAAAAAAACCGTTAATTGTAATTATTATGTAAATGTAGTAAATACTATTTGAATTATTAATTATATCTTAAAACTAAGCATACATCACGGTTTTTTCATGGTTACAAAAATATATTGATTTTCATCTAGTTAGAAAATTGCGCATATATAAGTTGGATCAGATACCCAAAAGTGTTGTAGAATATGGCACAATTTTTGGTGTTCTACTTTAAATTTGAAAAAAAAATTGATAGAATACTGCGATTATTCACCACTATATAGTATACGGTGGTAATTTTTTAAGATTTCAGGAGCTATCTGTGCCAAATATTAAATCTGCAAAGAAGCGCGTTATAATTTCTGAGAAGGCACGTCAGCACAATGTTGCTGCACGTTCTAAGATGCGCACTTTAGTAAAGAACGTACTTAAGGCTGTTATGGCTGGTAACAAGGACGAGGCTAAGGCTGCATTCGCATTAGCTGAGCCAGTTCTAGACCGTGCTGCAGGCAAGGGTCTTATTCACAAGAATAAGGCTGCTCGTCATAAGAGCAAGTTAGCAGCTAAGATTAAGGCAATGAACTAATAGACAGTTTCACTGTTAACAGTTTATATAAAGAAGGGAGATTGTGTAATCTCCCTTTTTTTTCTGCTGTATAAAAGACAACACAGAGTCGAAGTTAGTTCTGAAGATCAAACTCGAACTTCCTACACTCTACATTTAGGTTCCTACTATTCACAAACATTCCACAAGGCAACATTCTTATCATTTGCACTTATAACCACTGCAATTCTAGTAAGTGTTTTTAGTGGAAGGATTTCACCATAGCGTTTGTCTTTAGTTTGTTCAATCGCCTCTTCTAAGAGTTTTTCCTCAAATTTTTTTTCTTTAGCTAGTTTAAACTCAAAAATATATCTCGATTCAGGAAGCTCCACGACCAAATCAGCTCTGCCGTTTGAACTGATAACTTCTCTTTGTGCATTTATTCCAGATAAGGTCAAAGTAAAATAAATGATATCTCTACAATAATGTTCTGAATTAAAAGCTTCTTTATCATCGTACCCAAAGGTATTAAGAGCTGCAGAGAAGGTTTTTATCATTCTCTCAAAATTGTGAGATTCAAAGTTATTTACAAGTGCAGTCGAAAAATCCTTAATAACGTTACTCTCAACAGCATTTTTTCTAATTTTTACGTAGTAAAGTTTTGTTAAGGCAGACTTTACCTCAAGATTTGGTGGAACTAAAAATAAGCTCTCTCCACCTAAATCATTCTCTTCTGTTCTTACTGTGAGATAACCTGTCTGATACAAAAGACTTACTGTAGGCACATCAAAGAAATCATAGAAAGCAGATAATTCTTCATCTCCGATTTTTACTTTCTGAATCTGTGTTAATGGTGTATTCTGAATACTCTTTATATATTTTGAAATTAGAGTCGGATAAGCTCCCCCAGTTTCATACCAGAAGTTTTTAAAGCCGTCATCAGGAAAGGCAAGAAAATTCAGGACCGACCATGGATTATGTAGCAGAGTATCGTTATTTACATGAAATCTGTAACCATCGTAATGAGACTTTATCTGTGCATAGCATTCTTCTTTTGAGAGCTTAAGAATATTAGCAGCATTATCAACATATTCATCAAAATACTGATGAATATCAGGTTCGGTATACCCTAAAAGCGGTGCAAATTTGGATTCCAGTCCTAAATCTCGTAGATTATTAAGCTGAGAGAATACAGATGTTTTTGCAAAACGACCGACACCTGTAATAAAGATAAATCTCATCTTTCCAGTCAGAGATTTAATTGTTCCAAAGAATCCCTGAAGAAAAACTCTGTATTCATTAAATATTTTCTCATCATCAAGAGAATGAGTTAAAGGATAATCGTATTCATCAATTAGAAGAACAAATTCACTAGGTGAACTTGAAATAATATCTGTTAACAATGAATCTGATTTATAGGTACCCGAATTCTTCGTTCGTGTAATCTTTAAATTATTAGCAAACTTATCTAGAATATCGTAAATTTTTGCATCAAAATCAATAGGATTTGTGAAAGCAAAAGAAGAAAAGTCAAGGTGAATAACCTTATAAGTCTTTCCTTTTTCTCTTTCTTCCCATAGATTTTCTATCTTTAGGCCTTTAAAGAACTTGGTTCCATGAGAAAATAAAGATTCAAGAGTTGATATAAGGAGAGATTTACCGAAACGACGTGGTCTTGAAAGAAAATTAGGCCCCTCAAGATATGCAAATTCATAAATCAAATCAGTATGATCAACGTAAATCTGATTTGATAAACGTAATTCTTCAAAGCCACTTTTTGCTTTCGGAAGTTTTGTAATATCTACCATTATCCTTTTATCTCTATAATAACTTCAACTCTCTATATTTCATTTTACAACAAATAACTGCCATGTTATATGCGAGGGAATATGTTAAGTTTGAAATTATGAAAAGGACATAAAAAGAGCTTAATCTTAAATGATCAAGCTCTCAAAAAAAGAAATGAAAACAGAATTGAAACATTCAGTTATTCCTAGTTAACCTTAAAAGCTGCAGGAGTTACACCAAAATAGCGTTTAAATTCTCTGCTGAACTGAGAGACACTCTCATAGCCAACTTCAAAAGCAGCAACATAAGCTTTAACATTTTTGGTAATAATCAGATCTTTTGCCCTATTCAGACGTAGCTTCTTGATATACTGGATTGGAGTATCAGAAGTAATCTGTCTGAAGATACGGTAAAAAGAAGAAACACTCAGATGAGCATCCTCTGCAAGCTTATTGATATCCAAATCCTTGTTATAATTATTCTGAATAATTCCAATGATATTTGATACCAGAGCCAAAGGTCCGGAATTAAGAGCAATCTTATACAGAAGTTCTGACTGTTCTCCTGTCATTGCTCTATAAAGAACCTCTCTCTTAAGGGTATCACCTAAAATTCGGGCATCCTGTTCATTGGTCAGGCACTGTAAAAATCTGATAATTGAGCTTCTGAATGAGTCAGACATAACAGAAGGGCCAAAAGGATGAGGTACTACTTTAAGATCATTTTTCTGGAATGAATCCATAAGGCCCATCTCTTCAACAAGCTCACGGATTTCATTGATTGTGAAACCAATGAAAATTCCTTTAACAGGTTCATCCTTATTTGCACATATTTCACAGTTCAGGGGCATGGTCATAGAGCAGACTACATACTCACCGCCGGTATATTTGAAGCATATATCATCCATAGTCAGGATCTTAGAACCACTGAACATGATGCATAAACCTGCAGGATATACACTTGGTTCTGCATCTTTAGAGAAAGACTCTTTAAAATAATGCACTCCTTTTACAGGACAGTAAGTAATACCGTCGGAAATGCTTGGAAAATATTTTAAAGCTTCTTCAAAAACAGCCATGTAATAACCTCGATGACTTATCGTCAAAAAAAATTTTGCATATTATACTATAAGTTTATGACATAAAATGAAGGTATTAGGCAATTTATTTACAAAATTGTGCAATTTCAGTAAGTAAGATGTAAAAAAATTTTTTCAAAAGAGCATTTTCTTAGCAGAAGTGTATTTTGAAGGTAAAAAATGAGGTGTTAAGCAATAGCGCTAATCTGCAGCTGAATACGGCTGGACTGAATTTCATCAAGCACATCAAAGCCGTCTCCTGTCTCATGGATCTCCTCATAAGCCAGAGCCTTGCCTTCATATTCCTTTCTGAGTTTCTCCTGTTTTAAAGGAGGGAGTTCTCCGAATACCTCAGGAGATAACTCTCTCTGGAAAGGAGTTAGAGGTTCCTGTCTGATACATTGAGCTAAGAAGACCTGAGATATACCTTCTGAAGAAAAAGCCTCGGTCAGGAACTGAGCTCTGACAAAATCCTCACTCTGAGCATATTTTTTCTGTTCAGGCAGAAGATGAAACTTCTTTCTTAGATTTACTTCTTTTTCTTCAGTAACTATAGGATTGTATAAAGGATGATCGGTCAGATCATGGGAAAGCATAGCCAGCATTAAAGAAAAATCAGCATGATTACCTGCATGAACGTCCTTGTTAAGACGCTCACCCAGCTGCATTTCATCTACAAGATACTGATTTCTAATATTGGAAGTTAACACGACTATATTCCCTGCTCCGCCCTTATATATATGTTTACGGCAGAAGTGTAATTTTATTGAGAAGAAAAACAAAAAAGTATTCTTTGTAGAGACCATAGTATTTATCAATGAACTTAACTAATTTACGATATTTCAGATAAAAAAAGTAATGCTTGGAATGAACTGTTTTCAGATGCAATGATACATAGGACACATTCCTGAATCTATTATTCTTAAATGTCACTGCTATACGAAGGTATTCCGCATACTGAAAATACACGTATGTTATAATCCCAGAGGGAAACAGGAGAATAAGAATGCAAGAAATTGCTCAATCAGAAAATATTGAAGATTTTATTGATAGTAATTTTATATATGTAGATAAGACAGAATATATCCATAATCTTATTAAGACCTATAAAAGGGTTTTCTTCTCCCGTCCTCGCCGTTTTGGTAAATCTCTGACTCTAAATACAATCGGAACTCTTTTTGAAAAGGGAGTTGAGCCTTATTTTAAAGGGACATGGATTTATGACAAATGGACGCAAAAAACCTACCCTGTTCTTCATCTGAATTTTCTTGAATATTCAACATGTGATTTAAATGCCTTTAAATCCAGCATGTGTCAGCCCATTCGTGATTTTGCAAGAATGAATGGTCTCTATGATTACACAGATGATAGCGAACCAAACAACCTTATAAGGAACATATTTACGGTTATGCCTGAAGGAATGCAGCTTGTTCTACTGATTGATGAATATGACTGTCAGCTTTCAGCAAATATCAATAACAAAGAGCGATATGAGGAATTCAGAACTTTTCTCAGAGAATTATATGGAGCGCTAAAGGGAAAGAAACAGATAAAATTCATGGCATTAACCGGAGTCACCAGATTAAAGGATGTTTCAATATTCTCAGTTGGTTCTGATATTAAAGATTTAAGCTATGATCACGCTTTCTCACAGATGATTGGATTTACAAGGGAAGAGATAAAGAGATTCTATATTGATTATCTAAAGCTGGGTATAAGCTATGAGAAGCATATAAATACAGAATCTGTGACTGATATTGATATTGAGGAATTCCTCGACAGGATGGCTGAACATTACGACAGCTACTGTTTTGATGAGTTCTATGAGAATAAAGTTTTTTCAACCTACTCGGTAAACTCTTTTCTTCAGTCTATATCTCAAAAAAAGCGTGTTGTTTTCGGTGACTACTGGTATGAGGCTGGAGGTATTCCTTCTATTCTAAATAACTACATGGAATCTCATGAAATTGATATAAATAAATTCCAGACATCTGAAATTAATATCAATTATGATGATTTTATGAATCCCACTTCTCTGCCGGACATGAATGAAAATGTACTAATGTGCCAGACAGGATATCTCACACTTAAGTCACCTATTGACCGATACACAGATGTAGTTATAGGTGCAGCTAATAGAGAGGTTAAAACCGCCTTATTTTCTCTACTTGGGATTAGAGTTTTCAAAAATAATGTGTCTCCCTATAATTCAGAACGACAGTACGTTTTAGAAAAAGGATCAGTAAAGGACATAATCTCCCTATTTAATACAGTTCTTGCCACTATTCCTTATGACAAATATCCGGTAAACAATGAGTCTACATTAAGAGCTTTAATACAGTTGTATCTGATAGGTAAAGGTCATGATGTCAGATCCGAACAGCATAACTTCAAAGGCAGCAGTGATCTTCTGGTGAACTTTAAAAAACGCAGAGTCATAATTGAGTTAAAATTCTCAAAAGATGGAAAGGATGCCGAGGCTCTTTTGAAAAAAGCAGAAGATCAGATCAGGAAAAGAGAATACGGAGCTGAAAACCTTGGTGATCGGGAACTGCTTCAGATTGCTGCGGTATTTGACGGGTCTCCTGAAGTGAGAAGAATAACAGTTTTCAAATAGGGATCTCCCATCCCTTTCAATAAAAAAAAGTTCTAAGCAACTTCATGCAACTATCTCAGGTAGGACGACTTCAGATTGAATTTCTTTCTTTCCAGGTTTTACTATACATGCGCAAAATTCGGTTCACATCGGTATAGAAATTCGGGCTAACCTCGGTATACCTCATTTATAAAAATTCTGCTTAACATCGGTACACCTCCTTTCGAGA